>JBCCDF010000215.1:0-4830 GCA_039030935.1 Pseudomonadota bacterium | reverse complement strand
CGGATAGATTTTTGGGATTGCCAATGATGGCGGGGGGCTGCGTGGGGGATAGACTGGATATCTGGTCTCTCTTTCACGCTCCCCAAGGCTCGACCGTGGGGTCCATCACCCAGTCTCTCGGCTGGGCTGAGAAGAAGCGTTACCCCTTTTTCTGGAAGCACGAGTGGGAGATGGGCTCCACGGTCAGCGCAAGCGCTGCCGTGGAGAGCGTGATGGAACGAGCGGGCTTATGAGGGGTGTGAGGAGAATTTAGGGGATAAGGAAGGGGGTGCTTTACAGTGAAAAGCGGTACGCCCGCGTCTTGCTTCAAGCTCTGATGCGATTGACCAGGAGGGCGGTTGCGCTGAGTACTGAGAAAATCCCAACCAGAAGGATGCAGAGGGCGATATCCGGGAAGAAGACGAACATGGATCGAAGGTTGATCCCGTTAAACGCTGGAATAAGGAAAAAGACTGCGTAAGCCAGTGCTGCAAGCAAGGTGGCGGGTAGGGCGGTTTTGATGAGAAGTCCCGTCCATGTTTTTCGCCGGGTCGGGCGCGTTTTGAACAGTCTTAAGAAAAGCCAGATGAATCCAATTATGAGGGCCGCTGCTAATCCGACGGCGGCGTACAAGATTTCTCGAGACGTGTGTCTGACGACATCCGGCACCGCTGTTTCATCCATAATAACTTGTCTCAGACGGGTTTGTAATGCGCCGTGGGTGAAGCTCGACACATTGCTCATGAAGACAAAGCCGGTTGCGCTTTCTGGATAAAACGCGGCGATGGCCTGGAATCCGCCGTTGAGCCCGGTGTGCATCAGATAGCGGTCTTCGCCGGAGCCAACGATCGTCCATCCAAGCTCATAGCTATAGATTTGAGGGCGGTCCTTCGGGTTTGAGTTCAAAAAGGTCTCATAGCCCTCTTCGTTTAATAGCCTCGGGTCACGGGCTGCGAGGGCGAGCATGTAGCGCATCAAATCCTTTGCGCCGCAGACCATTCCGCCCGCCGACATCATCATCCGGCCAGGAATAAACTCACGTTCAATCGAGATCCCAAACCATTGCCGGTGCCCGATGGCGGGTTGGAGGTCTGAATTGGTCGGCACTTGCACATAGCAGGTTTCAAGGCCGAGAGGCCCAAGAATACGGGTCTGCATGACCTCTTCGAACGGGGTGCCCTCGACGGTTTCGATCAGGTGGGCGAGGATCGCATAATTGGCGTTTGAGTATTGGTGCAGGGTCCCCGGTGGCGCGGTCAGATTTGCCCGCCGCAGTTTTTGGACAGCCTTCTCTGTCGCATCATCCCCGCGATCGGTCGTGAATTGATAAAGGTTTCCCTCACGCGTTGGCAGGCCGCTGCGATGGCGAATGAGCTGTTGGATCGTAATGTCTTCGATGGGGTTTCCGTCCCGCAATTGGAAATCAGGCAGGTGTTTGACCACGGGGTCGTCGAGTTCAAGCGCACCTTCCTGGGCCAGTTGTAGAATGATCAGGGCGCTAAAGTTTTTGCTGACAGAGGCGAGCTGAAAAGGGGTGTCTACGGTAACCTCTCGTCCAGAGGCATCAGCGATACCCTCGGTAAGCGTTGCGACGGATTCACCGTTTTCGAACAGGATCGCCGCGTAGCCGGGGAGGCCAAGGCTGTCTTTTGTCTGGCTGAGAAACTGAGTGATGTCGGCGACTCTCGCATCGCTGAATTTTTCGGTTTCGGCGTATGAATTCAGGGGCGATGCGAGGAGTGCCCCGAATGTCGCTATTAGGAGAGAGGTGAACCAAAATTGGAGATCGCGCATCCCGTATCTAAACAGGATATTTCACGCTCGCAATGATGCTTGAGCTCGCGCGGGCTTGGTATGGGCCTCCAGCCTAGTAAGCGGCGCTCGGGTCTTTCACTTCATTGCCCTCACCCATCAGGGCGACCATGGGCTTGTGCTGGCGGGCTTTCTCAGCCTCGACTTGAGTGAAAGCGGCGATGACGACTTTGTCACCGACAGCGAAGCGGCGTGCGGCCCCGCCATTCACGCCGATTGTGCGCGACCCGCGAGGCGCTTCAATCGCGTAGGTTTCAATCCGCTCACCATTGGTAATATTCCAGATGTGGACGTGCTCATGCGGCAGAATGCCAGCGGCATCAAGCAGATCCTGGTCTATGGAGACAGAGCCCTCATAGTAAACGTCGCATTGTGTAACGGTCGCTGCGTGCAGCTTCCCTTTCAGCATGTTGAGCAGCAAAGGCGTGCCCTCCCAATCAGAATTACAGAGCGCGGCTGGTTCCGCTATGCATATATGGGCATGCACTGACGCTAGGGAAAGTAGTCTTTTGCAGTGCAGCAGACGGAGATAAAGCACAAGCAAAACAGCCCGCCAAGAGGGGTCTCTGCAATGGGTCGCTTATGCGGCTCAGGAGGACAGGGCGCAGCCTTCAATCGTGATCCGATGCATCACTCTTCGCTGCCCCTGATAGTCGTTAAGCGCCCAGTGCCAAGTGGAGCGATTATCCCACATGGCGATGCTGCCGGGGGCCCATTCAAAGCGGGTGTGGAAGTGCTGGCCTCTGAAGATGTGGGCGTAGAGTTCTGCGAGGAGTTCATCGCTTTCCTGCTTGCTGAGGCCGATGACTTCGCGCGTGAAAGCGGGGTTCACATAGAGTGCTTTCTTGCCTGAGAGGGGGTGGGTGATGACGATCGGGTGGATCGGGTCGTTTAGGGCCTCGGCAACAGAGGCATTGCCGATCCGGTTGGTGCCGTCCTCATGGCTTCCGGCATCAGAGGTGTTGTAATAGCTGTCTGGTCCTTCACCGAAAATGTGTTTGCCGGAATGCAGGGCGGATTTGCCCTCGATACGGGCCTTGAGATCATCTGAAAGGGTCTCATAGGCGGTGTACATGCTGGCAAACATCGTATCGCCGCCGCTCTTGGGTAGTTCGCGCGCCACGAGGATCGAGCCGAGCGCAGGCTCATGGTCATAGGAGTGATCGGTATGCCAGCCCCCGCCGATATTGTCTTTCTGATCGGGTTCTTTGGCGACCATTGCAATCTCAGGGTGCTCAGGGTGAGCGGCGAAGAACCGGTTGATATTGATCTTGCCCCAGCGTTTGGCGAAGGCGATGTGGTCGTCCTCAACTGTGTCCTGATCGCGGAAAAAGATCACGCCGTGTTCGGCAAAGGCGGTTTCGATTTTGGCAAACTCGTCTTCACTGAGTGCGGTGATATCAACGCCGGTAATTTCAGCACCGACGCCCTGCGTCGGGGTAAGCGTAATGGCCATATTTTTCCTCCATTATCCTGTCTTTGCAGGACCTGAGGTGAGAGTGGCGCAAAACTAGAAAGAGGTAAAGCGCATGCCTTTCCCTTACGGCGTGCTTGCCGGGGCATAGGAAGCGCATCAGTTTACCATCTGAGAGTGAGAGCTGATGAGCGATATTGCGATTGATACAGAAGTGCCGCTGCGCCCGCTGTCTGGATTTCAGCAGGCAATGATCGCGCTGGCCAGCGTCGCGATGGGCGCTGGGATGACAATCAACTTCGTGGTCGTTTCTCCACTGGCGCGTAAGGCTGGCCTGACGGAGTTGCAGGTTGCGGGAATTTTGACGCTTTCAGCGGCGCTCTACGCACTGATGATCCCGCAATGGGGGCGCTGGGCGGACCGGTTTGGACGCAAGCGTGTCATGGTCTTTTCGCTCTTCGCTATGGGCCTGACCAATATGGTGTTCCTGTTTGCGCTGGAGGCGGCGTTGGCAGGGGTGCTGACCGGCCTTACCATGTTCTTCACATTGGTCTTTGTGCGCATCTGGTTCGGGCTGTTGTCGCCAGGGCTCCAGCCCGCCAGCATGGCTGCGATGACGGATGCAACGACCGCGACAACCCGGGCGGGTGGTTTGGGTATGCTGGGTGCTGCGATGAGTATCGGGTCTATACTCGGACCAGCGGGTGCAGCAGTTCTGGCGAATTTCGGTGCATTGGCCCCTCTATGGGGATCTATTATCTTTTGCATACTGTGCGGTCTGCTGGTGGGCTTCACCTTGCCCAAGACACGTGCAACAGCACCAAGTGGAGAGCGCCCGACACCTTTAGCGATGACGGACCGACGCGTGCTGCCGCATTTGGTTTTTCTCTTCACATACTTTCTGGCGGTGGCGATGATCCAGCAGACTTTGGGATGGTTCATTGAAGACAGATATATGGAAAGCTTAAGTCTAACCGAGGCTGATCTTGTCGATCTGACAGGGCGGGCTTTCATGTGTCTGGCGGTGATGATGGTGGTGATCCAGTTTGGTTATGTGCAGCCGTTTCGGCCGGACCCGCGTAAGATGTTGCCTGTCGGTCTGATGCTAGTCGCTGCGGGTTATATTATGGCCAATCTGGTTGCGCCGTTCTGGTTGCTCTGTGTCGCATTCATTATTGTCGGGGCAGGGGCCGCGCTGACGGTTCCAGCGGCAAACGCGCTTGGCTCCCTATCGGTTGAGCGCCATGAACAGGCAGGGGCCGCTGCGTTATTATCCGCAGCACCGCCATCCGGTTTTATTTTCGGTCCGCTGATTGGCGCAGGCTTGTATGAGATTACACCGGCCTTGCCGTTCTATGTCGCGGCAAGCGTCATGGCCTTGCTTGGCTTTTATGCCTTGCTGGTCACTGGCCGTCGACCGCTAGGGGCCAATTAGCGAAGCGCTAGACCATGCAGAATGCATTCAGCTTGTTTCCGTCCAAATCGCGGAAGTAGGCAGCATAAAAGCCACTATCGCCTCGTGGTCCGGGAGGCCCCTCACAGGTGCCGCCTTGCTCCAATGCGATTTCATGAAGTTTGTGGACCTGTTCTTTGTCCTTAGCGTTCAGCGCAACCATAACGCCGTT
>JBCCDF010000214.1:0-4849 GCA_039030935.1 Pseudomonadota bacterium | reverse complement strand
TCTGCCGCAGATGACCGGAGCCTGAACAATGCGTCTACTCTCCTCTATTTTTCTTGGACTTCTGATGACATCTGCGGCCGTCGCAGATGACCCCAAACCCGCCTCTACAGAGGCTTTGTACGCCTGCGCCTCAATTGATGACGGCGATGAAAGACTTGCGTGTTACGACAGCGCGGTTGGTCGACTAAAAGCTGCCGAAGAGGCTGGTGAGGTGACAACTATTAGCCGTGCGGAGGTTGAAACGGTCCAGAGAGAAGCGTTTGGATTCTCCTTGCCATCTCTACCTCGAATTGCCATGCCGCGTTTGGGCGGAAATGATGATGACAGCGGGAAAATCACTCAAATCCAAACAGCCGTCACCAGCATAAAGGAGTCGCGTGTTAATGGTCTGCGCATAACGCTCGAAAATGGACAGGTTTGGCAGCAGACTGACGGAAGACAAGTCACCTATTCCAAGCGCAAGGGTGTAAAAGAGGCAACCGTAAAAGAGGCTGCTTTTGGTAGCTTTATGATGAAGCTCGATGGCGGCGTCGCTTTCCGTGTTAAACGGGTGCGATGATCATCACTGTCGTTCAGAGCTCATTATCTTTCACGGACAAGGAATTCAGTGCGTCGATTCTTCTCATAAGCTTCAGGAGTGGTCGCCGGGTCGAGAGGCCGGGTTTCACCATATCCAATAGCCGTCAGCCCCTGCGCCGTGACACCACGTTCAATGAGATACTGGCGCACCGCATCAGAACGTCTTTGTGACAAATCGAGATTGTAAGCGTCAGGGCCGCGAGAGTCGGTGTGACCTCCGATTTCGATCAAATACGTATTGCATAGCAGTGCGACGCCGGTCGCGGCATCAAGCAAGGACGCACTCACCGAGTTTATAGCAGCCTGATTGACTTCAAACTCAACATTGCGTCCTTCAAGCACGGTAACAAATGCATTTTGACACTCTACCGCTGATGGATTGGAGGGCAACGCAGCAACAGCGGCACCAACCCCTGCAGCGCCTCCTTCAATGGATATGCCATCGACGACAACGCTAACGGTCTGAGCAAGTTCCGCGTCCGATTCTACAGCTGTCTTACCGGAACGAAATGCCTCGGCTTTCGCAGCCGCGTCAGGCGCAGTCCCCGTTAGCGTCGCAACTGCGCCATTCAGATTCAGCCCCATCCAAGGAAAACCGATTCCATCAAAGACGTCGGCCATGCGGCTTTTAGCAGCCGCACCTCCATCTGGCACAGTGATCATGTCTGTAATGGTCGAAATCTCTCCGCTTAGAAAATCCGGGTGGGCTTCAACGGCGGCTTTCGCAGCGGCAAACCCAGCGGCTCTTTGAGCACTATTTGGTGCATCGCCCATAATCCTGACAACTGCGCCATCGCGTTCACCTGACATCCAGTCAAAGCCAAGCCCGGCAACTAAGGCTGGTACAGCTACACCACTCGCTTGCACCTCAAGTGCGCTTGAAGAAGCATTCGCGGGCACAAATTTACCATCCTCAAGCGTAAAGAGATTCGCATCTGGAATGTCGACGCACTGACTTGTCGGACCTGTGTTTGCTTGCGTGCATGCGCCAAGAACAATAATTGCCCCGACTCCAGCGGTTAAGAAAAGTCGTACGTTCATCTTGCTACCCCTTTAAATTCTGACCTTTGGCCAATCCCTTAGTAGCGACCATGCATCAGTTTACGCTTGCGTGTCAAAATCAATCTCTCTGCTTAAGGCCCCCTCCCATTTTTTAGTCAGAGGTGATTTAAACACGTCACAGATTTCGGCGACTATCAGAATAGAGGGATAAAAAATCAGATTGGCAATGAAAACGACCAGATCGCGAAACCTTGCCGAACGGTAAAAGGTGCTCCACATCAAAGACACTCGATTTGGAGAATGGAATGCTCAAATACGCTTTAGTGGCTGCTGGTCTGTTTAGTACTCTGGTTCCTCATTCCTCCGCGGATGACGTCGCTTTTGCCAATCCTGATCCTGAAATCGATGAGCTCGTTCAAGAGTGCTTTGAGACAGATGGCGTCAGCTATTTTGAGACCAGCCAGACGATTTGCTACAACTCGGCGATTTTCCCGGAGCAGTTTCTAAAGCTGAATGACCTCCCAGCTGCGGACCGGATCATCATAACAAGTCCTGGTGGGAACGTCGCGACGGCGAGACTTATGAGCAGAATTTTGGATGAACGTGGCGAACCTGCAATCATTGCAGGAGCCTGTATGTCTGCGTGCGCGATGGTAATCCTTCCCGGCCTTGACAGCGTTCATATTCACAACAGCGCTCACATTGCTGTGCATGGCATTACGATGATGGACTATCGGACATGGTGGGGCTGGCTTCGTGGCGACGATCAGCCGTCCTCTTTCGATCTGATGCGCGCCCAGCTCGGATACGATTTCGGTTACACGATGCATGGAAGCGGTAAAAATCAGATGGAAGCTCATCTCGAAGGACAGAATGTTGATCAGCAGTATATTCAGACTATCAGCGATAAGATGTATCAGGCTGCCCTTGCTGAGTCGTGCCGCGTCGATCCAAAAGACTATTGGGGTATACTAGATGCCAAGCACTTAAGTGACTTTTTAGGTGATCGTATCACCAAAATGGAACGCTTCGCTCAGAGCTGGAGCGATGAAAATAATCTATACTACAAAGAGGTCACGAGCCCGATTAGCGACATCACCTATATCTTTGATGATGATCTCGAAGATGCGACTTGTAGCGACTGATCACCAATCAATTCCGCAGCCCTCAGATGAAATGTCTCTTAAAATCTCGGAACGCTGACCGCCTCGCTGCTCATACAAATCGAGTCCCGCGAGTAAGCGCATTGACCCTGATCGCAAACCCTTACGAGCTTTTATAAGAACCCGCTTTGCATCCTCGCCCGGAAAGCTCCTGATCGGCAAGACCGTTATTTCACCGACGCGGCGTTCAAGGACACTCAAAATCCGAGCAAGCTCCGCTGCGCGGTGGACGAGAACAATTGTTCCCTTTGGACGCGTAGCGAACAGCATGGCTGAGAGCCATTGTTTCAGGCTGGCGCTTTGAAGGTACGCGTCAGTCTTACCTTTGGCTGGGGCTTGGATCGACCCAGCGTCAAAAAATGGGGGGTTTGAGAAAACGAGATCAAAACGGTTTTCCCAATCTTCCGGCATATGGAGGACATCCCCCTCAACAATACGAACGCGTTTCTCAAGATTATTGATTGCAACTCCTTCAGTTGCCAAAGCTGCCATGGGCAGATTTTTTTCAAAGCCTGTAAATTTAGCATCAGGTAACCGCCAGGCCGCAGGCAGCAGTGCGCCCCCTGCCCCACACCCTAAGTCTAGTGCTTCGCCTTGTAGATTAGACGGGAGAGATGCTGCCAAGAGCACACTATCGGTTCCGGCGCGAAATCCATCAACGGGCTGAACCACTTGAACACGACCGGATAGAAAATCGTCAACCGTGGTTTCAGCAGCCGTCGTCAAGCGTCCTGCTCCACATCTTTGAGCGCGTTACGTGCAGACCCAACAAGATCACTTCTAACGACAACCCTTATCGGGATCAGGGGCCCTCGCCCGTCCATAAAGGCTGTGTGCTCATCAAGGACAAAGGGCTCAATGCCTGCTTCCCATAACAAGTGTTTCACATAGGACAGTGTAACAGGGTCGTTAGTGCGAAAGACTTCTTCCAAAAGGCTGGGTCTCCTGTCTTTTACGTGCGGTCGCATACCGCAGTCAGTATCTCTACATTTTGCTCTATGCCTATGGAAAGCAATGCAAAAGTGGAATAGGACACTTCAGTGACTTTAAAAGCGCCTTCGATTGCCCAACCACATCGTCAAAGCGTGGTCGAACGCCTTCAGGCGATGCTCGCTGCAGATTTAGACGCCACAGAGGCACTTTTGAAAGAGCGTGCAGCAAGCCCTGTTGCCGTGATCCCCGATTTATCGGGCTATATCGTATCTGCAGGCGGCAAAAGGCTCAGGCCGATTGTCACGCTAGCTGCCGCTCATGCTGCTGGGGTGGCAAATCGGAAGAGCCACGCGCTGGCTACCGCTGTTGAATTCATTCACACAGCGACCCTATTGCATGACGATGTTGTCGATGAGAGCGACTTAAGACGCGGCAAGCAGGCCGCAAAGAATGTCTGGGGCAATAATGCATCAATTCTGGTCGGTGATTTTCTCTTTGCGCGCGCTTTCACGTTAATGGTTCAAACTGAGAGTCTGGAAATTTTGGATATCCTTTCCAGAGCGTCAAGTGTCATTGCAGAAGGCGAAGTTCGCCAACTCGCCGCTGCAGGACGTAAAGATTTACCGACTGAAGAATATCTCGCGATCATTGAGGCGAAAACAGCAGCCCTTTTTGAGGCAGCCGCGCGTGCTGGCGCCCTCAGTGGTGGTGAAGATGGTGGCAAATATGCTGACGCCTTAGCGTCATACGGCAAAAATCTCGGCCTTGCATTTCAAATTGTAGATGATGCCTTGGACTATGGCGGGACAACAGCCGTTATTGGCAAAGCGGTTGGTGACGACTTTCGGGAAGGAAAAACAACCCTCCCCGTTATCATTGCACGACGTCGAGGCAGCGCTGAAGATCAGGCTTTTTGGGACCGCGCCCTTGATCTGGACCAACAGGTCGAAAGCGACCTGACGCACGCGATCCATCTCATTCGCTCAACTGGCGCAGCGGAGGCAACACTTGCTGAAGCCTCTGCTTATGCAGAGCTTGCCAAGACCGCACTCAAGTCGGTTCCACAATCAGAGTGGACAGCAGCGCTTTCAGATTTGGCTGACTTCTGTGTAAACCGTGCTCACTGAGAGCAACAAATGACCCATCAATCGGGCGCACTCTAGACATAATTC
>JBCCDF010000213.1:0-4892 GCA_039030935.1 Pseudomonadota bacterium | reverse complement strand
CGCCCTGATCGAGGCGCCACAGGCCCGCGCCCGAAAGCTCGCCTGGCACATGGCACGGCGTCGCCCCGGCCTGATGCTCGCCCCGGGCCATCACGACGCAGTCAAAAACCGCTACGGCACCGAGTTTTCCACCACTTATACAATGATAGGCCACGCCATCCTAAAGCTCAGCCGAGCACGCCCGCCACCGCTTGGACCTGTGCCCAGACCCCCACCTAGGATCAGAGTGCTGTAAGGCCGGATACCCCGGTCAATGCGGGCGTGTGTTTGTTGTTTTGCCCGTCCCTGAGACGCTTCGCGTCAGACGGGCGAAGCAGGTTCCGGTCTGGCTTCGCCAGCCCATGAACCAAGCCGCAGGCGCTCACCCCCCAATCAAGACAGGACAAAGATTTGGAGACCCACAGCCAACGCGGAATTCTGATTGGAAGACGCACAGCCCTGAGCCTGGTTCATGGGCTGGCGAAGCCAGACCGGAACCCGCTTTATCTCGCGTCGCCCGAAGGGCGTCAGCGCGAGATCAAAAAAGAGAGATTAAACTCTATGCCTACTTCTAATCTTGCGAACCATACCGTCAGCACTGCTCATCACCAGCGTATCGGTTTCGATAAAGCCCGGGCCGCGCACGACGCCGTCGACGAGACCGCCTTTGGTCACGCCAGTCGCGCAGAACACGGTCTCACCGGAGGCCAGCTCATTCAGGCTGTATTTGCGGTCATAATCGGTGATGCCGGTGCGATCGGCGCGTTTGCGCTCATCATCATTGCGGAAGACCAGACGCCCCTGCATCTGTCCGCCCACGCATTTCAGCGCGGCCGCCGCCAAAACACCCTCCGGTGCGCCGCCTGAACCAACATAGAGGTCGATCCCGGTCGTCGGATTGGTCGTGTTGATCACGCCGGCGACGTCACCGTCGGTGATCAGAGAGACCCGCGCGCCAACGGAGCGGAGGTTGTCGAGGATCTCGGCGTGGCGCGGTCGGTCCAGCACGCAGGCCGTCATCTGGCTAACCTCTACGCCTTTATACTTGGCCATAGCGGCGAGATTGTCTGCGGGGGTCGCGTCAAGATCGATGATCCCGTCTGGGTATCCGGGTCCAATCGCGATCTTGTCCATATACGTGTCGGGCGCAAAGAGGAGGCCGCCGCGCGGGGCAATCGCCAGAACCGCCAGCGCATTCGCCATCGCTTTTGCCGTCAGTGTTGTGCCCTCAAGCGGGTCAAGCGCGATGTCGATTTCCGGGCCTTCGCCGGTCCCGACTTCCTCACCGATGTACAGCATTGGCGCTTCGTCGCGCTCGCCTTCGCCGATGACGACCCGGCCTTGAAAATTCACTGCATTAAACGCGGTCCGCATCGCATCAACGGCGGCGGCATCAGCGGCTTTTTCATCGCCGCGCCCGGCCAGAGTTTCCGCTGCAATCGCGGCTTTCTCAGTCACCCGCACCATCGCATCCGCAAGATGCGGGATCAGAATACTTGTCGTCATGTCAGTCACTCCCCGAGGGCTGACGCCCTGTTGCTGGGATCACTCCGCTGGATCAATCGCGATCACTTGCGGTGCGCCCACGGTTGTCTCTAGTGACGCGATCGAGTCAGCCGCCACATCAATGTCCCCGCGGGTACACGGATGAGTGAGAATTGCAACGGGAGAGACTGCGTTGTCATCGGCTGAGTCTTGCAAGAGCTTATTGACGGAGACATTCGATTTCGCCAGCGCCTCAGAGAGATTGGCGAGCGCGCCGGAGCGGTCTGCGAGCTTCACCCGCAGGAAAAAAGCTGCACGCTCATCAGATGTCGCGGCCACAAATTTGCGGACTGTATGGTGGGCAGCTCGGCCAAAAGGACTGCGCGCCGTTGGGCTAAACAACTTCGCGATATCGCCCATCACAGCACTTGCTGTTGGACCGGGGCCAGCGCCGGGTCCAGTCAAAGTGACAGCGCCGAGAGGGTCACCCTCAATGCGCACTGTATTGAGTGCGTTATCAATGCGCGCAAGCGGATGGCTGAGCGGCAGCGCTTTTGGTGTCACGCGGGTCACAACACCGCTGTCGGTTAGGATACCCTCAGCAATCAGTTTGATGCGAAGGCCTAACCGATCTGCGAGGATCAAATCGAGAAGCTCGATTGTATCAACGCCTTTGACGCTGACTTGGTCAAAATCAAGATCGGCCGTGAACGCAATTGAGGCGAGAATCGCGGCTTTATGTGCGGCGTCCATGCCTGAAACATCGAGATACGGATCGGCTTCAGCATATCCGAGCTTTTGGGCTTCTTCGAGAACAGCATCATAACTGCGCCCTGTCTCGAGCATTTGTGTGGTTAGGTAATTACACGTGCCGTTAAGGATGCCGCTTACACGATGCACCGAAACGCCTGTCAAACTATCACGCAGGACACGAACAACCGGGACACCACCAGCAACAGCGGCTTCAAACATGAGGTCGACGCCCTTGTCTTGCGCCTGTTTTTCCAACGCTTGGCCATGCATCGCGATCAGAGCCTTATTTGCTGTGACGACGTGTTTGCCGACCTTGATCGCTTCTTCGACAGCAAATTTTGCCGGTCCGTCAGACCCACCCATAAGCTCAACAAAGATATCAACTTCGGGGTCTTCAGCGAGTGTGGCAGCGTCATCAAACCAGCGATACTCGGAGATATCGACGGGTCGGTTTTTGGTCCGCGAACGCGCTGAGACACCGACGATCTCGACGCGGCCGGGAAGGCGCAGCTCGGCTTGCTCTTCAACAAGTTTGATCAAGCCACAGCCGACATGGCCAAGCCCTGCAATCCCCAGCTTTACAGTTTTCAAGAGCCAGACCTCCGCAGCGTTTCAACCTCACCGCCCATACTCGAGAGGAATTTTCGAATGTTACGCGCAGCTTGGCGAATGCGTTGTTCGTTTTCAACAAGAGCGATGCGCACATGACGATCACCTTGTTCACCAAACCCACCGCCAGGCGTTACTGCGACGTGGGCCTCGTCCATGAGTTTCAGGGAGAATTCAAGACTGCTCATATGTCCACACTGAGGTGGAATAGACGCCCAGGCAAACATTGACGCTTTCGGGCTGGGAACCTCCCATCCGGATCGGCCAAAGCTTTCGACCAAAGTATCGCGGCGCGAGCGATAGGTTTGCCTGAATTCATCAACGCAATCCTGAGGCCCATCAAGGGCCGCCGTCGCGGCGACTTGAATCGGGGTAAAGGCGCCATAGTCGAGATAGGATTTTACCCGCGCGAGCGCGCCGATCAGTCGTTCATTTCCTGCAGCGAAACCAATCCGCCAGCCTGCCATAGAATAGGTCTTCGACATGGTTGTCGTCTCAACAGCGATATCTCTTGCGCCGTCGACTTGCAGGATTGAGGGCGTCGGCTCTTCAAAGTAAATCTCATTGTAAGCGAGATCGGAGAGGATCCAGAGATCGTGTTTCTTGGCGAGCTTTACAGCATCGCGGTAGAACTCCAGATCACACACGTCTGCGGTCGGATTTGAGGGGTAGCAAAGCACCATCGCCGTCGGAGGCGGAACGGAGTAGCGGATGGCGTGCTCAATACCGCGCAAATAATCTTCCGGTGTTGGGGCCGGCACAGCCCGAATAGACGCCCCAGCCATAATGAAACCGAAATGATGTAGAGGATAGGACGGGTCCGGAGCGAGGATGATATCGCCGGGTGCCGTGACAGCCTGAGCGAGGTTCGCGAAACCCTCCTTCGAGCCAAGCGTCACAATCACTTCGCGGTCTTTATCGAGGGTAACCCCAAAACGCCGCTGATAATAATTAACCAGAGATCTGCGCAAACCCGGAATACCGCGTGAAGCCGAATAACCATGTACGTCCGGTTTGGCGGCTGTTTCAGCCAGTTTCTGAACGACATGAGCGGGCGCTGGCATATCCGGATTGCCCATCGACAGGTCAATAATGTCGGCACCTTGGCCGCGTAATTCCGCCTTGCGACGGTGGACTTGCTCAAAGACATAGGGCGGCAATCGCCTTATTTTGTGAAATTCACCGCGCATAAGCGGCCTCCTATGGCATAGATCTTAGGCCCTCGACTTTACTATCCTATATCCCCGGACATTAAGGACGATTAAAGGCGACCTCTGGGCGTATCAAAGATGGCTTTTAGGCCCTCAACCTCTTCATCTGTTAGAAAATCCGGAGCCGGAATTTCGGCGTCCATCGCCTCGCGTTTCTCAGCGGCCCAATTGCGCATCTCTTCTGCACTTTCAGTAACAGGGGCGTTCCTTGGGTCACCTAAGAGCGCTTCAAATGCAGCAAGCGTTGCAGCCTGCGACGCGTCTAGATTTTGGCCGGGCCGAGTTTCCCTGGTAATTGTCGGCACATCAGCAATACGAGGGTAACCCTGTCCAGCCAGTTCGACCCGCCGCTCTTTATACCACTGAGGCGCTGCCTCCGTCACGTCAGTAATTCGATCCAGTGATGTCGTGCATCCAGCCGCCAGCAAAAGTGTTACGAAAATCATAGCGCGCATGAGGCAATTCCCGGACTGGACTCATTATAAATCAACGGCTTTAGTCTTATATGGGATCAGCAAGAATTGCGAGACCGGGTCACATGAGCAATGTGTTTGATATGACAGCGTGGCTGGAGACGCCTCTGATGAAGGCGATGAGCGGCCTTGATCAAACCAAGATCCAGACGCTTACCCAAAATCTGATGCAGGCCGGACTGGAAGCTCAAGCGCTTATGGCGGATATGGCGGCCTTGCAGGAAAAAGCCCCGCCCGCACCACAGCGTCCCGACCCCTTTGGTGCTCTGGGTGTTCAAATGAAAATCGCTCAGGCCATTGCGAGCCAGCCTCAGCAGGCCTCTCAGGCGATGACGAAATATATGGCAGGCTGGATGAACCTGTTCCAGTCTATGGCAATGGG
>JBCCDF010000212.1:0-4894 GCA_039030935.1 Pseudomonadota bacterium | reverse complement strand
AAGACAGGAACACCCGCCCGGTTGAATGGTGATACGATTGATTGGGGCAGGCTTGAGATGCAGCCTGCTGATGATGTCCCAATACCCTTTTCATATCTCAGTGAAAAAATCACTGTTCCCCAGCTATCTTGTGGAATCGCCTATACGAATGAGCGCGTTCATTCGATTATCGCAGAAAACCTAAAGCAATCAGCAGTATACTCTGGCGCTATTGCGGGCCGAGGGCCGCGTTATTGCCCGTCCATTGAAGACAAGGTTGAGCGCTTTGCGGACCGTAATCGACATCAAATTTTCCTTGAGCCCGAGGGCTTAAACGACAAGACTGTGTATCCGAACGGGATTTCTACGTCTCTTCCAGCTGATGTGCAGGATGCTTTCGTGCGGGAAATAGAAGGGCTCGAAAAAGTCGAGATCCTCGAATACGGCTACGCAATAGAATATGATTATGTTGACCCGCGCGCTCTTGGTCGCGACCTACAGTTAAAACGGGTTAGTGGATTGTTTTTGGCTGGCCAAATTAATGGCACGACCGGTTATGAGGAGGCTGGGGCTCAGGGATTGATGGCCGGATTAAACGCAGCGCGCCATTCTCAGAAACTTGAGAGCGCCACCCTACGGCGTGACCAGGCTTATATTGGTGTCATGCTCGACGACCTCGTCACAAAAGGTGTGACCGAGCCCTATCGGATGTTTACGTCACGAGCTGAATACCGTCTTAGCCTAAGAGCGGATAATGCTGATCAAAGGCTAACGGATTTGGGGGTCGAATGGGGACTGGTTGGCGACTCTCGAAAAGAAGCGTTTCACGTGAAACATGATCTCTTTGAGGCTGCGCGCGCGGCTTTTGCGGCCATACAATTGACGCCCTCAGAGGCCAAAGACCTCGGCTGGTCAGTGAATCAAGACGGGCAGCGACGAAGTCTTTGGCAATTTTTAGCCTATCCTGACATTGGTCTGGATGACGTGGTTGAGGTGTTTCCTGATCTTGGGCGGCACAGCCTCGCAGCTCTAAATCAGGTCGAAATTGAAGCCAGCTACGCAAACTACATTGAACGACAAGCCTTGGAGGTCGAAGCAATGAAACGCGACGAAGCGCTGATTATTCCTAAAGGCTTAAATTTTGAGGATGTTGGTGGGTTGTCGAATGAGGTGCGTTCAAAGCTTGAATTGGTCAGACCTGAAACGGTTGGCCAGGCGGGTCGCATTGAGGGTGTTACACCGGGCGCGCTCACAGCGTTGCTGGCTCATGTTAAGCGACGTAAGAAGCAGGACGCGGCGTGACGGACATAGATGGCTTTGGGTTAAGTGATGCGATCGCTGGCTTGGATGTTTCACGTGAAACACTGGATGCCTTAAAGCTTATCGTTCGCGAGCTTTCCGATTGGCGTCAAAAGGTGAATCTGATTGGACCGCGTGAAGTGGATCATATTTGGCGGCGGCATATTTTTGATTCGTTGCAGTTAGTACCTCATCTGGATTTAACAAAACATGTTGTAGATCTTGGCTCTGGTGCGGGTTTTCCGGGGCTGGTTATTGCTTCGCTCATGGGGCAACCGGGTGGCCATGTCACAATGATCGAGTCCGTCGGAAAAAAATGCGCCTTCCTCAGAGATGTTTCAGAGAAAGCCTCCCTCCCGACAACGATTCTAAATGGGCGAGTTGAAAGATACGGTCACATAGACGCTGATTTCATTACGGCTCGCGCCTTTGCGCCCCTCCCCAAACTGCTCGAGTACGCATCCTCATGGCTTGAGCGTGGGGCAGTTGGTGTTTTTCCCAAGGGGAGAAAGTGGCAAGAAGAATTGACGCAAACCGCGGATTACTGGACATTTAAACATGAAGTGATTCCAAGCCGGTCTGGTGATGGTGTCATACTGATCGTCCGGGAGGCTCGCCGTGTGGCTTGATAAGACAAGAATTCTAGCTGTTGCGAACCAGAAGGGCGGTGTTGGCAAAACGACAACTGCTATAAATTTGGGGACAGCGCTTGCTGCTGTTGGTCGAAAAGTCATTGTTATGGACTTCGATGCACAGGGAAACGCGTCGACAGGCCTCGGTATCACGCGCCCGGAGCGAAAAATCACAAGCTATGATTTGGTTGTTGGTGGCGCTCATCTTGAAGATGCTGTCGTCGAGACTCTTGTGCCCCGTTTGTATATCGTTCCGAGTGACGAGAATCTTGCGGGTGTCGAAATGGAACTTGCAAACGATCCTCGCCGATCTTATCGTCTGCGTGACAGCATAAAGTCATACACAGACCGCGCGAAATCTCTTGGTTTGACCGAGTACGACTACATCCTAATCGATTGTCCGCCATCGCTATCGTCTTTGACCATCAATGCGATGACAGCCGCTCATTCCTTATTGGTTCCTTTGCAGTGCGAGTTCTTGGCCCTCGAGGGCCTCAGCCAGCTTTTGCGTACAGTAGAGCTTGTCCGAAATGGCTTAAACCCTGAGCTCGATATTCAGGGCGTTGTTCTGACCATGTATGACCGCCGCAATAATTTGTCTGATCAGGTCGCTGATGAAGTCCGAACGGTTTTGGGCACTAAGGTCTATAAAACCGTGATACCTCGCAATGTTCGACTTTCCGAAGCACCAAGTTTTGGAAAGCCGGCCCTTTTGTATGACTATCGGTGCCCAGGCAGTGAGGCCTATATTCGGTTGGCTTCGGAGCTGCTTCAAAGAGAACGCAACCGGAGATAGTCAGGACTATGGCCGCGGAAAATAAGTCGAAATCAAAGCGTCTCGGAAAAGGCCTATCCGCTCTTTTGGGTGAAGTAGAAGGTGTCGGATATGGTGATGCAGAGATAGGGAGCTCCTCTGAAAACTTCATTAAAATCAAGAATATACGCCCCAATCCGGCTCAGCCTCGACGCACCTTTTCTGAAGATGAACTGACTGAACTAGCCGGCTCGATAAAACAGCGGGGCGTGTTGCAGCCAATTCTGGTCAGGCCTGATCCAGATACTTCAGGTCTTTATCAAATTATAGCCGGTGAACGTCGCTGGCGCGCCGCCAAGCAGGCGGGTCTGCAAGACATTCCTGCCATAATTCGCGCGACTGACGATCTCGAGCTTTTGGAGATCGGAATTATCGAAAACGTTCAGCGCGAGGATCTTAATCCTCTTGAGGAGGCTGAAGCGTATGAGGCGCTTATTAAGCGCTTTGGTCGTACTCAGGAAAGCCTTGCTGGCAGTGTGGGTAAGAGCCGCGTTCATATCTCCAATACTATCCGCCTACTGAATTTATCAGAGCGCTCCCGCAAACACCTAAGGAAGGGCCGTATAAGTGCAGGACTGGCGAGAGCGGCGCTTGGGGCGCCGGACCCCGATAAATTGATCAATTTTGCCATAGAAAAACGACTTACTGTTCGTGACGTCGAGGCCCATGCTAAGCGCCTAAGGGATGGTGGCTCGCTAGATAAAATCCGTTCACGCGTGGAAACAAAGTCCGCTGATGTCGACACGGTCGCGTTGGAGGCTGACTTGTCTCGGATCCTGGGCCTTGATGTTGAGATCAAGCACAAGCGTCATGGTGGTGATCTAAAAATAAAGTACCGCGATTTAGAGCAACTGGATGCGCTCTGCCGCAAGCTCACATCCAAATTCTGAAACATTATAAAAAGTTTGCCAAGCGCTTTATTTCCCTAGCGTCATCAAGATTATGTTTCTCGGATAATATACAGAACAATCCGGGAGTTATCTTATGAACCGCGATGCTCTTAAAGCCCGTTTTCGACAGCAGGTTAATCAACCCATAGATCTAAGTCGGCTCTACAAGCTTGGCCGAAATGGAAAGCGCGCTTCTGTTTTCGTCGGACAGAAAATCCGTGTGGACATTGCAGCTGCCTTTGCACGAGCGGGGTTTTTGGAGCCTGGTCTTATCGGTGAAGTTTATGATGCTGTTTGTGGCGGCTGGCTCAATGAAAAAATAACGGCTACGTCTGTAACACCAAAAGACATTCGCAGGCCTGAAAAGCCAGATGGACTTTGGGACGCTTACTGGTCGGTTGCTGAGGACGCGATCGCAGGAGAATTAGACGCCGCAGGAATTACCGCGAGAACTGCCCACCTAGGTGGTCTTATGGGCGAGGATTATTTGAAAGCGACCGCCGAAGCAGCGCGAGAATATCCTAAAGTCACAAGCATGGAGGGAAGCGCCCCTCCACCGAAAATCACTCTAGAGACTTTGGCGGCATGTCCCAACGGGTCTTTAGGTAGAGAGTTTCACGACATGATCGTGGATAATAAATTTGATTTGGAGGTTTTGGACCGTGATGAAATCGGTCTCAGTGATCTGCCACAACCGCTAAATTATCTAAACACTCGTATTCTTCAGGCACATGACCTCTGGCATATCGTTGCGGGATATGACACGACAGCCTTGCATGAGATTGCTATTTCCGCGTTTCAAATGGCGCAATTTGGTCACCCCTACTCAGCTCAATTTCTCTCGGTCATGGGGGCTGTTGGGGCTTTGTCTCCGCGGATTGGGTATGGAGTGCTGATGACATCAATCTCGACAGCTTGGCTGCATGGGCGCAAGACTCCACCTCTGATCTTGATTGATTGGGAGAAAGAGTGGGAGAAATCCCCACAGGCTATCCGCGATGAGTTTGGCATTGAACTCTATAAGAGCCCCTATCCAGCTGACCTGATTGAAAAAAGACTAGCGGCTTAAGCCATCGTATTTCTGTCCGATCGTTTTGAGGACGCTCAGCCTAATAAGGGCGGCTGGAGCGGGTACACGGAATCGAACCGAGATCGATAGCTTGGAAGGCTACTGCATTACCATTATGCTATACCCGCCCGAAGGCCCGCAAAAAATCACGCGACTTGCAAGTGGTGGAGGGGACTGGATTCGAACCAGTGTACGCAAAGCGGGCAGATTT
>JBCCDF010000211.1:0-4906 GCA_039030935.1 Pseudomonadota bacterium | reverse complement strand
GTTTTGCCTTCAACAACATGACTGCCGTCGAACAGGTCTTCATATTCTAAAAGATCTGTCTCAAAGGCTAAGATCTGCTGCATTCTCAGCGACCATTGTTGATCCCATGGGCGAGGCAGCCCGAGCGCTTCATTCCAGGCTGGAAGTTGCAAGGCGCGGCAGCGGGCGCGTTTGGAGAGCGTCACCGCCAAAGCTTCGATCAAAATCCGATAGACATTATTCTCCGGCTGCGGTTCCGTCAGGCCGAGTGAGTTGACTTGAACCCCATACCGAAACCGCAGTGCTTTTGGATCGTGGACGCCGTAGCGGCTCTTTCCAATTTCCTCCCACAAATCGACGAATGCGCGCATCTTGCAAAGTTCTGTTACGAAGCGGACCCCGGCATTCACGAAAAAAGAAATCCGACCAAATACCGTTGGAAAGTCCTCTTCCGGCACTTGCCCGCCAGCCTTTACAGCATCCAAAACGGCGCAGGCTGTCGCTAGTGCGTAAGCCAATTCCTGTTCCGGTGTCGCGCCGGCTTCCTGCAGATGATAAGAGCAAACATTAAGGGGGTTCCATTTTGGAACCTCTGTGTAACACCAACTCACCATATCGCTGATCAGTCGCATAGAGGGCTGCGGTGGGAAGACATAGGTGCCGCGGGACAGATACTCTTTAATGATATCGTTCTGCGTGGTCCCGCGCAGTTTCCCACGATCATCGCCACGCTCATCAGCCAGAGCCACATAAAGCGAGAGCAACCATGCTGCAGGCGCATTAATCGTCATGGAGGTATTCATTTCCTCGAGCGGAAGCTCAGAAAATAGGGTCCGCATATCCCCCAAATGGCTGACCGGAACGCCAACCTTGCCGACCTCACCACGGGATAGAATGTGGTCGCTGTCGTAAGCGGTCTGAGTTGGGAGGTCGAAGGCAATCGACAGTCCTGTCTGCCCCTTGGAGAGGTTTTTCCGGTAAAGGGTATTCGATTTTTCTGCCGTCGAGTGCCCGGCATATGTCCTGAAGATCCATGGCCGATCTGGCGTGTGTTGAAAGGCTGTATCCGCCATTTTGGGCTCTGGCTCCTGTTTAACGCTGCGAAACATGGCGGACCTAAGCCTTATCGGCAAGGGTTAAGCCTGCTAGTTATCAGCTTTGATAACGAACGCCCGAAATCTTTAGGGCGTTGAATTTTAAGTTTTCGGATCTCCAATGCCTCTGTCCCTTATTTTCCCAATCGCCTTGAGAGCCGCCGGTCCCGTCGCATTCATTATTTCAGCGATGGCCGCAGGCGCGATGAATCAAAGTGTTATGCTTGTGCCTATTCTTGCTTTGACAGCCACCTTAACAACCCTTCTGATCCGAAAGGTGAGCCCGTCTCCTGCGGGTGAACTTGCCGCAGCGCTCAATCCGCAAGCCGAACAGAAGCGTAAAAGTGTCTTTAAGGGGGCGCTCAAGAGGTTCGGAGCAGGCCTTATTGGCTACGCGGTCTGCTTTGGCATCGCTGCGCTTATTGCTGCGATGTTCCAAGAAACCGAGTTCAATCAACTTTTTGTTCGCTCTGATATCTGGTTTGCTCTTATTCCGGCGATAATCGCGATTGTGGGCGCCTATTTTTCCTCGCGCATGGCCTTCGGTCAAATGGCTGATGTGGCGGGACAGATGCAGACTATGTTCGCGCAAATGCAGGATCGAGGTCATCCAGCGGGCACGCCCGAAGACGATGATTTTACGCTTGAGGGCGAAATTGTTGAGGATGATAATAAGCCTCCTAGCGAGCATTAACCTCAAGTCTTGCATGCCTTTTGAGGCACTGCATAAAACTATCGCCTAATTGCTGCATTGCACAATTTCCTCTTGCATTGCGGTGCTGGTAGAGCCAGTGTCGCGAGGATTTTGGTCTACGAAGACGTTCAAAGACGCACGTAGCCATTGAGGAGGAAGATTATGCCGGACACGATCAACAAGATCAGCCGCGAGCAAAAAGACATTTACGCAATCGGTGAAATCCCGCCGGAATTCCACGTCCCAAAGATGATGCATGCCTGGGCCATCCGGCGTGAGCGTCACGGTCGCCCCTCAACAGCCATGCAAATTGAGCAGGTTCCTGTGCCAGAGATCGACTCTGATGAGGTGCTCGTTCTGGTGATGGCGTCTGGGGTCAACTACAATGGCGTATGGGCGTGTTTGGGTGAGCCCATTTCCTGTTTCGACAACCGGCATGTGACAAAAGACTATCTCGTTGTCGGCTCAGATGCTGCGGGTATTGTCTGGGCGGTCGGCAAAAAGGTCACTCGCGTTAAACCGGGCGACGAAGTGGTTATTCATTGCAATCAGGATGATGGCGATGATGAGGAGTGTAATGGCGGCGATCCAATGTTCTCCTCAACGCAGCGCATATGGGGCTATGAAACTGATGATGGTGCCTTCGCTCAGTTTTGTCGTGTTCAGGCGCGTCAATGTATGCCTCGACCCAAGCACCTGACATGGGAGGAGAGCGCGTGCTATATGCTGACCCTCGCCACCGCTTACCGTATGCTGTTTGGCCATCGACCCCACATCGTAAAACCGGGAAATAATGTCCTAGTTTGGGGCGCTTCTGGCGGGTTAGGCAGTTTTGGCGTTCAGTTATGCGCTGTGACAGGCGCTCACGCGATCGGTGTCGTCGGCAGCGATGACAAAAAAGAGTTCGTTCACTCAATGGGCGCAAAGGGCGTGCTTAATCGCAAAGATTTCAACTGTTGGGGCCAATTGTCTGAAGTGAATGGTGAGGGCTTCAACGATTATATGCGCGAATGCCGCAAATTCGGGAAAGCGATTTGGGAGGTCACGGGTCGAAAAGACGTCGATATCGTTTTTGAGCACCCCGGTGAGAGCACGTTTCCTGTGTCAGTCTTTCTCGTGAAACGAGGAGGGATGGTTGTCATCTGCGCTGGTACGACAGGATTTAACCTAACGATGGATGCACGTTTCCTCTGGATGCGTCAGAAAAGGGTTCAGGGTAGCCATTTTGCCCATTTGAAGCAGGCCTCTGCGGCAAACCAACTCGTCATAGACCGTCGGATTGACCCTTGCATGTCAGAAGTCTTCCCTTGGGCGGACATTCCCACTGCCCACGAGAAAATGCTGGATAATCAGCACCTACCAGGAAATATGGCAGTGCTGGTGAACAGTCCGAAACCGGGTTTACGCACGGTCGAAGATGTTCTGGAAGTTGGTCCGTCCGCAGCTTAGCCGATCACCGGGATGAAACTGTTCGGCACAGCCTGAATTTCCCTGACCCCAGCTTCGCGGTTCGGATCGATTTCGTAGATGGCTAAGGCTCTCTCCGCGAGGCCCTCAAAGCTGAAGCGGAATAGCCCGTTGACGCCTGCAAAGCCGTTTTCATCCAGCAGCTCATCAACTGTGAGCTCTCCGTCTCTTGAAAGCGCCATAGAGAGGGCGGCGGCATCATAAGCAATGGCGCCAAGAGAGGAGGGTGCTTGGCCATATTGGCGTTGATATCGCGTTTCGAAATCTTGAACTTCAAGGCTCGGTGCTGAGGGAAACCATGCTCCATTCAAACTTGGTTCGCGCCACACATTGGGGTCGTCCCAAGAGCTCAGCCCAATCATTTTAACGATGCGCGTATCGACTCCTTCATAAGCAAGAAGCGGAGCAATACGACGTAGGCGGTTTCCACGTTCGGGGACTAGAACAGCGACTTGTTCGCCACGCTCCACGGCTCCCATGACTGTCTGTGCAAACGCCCGCGCTTCAGTATCTGGGTTCAGGCTTGTTGAGAGATAAAATGCAGACGCTATGAACTGCCCGCCCTGCGCGCGCGCTTCAGCTTCAAGGGTGCGTTGCACTTTCTGACCAAGCTCTGAGTTCGGTCCGAAATAAGCAAAGCTGGTATAACCGCGAGAGGCGGCATAGCGGGTGATCGACCTGACTTCTTCTTCCGGCGCGATTGATGCGAGCCATGCCCCACCACCAGCAACAGCGCTATCGTTTGAGAAGGCGATGATCGGTGCACCCGTCCCGCTAAGGCCTTCGCGCATAACCGGGACATTCGCGCCAAACAAAGGGCCGAAGACCATGTCGACCTCTTTTGAGCGGAAGCTTTCTGAGACTTCATAAGCGCGATCGACAGACCCGCGCGTATCTTCTAGAATAAGTAGGAATTCTTCGCCCGCATGATCAAAAAGGGCGAGTTCAATAGCTGCCAGCATCCCTTCTGCTTGCTTTCGGACATTCGCGTTTGGGTGGCTAAAGGGCAGGGCGACACCTGCTCGAACGATTTCACCAGCTTGCATGAACTCAGGCGTGTAAGCCTGGGTTATGACCTCTTCGACATCGTCTTCGGTCTCAACATCATCATCGACAGTTTCGAGGGCGGCATCTTCAGCTGTCGGTTGTGGGTCAACGCGGGGTTGGCCAGTGGAGATTGGACCAACAGGCGTGGGGGGCTGCGTGGCGCACGAGGCTAAAAATAAAAAACCCGCAAAAAACAGACTTGGCGTAAGGCCTATGAAGCGCGATGCTGGCTTAGATGTCATCTTCTCGATCCCCTGTGAATCGCCTTTCTGGTGAACCTAAATCTGAAGTCCGGGCGGCGCAAGCGCTCGACCCCGGCCTGTATCTTGTTTCGACGCCGATCGGTAATTTACGTGATATCACGCTTCGCGCCCTGGACGTGTTGACTGTTGCAGATGAAATTTTGGCCGAAGACACCCGGATTGCGAAACGATTACTAGATGTACATCAGATACGTGCAAAAGTCAGTCCCTACCATGACCACAATGGGGCAAAGCGTAGACCAGAAATACTCTCAAAGTTATCAAAAGGTGACGCGATTGCCCTCATAAGTGACGCTGGAACACCCCTGATTTCCGACCCAGGATACAAGCTTGTGCGCGATGCGAGACAGGCAGGACACACG
>JBCCDF010000210.1:0-4953 GCA_039030935.1 Pseudomonadota bacterium | reverse complement strand
GCTTGCTTGGACAGATCATCATAAATGATCAGGGCGTGCATACCATTGTCGCGGAACCACTCACCCATTGTGCAACCTGTAAACGGTGCGAGGTATTGCAGCGGAGCTGGCTCAGACGCGGTGGCTGAGACAACAATCGTGTAATCCATTGCGCCGCGCTCTTCGAGCGTTTTCACAACTTGCGCCACAGTTGAGCGCTTCTGACCAACGGCGACGTAGACGCAGAACAGCTTCTCGCTGTCGTCTTTGGCCGCGGCATTGGTTTCTTTCTGGTTCAGGATCGTATCGACACAGACAGCGGTCTTGCCGGTCTGACGGTCACCAATGACAAGCTCGCGCTGGCCACGCCCGACGGGGATCATGCCGTCAATCGCTTTAATGCCTGTCATCATTGGCTCATGCACAGACTTACGCGGGATGATGCCCGGCGCTTTCACGTCCACACGGTTTCGGGAGGCCACGTCTGTGATCTCGCCCTTGCCGTCGATGGGGTTGCCGAGGGGGTCAACAACGCGCCCGAGCAGGCCCTTGCCGACAGGGGCGGCCACGATCTCATCGAGGCGCTTCACTGTGGAGCCTTCTTTGATGCCGCGGTCGTCGCCGAAGATAACGACGCCGACATTGTCGCTTTCGAGGTTCAGCGCCATGCCTTTGACCTCGCCCTCAAATTCGACCATCTCACCGGCCTGAACATTGTCGAGGCCATAGACACGCGCGATGCCGTCACCGACGGACAGGACTTGCCCGACATCAGAGACTTGCGCCTCGACGCCAAAGTTTTCGATCTGCGACTTTAGAATGCCGGAGATTTCGGCTGCACTAATGGACATTGAGCTCACGCTCCCTTCATAGCAGTGTTCATACGGTCTAATTTCGCGGCAATGCTGGCATCGATCAGAGTTGATCCGACGCGCAGCTGAATGCCGCCGACGAGGTCTGGATTGACCTCTGTTTCAAGTTCTACGTCGCTGCCAATCGCCTTTGCGATGACAGATTCGAGTTTTTTGCGCTGGGCAGCGCTCATTTTCTTCGCTGTGGTGGCCAAGGCGCGTCTGACACCGCGCTCTTTGGCGTAGAGAACGTCAAAATAGTTTGCAGCGCCGACAAGGTCGCGCGCACGGCCATTCTTAGCCATCGTTCCCATGAAGCCAGTCGTCAATTTTGAGAGACCGGCTTTGTCAGCAATGGCGACGAGCGCTTTAGTTTTCTCGTCACTGGAAAAGGCTGGGCTCTGCATCAAGCGGGTAAGATCCTCGCTGTCTTTTGCGAGCTCGATGAGCGTTTTCAGATCAGCTGAAACGGCTTTGAGGGCCTTCTTATCTTTTGCGAGTTCAAAGATGGCGCCGGCATAACGGCGGGCGGCTTGTGTCGCTGTATTTACAGAGGGTGCGGCCAAGGCTTGCATCCGTTCTCTTTTCAGGCTCTGCGCCTGTCTTGAAATCTGGGCAACGGAGCGCGCACATCGTGCCCCGCATGACTAGTTGGGGGCGCTTAGCACCTTGTATAAGAGCTGACAACACACCTGATGGGGCTATGCTGCGTTGCATTGGCGCAGCTGATGTTTTGTCCGTGATCGCTGCGATCCATCATTCTTTCAAAGAGCGGTGTTTGCGCGGCTTAGAGCTTGTCCCTGACCCATTCGCGCGTCAGAAAGCCATCGATCACATCGCAGACCAATCCGATCTCTGTCAGGGCACTAATATAGCGTTGTGGATTATAGAGCGGTTTCCAGATTGATCCGGCCTCAAACTGGTCTTTCGCTTCAAGCGCGAGCGTTAGATGATCACCCTCAAAGATGCCGCGGAGTTTGCCGCCTTTAAAGTGACGCTCCAGAGCAACGAGGCGCTCCATTCGGTCCGGTGTAATCAGATATCGCGCTTCAACCTGATCGGTGGAATAGACCTGAAAGGCTTTTTCCAGCTCAACCGAAGTGAGATCGACTTTCTCAAGGTCCTTGTTCGAGAACCAGCCCTTGCTCCAGCCACGCCTTGCGAGCAGTGTGCGCCCAAGAAAGGCTCTTGGGTATTCGATATGGAAAAGAAGGCCTTGGAATTTCGTAACCGTCCGGCGGTTTTTGCCGCTGCCTTGTTGTTCGGTCAGTTCACATTCGACCATTGAGAATTTTGCGTCAGCGCGATGGCCTTCAATCAGGTCCTCAAATTTCCGGCTATCATAGCTCGGCATCAATTTTACGGTCTTGAGGATGTCGAAGGCAGGTGTTGGCGGTTGATCACCGCCGCCGGGTTTAAAGAGGGACGCGCCCTTATCCAAGTCGCCGCGCGCTTTGATCCAATTGCCTGCCGATTTCCAGTCTGACACGCCGGAGACATCCGAATGAAGCGTATTATAGCGAAAGCCAAACGCTTGCGCGGCTGCGCCGACGACGAGCTGCTTGGTTTCTGACTTCATAGCGAAAAGGGGAACCCAGGCCACACCACTTGCGACGACGGTGACCATAATGCCGAGAAAGATCGCAAATCCGAAAAAGTCGCCTGATGTGAACAGAATTGCGAGAACGAGTGTAATGGTCATCACAATGATCGCGACCACAATCGTACGATTGGTGGCCTTTTTAATAATGGACTTTCGCTCGTCCTCGCGCGCCGCCAGCGTGGGGCCAAGTGTGTCGGTCCACGTCTTCATCGCATTGGCGAACTCAGGTCGTTTCTCGACAAGACCCCCGAAAATGGAGTCCATCATATTTGGCGTCATTGATTGTCCTCCTCGGCAGATTAGGGCCAGTTCATATCAACTTTGGAGGCGTTCTATCCTGAAAGAGTTACACGTCTGTATCTTTCCAGAGACCATCTGAGGCGACCGCTTTACTAAGCCGGTTTAATAGCGCGTGCAAAATGGCGATTTCGCGCGGATCGAGCGCAGCAAGCACATCCTCTTCGCATTGCAGGGCGCGAGGGATGACCGCCTTATAAATAGTCTTGCCGTCGTGTGTCAGGGTGAGCGGCATGCGTCGACGATCCTCTTGATCGGTAATCCGTTCTATAAGATTGCGCTCAATCAAACTGCTGACAGCGCGGCTGACTGTTGGCTTATCCATTAAGGTTCGCTGTGCCACATCTGTTGCTGTCAGGCCTGAATGCTCGCCCAGAACGGCAATGATGCGCCACTGCCAGATCGAGAGTGAAAACTCGTTCTCATAGATGTGCGCAATTTGGGTGGAGATCGCGTTTGAGAGCACTGAAAGCCGATAGGGCAGAAAGTCGTCCAGCCGGAGCGGCGGCGTTTCAGTCGGATTTATCGCTGTGTCTGACATGGCTTTATCTCACCGGAAATAGATCATGCTTGCAACACTGCGCAAAATTAGTTACAAATGCAACTAATTTAGGAGGTGTCGCACTATGGCTGATCTGTTTGAAAATCCTGCTGGCCTTGATGGCTTCGAGTTTATTGAGTTTTCTGCGCCTGAGAAAGGCGTTCTGGAGCCGATTTTTGAAACGATGGGCTTTACTAAAGTCGCATGTCACCGCTCTAAAGATGTTGAGTTGTGGCGTCAGGGCGACATCAACTTCATCACAAATTATGAGCCACACTCACCGGCCTGGTACTTTGCGCGTGAGCATGGCGCTGCGGCGTGCGGGATGGGCTTTCGCGTTCGCAATGCCCAAAAAGCTTACAGTCATTTGATCGAGAATGGGGCTGAGCCCGTCAAGGTTGAGACGGGCCCGATGGAGCTGCATATCCCCGGCATCCGCGGCATCGGCAACTCCATTATCTATTTCATCGATCGTTATGAGAAGGGCGAAGGAAGTCACTCCATCTACGACATTGATTTCGACTATTTCCCGGACGTCGAACGCAATCCTGAAGGCTGCGGCTTCAAGCTGGTCGATCACCTGACCCATAATGTCTATGGCGGCCGTATGGCTTATTGGGCCGATTTTTATGAGCGCCTCTTCAACTTCCAAGAGATCCGTTATTTCGACATTAAAGGCGAATATACCGGCCTGACGTCGAAAGCACTGACCGCGCCGGACGGCAAAATCCGGATCCCGCTGAACGAGGAAGGCGAGAGCGGTAAGGGCCAGATTGAAGAGTTTCTGCGCGAGTTTAACGGCGAAGGCATTCAGCACATCGCGCTGATCTGCGATGACATCGTTGCGGCGTGGGACAAGCTGAAACAGGCGGGCATCCCGTTCATGACCCCGCCACCGGACACCTATTATGAGATGCTGGATGAGCGCCTGCCGGGTCATGGAGAGCCTGTTGAGGCGCTGAAATCGCGCGGCATCCTGCTTGATGGGACGACGGAGGGCGGTCAGCCGCGTCTCTTGCTGCAAATCTTTGCGCAGCCTCAGCTTGGGCCGGTCTTCTTTGAGTTCATTCAACGCAAAGGCGACTATAAGGACGGCTTCGGTGAGGGGAACTTCAAGGCCCTGTTTGAGAGCATCGAGCGCGATCAGGTTGAGCGCGGTGTACTGAATGTGGAGGAAACCGTTTGAGTATTATGGCGCTCTTTCGCATATCTGTCTTTGCGCTCGTCTTTGGGATTGTGCCAATGCTGACCTGGAGATGGTTTGCGCTCAGCGTTCTTGAATGGGACTCGTTTGGCGTCATGTTAATCGGCATACTACTCTTTGTGGCAGGTTTTTTTGGCAGCAATTGGATCTATGAAGCCATCACCGGCGACACCAGCTTTAGGGATAATATATAGACATGACCCCAGCTCCACAAATCAAAGGCGTTCACCACGTCGCTTATCGCTGTAAAGACGCGAAAGAGACGGTTGAATTTTACCGAGATGTCCTTGGCATGGACTTTCAGCTCGCGATTGCAGAAGACCATGTGCCTTCTACTGGTGCGTACGATCCGTACATGCACATCTTCCTCGATGCTGGAGAGGGCAATATCCTCGCCTTCTTCGAACTGCCGCAGCAGCCCGATATGGGCCGCGATGAAAACACCCCGCTTTGGGTCCAGCATATCGCCTTCAAGGTC
>JBCCDF010000209.1:0-4989 GCA_039030935.1 Pseudomonadota bacterium | reverse complement strand
GACAAAGCCGACACAAAAAAGGACCGCAAAACCTCGGAAGCGTGCCGTCAAAAAGCCCGTTGGAGCTGGAGATAAAGTTCTGCTTGGATATCGCCGTCCCGAAGAAGATAAGCAAATCGGCTTTCATACGCGCAAAGTGGTGTCCCTTCCGGAACCTCAGGATGAATGGTTAGAGGGTGAAGGCCATCTCATTACCATTGCTCCAACAGGAACGGGTAAGGGGCGGTCGGCTCTGATTCCAAATCTTCTAAGCTATGAGGGTCCGGCTATTGTGATTGATCCGAAAGGTGAGGCCTGCGCGATTACTGCAAAGCGACGCGAGGCAATGGGGCAGACGGTTCACATTATTGACCCGTTCAAAGTCGTTACGACTGAAAGTGCCTCGCTCAATCCATTTCAGGCATTTGATTTGAAAGGTGTGGAGCATGCAGGTGTCGCGATGGACTTGGCGGGTATTCTTGCTGGCGGTGCAGCTTTTGACACAAAAGACCGCTTCTGGGATCTTCATGCACAGGCTCTGCTGGCTGCCGTTATAAGCCTCGCTGCGACAGTATATGAAGACAATGATCGTAGTTTTGCGACTGTACGAAAAAAGCTCAAAGATAGTGATGTGCCGCATAGCCTTGCAGTCATTCTCGATACAGTTCCGAGCAAGCTTGATCCTTTCGCTTACGAGGAATTGGCAAGCTTTATCCAGATTACTGACGTGACGCGTTCCGGCATTCTGGCGACGGCTTGTTCTTACCTAACACCGTTGGCATCGAAAGCAGCGCAAGAGACGGTTTCAGCCTCAACGATTGACCTTCAGGCTATTGTGAGGGGTGATCCAGTGACGATCTACTTGGTTGTACCGCCCTCCAAACTTCAGAGCCATGGGGTCCTATTCAGGCTTTGGACGGCTATTCTGATGATGGCGGTCCTGTCGCGGTCTTCGCGGCTCCCTAAGTACCGAACGCTATTTGCTATTGATGAGGCCGCTCAGCTCGGAGACTTTGAATTATTGGCGACCGCCTACACGCTCGCCCGATCATACGGTATGCGCGTCTGGAGTTTCTTTCAGGACATGGACCAGATTAAGCGCATCCTGCCCAAAGACTGGAGAACTGTGCTTTCGAGTTCTGCGGCCGTGACGACTTTTGGTGTTCCCAATCCAATGATGGCGAAAAGTCTGCGCGAATTGTTCGGCGATTTCAGCGAGAAAGAGCTTCTGCATTTGCCTCGTGACCAAATGGCGATTCAGCGCTCAGGCGAAGATGGCGCCATACTGCACAAGCCGGACTATCTAAGAGATGCACGCTTTAAGGGTCTTTATGACCCGCATCCCATGCTTGGTGCTTAGCGTTATCTGCGCCGATCAGTTTGCGTCGGTTCGTGGCCTTGTAGGAACTCGTTTGACATATTTGTTGTAAATGCTAATTAGCAATTATGCCAAATGAAGTTTTCAAAGCGCTCGGTCATCCGCTTCGTCGTCAGGTTATGGACTTGCTTCGACAAGGGCCGCGCAGTTCAGGCGAATTGGCCGAGCGGTTTGATGCGGCCTGGCCGACGGTCACACGACACCTAACCGTTCTGAAGGATGCAGACCTGATCACGGCTGAGCGTCGCGGAACGAGCATTATTTACCGCACCAATACAAGCGTGATTGAAGACGCGATCAGCGCTTTGATGGGGATGGTTGGCCATGACAATGGCGATGAACAGCATGAGGAGGCTGCAGAGTGAACAACACGATTAAGATCGGCTTGAGTGCGAGTGCGTTTGCGATTGTCATTATGATCGGAGCCGCGATCTGGGTTTGGGTCAGCCTACCCGCAGACCAACAAATCCCGGTTCATTGGAATGCTGCTGGTGAGCCCGATCGTTGGGGCACTCGGTCAGAAGCGATGATCAGTCATTATGTCGTCATAGGTGTCTCTCTTTTCACGACTGCGTTACTCGCCTTTCTACCAAAGATCGATCCACGCCGAGCGAACCTTGAAAAGAGCTCGAAGGTTTATTGTGTTTCTTGGGTCGCGACTATGCTCCTTCTAGCCGGCGTAAGTGTTGGGACTGCTTTGCTGAAAATTTCATCCGCAACTGATGCAGGCGGTACAGAAGTGGGCGCTATCCCGTTTGTTCGTTTTGTCATCGCTGGAACGGCGTTGCTCTTTTTGATCCTTGGCAACTACTTGCCCAAGACCCGCCCTAACTGGTTCCTCGGCATCCGCACGCCATGGACCCTGTCCAGCAATAGCGCTTGGGAAAAAACGCACCGCCTCGGTGGACGGCTGTTTATGGCTGTCGGTGTTATTGGTTTGGTCGCAGCTTTCGTTTTGGACGGTCTGTCACTTGCCCTTGTCGTCCCTGCATTGGCTGTGAGTACCGCGATCGTTTGTGCCGTTTACTCTTACTTTGTTTGGCGCAGTGCCGATGATAAAGCGCTCGATGCCGATTATATTGTCTGATCCGTCTCTGTGATCGGGCGCTGAGGACCCGTCAAAGAAGATAAGCTACTCAATGGTCTCTTCTGCTTCCATAATGATCATAGCGTCGCCCTGCGGAGAGACTTCCATGACCGCGTTTTGAGACACTTTAGCAGCGGTTTCCCAGTCCCCGATCTCAACCCGGATCGCGTGGGCCCGACTGTCTTCATTGCCATCGGCTGAAATCGTTGTCGCGACTATATTGAGGTAATAAACGCCCGCAGCGTCGGCCGTGTAGTCTAATCGAACCTGATGTGGCCCTTCCAAACCCATATCCAAACGAGCTGTCGTTTCGGCCCCAAAAATTGTCAGGCCTTCGCTCCCGCTCGACGTGATAACGAGCGTGCCCTCCGAAAACGCTTCAGACACGGAGACGATCACAGTAGCACTTTCGCCCACCTCAAGCGTAGCCGGAACGGTCGCGTCTACGATCACACCAGCGCCGGGCTTTATCGTTGTGATCGGTGAACCAAGTCTAACGCGTTTGGGGGTTACCTCTGCGTTTGCAGTTTCTGCTTGAGTAGCCGTATTTTGGTGAGGTGAAGACGGTGACCCGGTTTGGCTGCACGACGAAGTAAGAAACGCCGCGCCGCATATTACGGCCAAGGTAGAGGTATATCCTCTCATGGTTTGTCTCCTCATGACGCTGACAGATCAAAACAGCTATCGGCGGCTGAGCCGGAGCTGAAATTATTCGTATCAAAGAACTCGATCGCATACGTTCCCGGACTTAGAGTTCCCGTCCAGGTCTCGGAATCCGCAACACCGCTATCGGCAACACGGTTGGTGAATAGAAGACCTTCCTCCCAAACGAAGAAATCGGGATTTGTTGTTGCGGAGCCTGACGTCCTTGAGGCTCTTATCGTTAGATTGGTTGTGGCCGCAATTGTCAGGGTCGCAAAATCACGCACGCCCAGTCGGTTCGTTGTGCCATTAACAGCTGATGAGCACACTGTGACCGTAGGGCCGCCGAGCGTCAGTGTTTTATAGACAGGCAAAACCTCCGGTCGATTGCCATCATTCGTCTCGCCTACCCCGCGCGGTCCAGTCCCATTAATATCTTGCTCGGTTAAAAGCGCTGTCAGAACGCTGTTATCAATTCCGGTCTTGCCCCTGATCGCGTCGGAGAACAGGAACACCGTCGTGAATTCGTCGGCTTCGCGATAGGTCTGTTCTGTCAGCGTTTCATAGATCGGTGCAAAACCAGCCGAAATCGTATCGCTCCCGTCATCGTCACTGTCGAAGAGGTCATACAGGATACTCTGGACAGACTCCGCATTGTACCATCCATCATTAGGGCGACTTCCGGTTTCGACATTGATGGTGAAACCATTCGCTTGGCCCGCACCCAGACTGTCTCGATAAATCGGATCTTGAAGGATCATGCCTGAGAATGCGTTGCCAAAGCCTTCGCCGAAGGCCAGCCTTGGATCGAGCCTCGCGGTTGTCGTCCATTGTCCGCCGATCGAGTCGGATCGAGAAATTTGATCTTCGAAATAATGACCAAACTCGTGTACAATGACGTGGCTATCATACTCGTCGGTGTCATTGTCTGCTGCGCCCAAGATGACGATGGTCGGTTGTCCGCTTAGTCTCGTGTAGAAGGATGTTCCAACATCGCCGGTCGGAATATTTCTGGTACCCGTTGTGGGTCTATTATTGACGCTCCATAACACTTCGAGCGCCGGGAAAGTGACGTCTGCATCAACCCCGACAATTGTTTGGACGGCCTCATACATTGCATCTAAGATCGCAAAGGGGGCGGCCGCGCGTGTCGCTGAATAAGACGTTCCATCCCATCCCGATGGCGCATTCAGGTTGCGTGTTGAATCCGTGCCACCAGATGAGCTGAGCGACCCATTAAGCGTGTAGATCGCATTGCTGGAAGTATTATCTAAAACGCGGATATCCCATGCAGCCGTGGCTGTGCTGACCGTTTCGCTCCGGACCCTGATCCGGACATTCGTATTCGAGTCGACGGTGACATCGTAAGCCCCTGCGTCATCTGTGACGTCCGTGTCGAGGACCGTGCCGGTGGCATTCACGACTTCAACTGTTACGCCGCGGGCCGGCTTTTGAACCGTTTGATCGTAATCCAGTCCAATAAAGTTCGATGCCGCTGGCACACTATCGAAGGTAATCAGGCCGCTAATATCAACATTCGTTGGCGGTGGTGGCGGAGGCGGCGGCGGAGGAGGGGGTGGAGGAGGCGGAGGTGGCGGCGGGGGTGTTGGTGTTGTCGAACCACCTCCACCACCGCCGCCGCCACATGACGCAACTAGACCAGCTGCTGCAATCAGAGCGATCGCAGAACAAATGGGTTTTATGACATGTCCCGATCGCAAACTTGCTCTCCCACTACCATTAGAGTTTCAGCTTCTCTCCCATTGCTGGCACTTTTTGCCAGTCGATAAAAGCGAAAAGATCTGCACTCATTTTGACGATCATGTGAGGAGCGAGCTCTTCGTTACGGCCGGATTAGCGCCCACCATTACGCTGTTTCACGCCTTCTTCATCAGCAGCTGCG
>JBCCDF010000208.1:0-5109 GCA_039030935.1 Pseudomonadota bacterium | reverse complement strand
GAGGGCTCAACGCTGGGCAGGTCATCGACGCGGGTCTTGAGCTTTTTAGAAAGCCAGTGCGCGCCGTAGAGGAACAGACCTGCTGTCACGACGGCCTGAATAATGAAGAGCGGACTGATGGCGCGACCGCCAAAATCCGGGCCCATGCCGAGCGCGGCCATAACTTGGTCGAGAATGCCAATCGCATAGAAGGCTGCGAAGGCGTAAATGACCCAACGAACCGGCTTTTGGAACACTGTCGGCAGAAACGGCACGATGACGGACGTGCCGAGCACCGCCAGAGAGAGGGACGAGGCGATGCGCACGAGTGCGCTGTCGAGCCCTGCACCGGCCATCGCCGCCTGTCCGATGAAGAGCCCTGCCGCCCAAAGCGCGGGTCTAACAATGCGCGTGGGCAGATCACCGAGTAGGGTTTGAACCTGTTCCGGCAGGCGTTTCACACCTGCAGCAACGGCTGTTCGCACACGCGGCGCGAGGATCGATCCGAGGGCCAAAATGACGAGGATCGCACCGACCTGATAGATCAGAGGCAAGAGCGCATCAATGTTGAGCAGATTGGCCTGCGCCCAACCGAGTGGGTCCGCGAGGATCGGGTCGAGGAAGGCGAAGAGGCCGCTATCGCTCTGTTGCGTTTCTGGCGTCACTGACGAAGCAACATCACGCGTGTCTGGGACAAGATAGAACTGACCGTCCGGTCCCTGAACGAGACGCATTGGCTGCGAGCCCTCAGGGATCGTGTCTACCTGCTCGATGCCCGATTGCGGTGTCTCGTCTTCCATCCTGTTACTCACTCAGTGTTTCGGTAAAGCGCCTGCAATTCCTGAACCGCGCTTTAAACAGGCGGATAAGGAAAGACGCTCGTGGTCGCGCCAATATCGGTGAAGCTACCCTCCATCGCGCCGAAGCCCTGTTCGATCAGGGTTTCAGGCGTCCAGCCTTCGAGGCGCGAAATCGACTTCACTGGTCGCGGCTGGTTGAACAGGACAACTTCATTGCCACGGACGCTGAAAATCTGGCCGCTGACATGTTTGGCACCGTCTGCACAGAGCGTTACGGCGAGCTGAGCGACCTGATCGGCGCGCATCCCTGTGCGCATCCGTTCCACGCGTTTCGCGCCTTCCTCATCTTTAACCGGGATGGAGGCAATCATACGCGTCCAAGCGAAGGGCGCGATAATATTTGAACGCACATTCTTGCGAGCGCCCTCCATAGCGATGATGCGTGACAGGCCAGCGATGCCCATTTTGGCAGCGGCATAGTTCGCCTGGCCGATATTGCCGATCAAACCGCTGGTCGAGGTGAAGAGGACGAAGCTGCCATCCTCTTGATCACGGAAGTGCTCAATTGCGGCGCGCGTGACATTGAAGCTGCCGTGCAAGTGAACATCGATGACGGCTTTCCAGTCATCCTCACTCATTTTGTGGAACATGCCATCGCGCAGGATTCCCGCCGGATTGATAATCCCGTGCAGACCGCCAAACGTATCCTTGGCCTGCTCTACCATCCCTTGCACGGCCGCCATATCCGTCACGCTTTCAGAGTTTGAGACAGCCTCCCCACCCGCATCACGAATTTCACGTGCCACTTGTTCTGCTAAACCCGCATCGCCCGCAGCCGCGCCATCATCACTGAGTGCAGCCCCCAGATCGTTGACGACCACCTTTGCGCCATTCTGTGCGGCCAGAAGGGCGCATTCTTTACCAATTCCATTTCCCCCACCGGTGACGAGAATAACCTTTCCGTCCAAAACGCCCATTTTTTCCTCCTGAAATTTTATAACTGGAGCGAAAGAGCATGACTGATTTTGAACGGCAAGACTTTGTCTCAAGACACACCATTGACTTGCCAATTTAATTTGATACAAAACTATATAGTATTATATCAAATTAAATTGGAGGCTGATATGGTTTCGCGGCGCGGTGTTTTAAAACTTCTTGGGGGCGGTGTTGTGCTTGCAGCCAGCAGCGCTGGCAGAGCGGTTTATGTCGCCGGGCAGCCGTCCAAAGATGCTCGCGCGCCCTGGAGAGAGGCGGGTCAGTATGATGACGCCCGCAAGCGGGCCCTGTCTTACGCGCTGCTCGCCCCCAATCCGCACAATTTGCAACCTTGGCTGGCGTCCTTAGACGGCGATGACAGTTTAACCTTCTACCATGACAGCAAACGGCGACTGCCCGTGACCGATCCGTTTGATCGCCAGATTACGATTGGCTGTGGCGCTTTTCTGGAGCTGTTATCCTTGGCCGCAGCCCATGACGGTTATGAAGCTCAGATCACACTCTTCCCAGACGGGTCAGATATGGCGGCTTTAGATGACCGACCCGTCGCTCGCGTTCGTTTCGAACGCCGTGAACGACCACGAGACCCGTTATTCGATCACATACTCACACGCCGCTCGAATAAGGGGGTCTATGAGGATCGGGACGTTGAAACAGAAAAACTGACGGCCCTAGCCAAAATGGGCAGCATGTTCGGACAAACCTCAAAGACGATTGGGAATGACGATCGCGCGCGCGACTTGGTCGAGCTGACCTTCGATGCGCATGTCCGTGAAGTCACAACCGATGCGGCCAATATGGAATCCGTAGATCTGATGCGACTTGGGGCCAAAGAGGTTGCAGCCAATCCTGACGGAATTGAGCTGGAGGGCCCGATGATCACAGCCGGCAAATGGCTCGGCATGATCAATCGGGAAAGCCTGGCCGATCCGACGAGTTCTGCATTCAAACAAGGCGTTGACATGTATGAAGCCATGGCGCGATCCGCGCGCGCTTTTGGTTGGATCAGCAATATCAATGAAAGTCGCAGCGATCAGATCAGCGCAGGCCGCGCCTATGCGCGGATGAATTTGGAAGCAACGCGGCTCGGACTTGGCGTTCATCCGTGGAGTCAGTCTCTGCAGGAGTATAGAGAGATGGCAGATTTATATGAGCGTGTGCATGACTTGATTGGCGAGGGCGAACGCGTGCAAATGCTGTATCGAATCGGATATGCAAAAGACGTCATGGCGACGCCACGCAGAGGATTAAACGCCCACCTTGTCTAAACTGCCCTCAACGACGTCAGCTCAGATCGATATTTTCCGCCTATTGAACGAGGTCGGAATTATCCATCAGCTGTCCTCCAGCGCGTTTGAGAAAACGCTCCCGCATGGGCTAACCGTGGCGCAGTTCTCCGTCCTCAATCACTTTACGCGGCTGGGCGACGGGAGCACACCGGCGCAACTGGCAAGCGCTTTTCAGGTCACGAGAGGCACAATGACGTCGACTCTGAAGCGCTTGTCTGACAAAGGCTTTGTGGAGATTCGACCGAATGATGCGGACGGGCGCTCAAAGCGCGTTTACATGACCGATGGCGGACGCGCTGCGCGCGCTGATGGGATTACAGCATCGACCCCTCATTTTGCGCGCATTGTAGAGGCGCTAAGCGCGGAGGAGCGCAAGATGATCCTCCCGCTTCTCGAAAAACTGCGCATCTGGTTGGACAACCATCGCTAGGTGAGCTTCGCCATGGTCTATCTATTTAAACAGGTTTTGGGGGATAATTTTGAGCGGCTGCCCGAAGCGCTGCAAGCTCTGCATTCGGTATCGGGAAAGCATATCTGGAGAGGGCGTGTTCGAATTGAGCGCGGAAAGGGTTTGCTCTCGCGCATCGCCGGATGGGTTGCGAGGTTTCCGCCTGCTGGCAGTGATCTTTCAGTCGAAGTGGTGATGCAAGGGGTTGGCGAGACGGAGGTCTGGACGAGGCGGTTTGGGACGCATGGCTTAAAGTCGACTTTGCGCGCCTCGCAACGCGGTGGGCGGCCCGTGATGAGCGAGCAATTCGGGCTTTTTCGATTTGAGGTTGGTTTGCGCGTGGAGGATAAGCGCCTGCATTATCCAGTTATGTGCGGTGCGTTTCTGGGTATTCCGATGCCGCGTTTTCTATTGCCTGTAAGCCGGTCTTTTGAACACGCTGATGATCAGGGCCGGGCCTGTTTTGATGTGTCTGTCAGTGTGCCGCTGGCGGGCTTTGTCGCGCACTATCAGGGGTGGTTAGAGGCGGTCTAAGGCCTCAATGAGCGTCGCCATGTCTTCGGGGAGCGGGGTTTCTACAAAGACCTCTTCGCCTGTGACGGGATGCACGAAGCCTAAGCTGGCCGCGTGGAGGGCCTGGCGGGTCTGCGCGCGGGCTTGGTTCATGGCGAGATCATAAGCCTCACCTGAGCCAAAGGCTTTGATACCACGATGACGACCATAGATAGGGTCACCAACAAGGGGCGTGCCGAGATGGGCCATGTGGACGCGGATTTGGTGGGTGCGTCCGGTTTCCAGTCGGCATTCGATCAGAGCCGCAGCCGGGCGAATATCGGCTTTTGCGAGCTGTCCGAACTGTTTGAGCGCTTTGTAGTGGGTCACGGCGTGACGGCCTTCGCCATCTGGGACGACCGCCATTTTCTTTCGATCATGGGGGCTGCGCGCGATATCGGTTTGCACTGTGCCTGCAAGGGGGCGAGGGGCACCGCGCGTGATGGCCAAATAAGTGCGCTGAATGTCGTGGGTTCTGAACAGGTCTGATAGCCCATGATGGGCGAGGTCTGTCTTGGCGACAACGAGAACGCCTGTGGTTTCTTTATCAATGCGGTGGACGATGCCGGGGCGTTCGACCCCGCCAATGCCGGGTAGACCGCCCGCACAATGATGCAGCAGAGCGTTGACGAGTGTGCCGGTCCAGCTGCCGGGGGCCGGATGCACCGCCATGCCAGCGGGCTTATTAACAAGGATCAGATGCTCATCCTCGAACAGGACATCGAGCGGGATCGCTTCTGGCTCAGGCTCAGCCGCGACGGGGTCCGGCATTTGGAGTGTATAGTCGCGACCGGCAATCACAGCGTGACGCGGATCGTCCAGCGGCGCATCCGCCACGAGGCAGTGACCGTCTTTGATCAGGGTCTTGGCGCGCGAGCGTGACAGGGTCTCAAACCGTTGCGATAGGAAACGGTCGAGGCGCGTGCCAGCCTCATCTGATGTCGGGGTCGCGGTGAGCGTCTGCATGGGTGGGGTATAGGCGAATGCGGCCGCTGTGGGCAGGCGCGTCTGACAAAAAAGTGATCTTGACGCTGCCAGACCGGAT
>JBCCDF010000207.1:0-5132 GCA_039030935.1 Pseudomonadota bacterium | reverse complement strand
CCATGGGCGGCTTCCCCGCCCAGCACTTTCTGCCAACTATAAGTAATCACATCGAGCTTTTGCCACTCAATGTCTTGGGCAAACACGGCAGAAGTGGCATCGCAGATCACCACGCGGTCCGGATTATCCGCGATCCAGTCTGCGTTTGGGACTCGAACGCCTGAGGTTGTCCCATTCCAGGTGAAGACAATGTCGGCATCATCCCGGGCTTTCTCAAATGGCGGCAGGACGCCGTAATCACCCGTGTGGATTTCACAGTCGGGTAATTTCAGCTCGTTAACCGCATCGGTGACCCAGTCCTTTCCGAAGCTCTCCCATGCGAAGATATCGCTCGCGCGACCGCCGAGCATGGACCACATCGCCATTTCAACTGCACCTGTATCTGAGGCGGGGACGATTGCGACGCGATAGCCTTCTGGTAAATTGAGGATCGCTTTTGTACGTTCGATCGCGTCTTTGAGTTTCGCCTTTGCAAGGCTTGAGCGATGCGAACGACCTTGCGCAAAATCGCCTAATTGATTGAGAGAAAAGCCCGGGCGCTTGGCCGTCGGACCTGATGAAAAATGCGGACATGCGGGGCGCACATCCGGCTTAGCGGCGTCATATGCCATCTGTTGTACTCCTATCCTTACAGATAGGCTGGCACTCGTTGGGGAGCACTGGCCCACAGCCGCTATGGCATAATCACATCAACAGTGCAAAGGTGTTTTCACAACGAATAGGACGGGTTCGCACGATGACTGCGCTAATTCTAGAGAACTTCATGCCGAAGCCGATGGAAGATGAAATCGAGACCGTCCTCTTCAGCCCTCGCATGCCCTGGGTTTACTACCCGAATACAAATACGACAGATCATGACACCCAATCAGGTGATAGCCCCCAATTTGTGCACGGCTTCATTCAGGATGGGCGAACCGCCTCTCAATATGCCACAATTCCGCAGGCCATTCTGCAGAGACTAGGGCTGACGAACGACATGATTATTCGGGCGAAAGCCAACATTATGGGCCGGGAACTCGAACCGATCACCAATCCCAAACACATCGATGACGCTGCATCGCACTATGTGATGATCTACTATGTGAACTCAGCCGACGGTGACACAGTCCTATACAAGGATGATGAGATCACCGACCGAATTTCGCCCAAGAAAGGCAGGGCAGTTATATTTGACGGGCATATTGAACACGCGTCGACAACCCCTGTTCAGAGCCGTTATCGATGCATTCTAAATTATAATTTGCAGCCAACGATTGATCTTGAGTCTCTAAAGCAATTTGAGACAGCCTGATTTAAACTCGCGATCTTCGCGAAATGGCAAGAGGTTTGCTTCACGTATTAGGCGAGTTTTGGCTTGTCCCGTCGCGGGACAGGCGAGGAGTGTCGAGTGCATTGGAGCCTGTTTGCCTTCGCAGCCGTCGCGCTCATTGGGGCGCATGTCTTACGGCTACCCATCGCTGGCGGCCGATTTGGCGCGATTACTGCTTTTATCGGCGGGCTTCTGCTTGCCGTTTTATCGGTAAAGGGCATCGCTGCGACAAGTGATATCGGGCGAACAACAGACTTCGATAAAATCGTAAATGCCGCCGTGGTTGAGGCGGTCCAAGATGATCGCCCTCTCATCGTTTTCACAGGCGCAAGTTATTCCCGCAACGCGCTCGATCCTGAACGCCTGACCATTGCTTTGAATGAGGCAGGATATCGCTATCGCGCGATCAACCTGTCGATTGAAGCCGCATCCGTGATTGAACGCGACGCTCATCTTCAGCAGTTCATGGAATTATCTGGACGCGTTCCAGAGGTGGTTTTTGTTGAAGTTGCCAAACCGTTTGACCATCGCGCCGCATTTATGTTCGGCAACTCGAAGTTTAACGCCCGCGCGATTGAGCAATTTGACTTGCACACGAGTGCATGGACAGGGCTCGGTCTTGCCGGTGGCGCCTGTCATGGCGCCGTTGAGTGCATCAAGGACACAGGGTTCTTGGGCGTTCATGCAGCGCTGAATTTTTTCAATGTCGGCCTCATCGGGCGGGGTGAACGCGCCGCAGATGCCGGTATTCTTAGAAGCTATGATCCGCAGTTTGCGCCACGTGCGCAGAGCGAGCCGAAGAACACGAGCGAAATTCTTCCCGTAGAAACAATGCAAGTGCCGCAATGGGTCCGGTCCTATCGTACGATCATGCGGGACACTTTGTTGGAGCGCGGCGTGCAGACCGTCGGTTATTATCAACCGCCTGTGCAGCCCGCTGACCAACGCATGTACGTTGCGGCCCTTTGCGCCAGCGAGTTTGCCGATTTGCCCTGTTTTGACTCCGATGACCCCGTCGTTCTGACGCAGCTGGCAGGTCCAGTCTGGTTTGATCGCGACCACCTGCTAGATGACGGCGCTGCGATCTACACGCGCTGGTTGGCGGGCACGCTAATCGACAGCGGAATCCTGACAGCGACCCGACCCGGGGCAAGTGTGAGTGGAGAAGCCGCACAATGATCTTCACCGATGCCATCTTCTTCGCCTTTTTGGCGATTGTCTTCGGCGGCTATTGGTTGCTGAAGGGCAAAGAGGCGAGGCTGAATCTCCTTCTGGTCGCAAGTGCGGTATTTTATGGCTGGTGGGACTGGCGGTTTCTTGGGCTGATCAGCTTTGTCATCCTGATCAGTTGGGCGGTCGCAAAGTTCGCGGCAGCACGCCCGGTTGGAAACAAAGCGCGCCGACGCGCGCTGGTCTTCGGCATCACTGTCAATCTGGCTGTGATCGCGATCTTCAAGTATTTTGGGTTTTTCGCCGATAGCGCGGTTGCAGCGCTTAATTCTGTTGGGATTGAGCCGGGTTGGACAGCGGTCACGATCTTACTGCCTGTTGGGATTAGCTTCTACGTCTTCCAGGCGATCTCCTATATTGTCGATGTCGCGCGCGGCGATTTAGAACCTGAAAAGCGACTGAGGCGCGTCGCGCTTTACATCGCGTTCTTCCCACAATTGGTCGCTGGACCGATTGTTCGGGCGGCGAGCTTTTTCCCGCAAATGGAGCGCGTGAAAACGTTTTCGGGCGCCCTCTTCTTTGCGGGGTTACGCGCCTTTGCACTTGGCTTTGCCTATAAAGCGGGCATTGCTGACAATCTCGCCCAATTTGTCGATCCGGTTTACGGCAGCGCCGCAGTCGCGGGCGATACCGATCTAGCCATCTGGTCAAACATGGCTTTGGTCGGCGCCACACTCGCTTTTGCGGGACTGATCTATTTCGATTTTGCGGGTTACTCCCTAATGGCGATCGGCGTCGCGCGCTGGTTTGGCTATTATATTCCTAAGAACTTCGAGTATCCGTATGCCAGCCCGGCAATCGATGATTTCTGGCGTCGCTGGCATATTTCACTGTCCAGCTGGCTTCGGGATTATCTCTATATACCACTCGGCGGAAACCGCGGTGGCGAAGTAAAGACCTATCGCAATCTGATGGCGACAATGGTTCTGGGTGGTTTGTGGCATGGCGCAGCATGGACCTTTGTGGCCTGGGGCGCGATGCACGGCGCAGCGCTCGCCTTTCATCGGGCGCTCTTCAAAGGCAAGGCGGCCATTGGATTTGTGTTCGGCCTCATCTCAACACAGGTCTTTGTACTGCTAACATGGGTCCCATTTAGGGCTGATAGCTTTAGCGACGCGGCAACAATTTGGTGGGCGTTTACAGGCTTGAGAGAGGGGGGGAGTGAGCAATTGAGTGCGCTGGTCTGGCTGGTTTTGCCCTTGATCGCCTTAGATGCAGTGTTGGGTCGTGGTGGCCTCAAATCACTTTCAAAATGGCAGGGATGGCGCAAGCCAACCGTTTATTGGGGCAGCCTGGGAGCGCTTTGCGGCGTTCTATTGGCGCTGTATCCTCTTCAAGCAGCGCCTTTCGTATATTTCCAGTTCTGACAAACTGTTTATAGACGTCACCCATGAGACAACCCAGCCTTGTTCCGGTGATCCTGTGTGGTGGTATTGGTACGCGCCTCTGGCCCCTCAGCAGAAAAGCCAATCCAAAGCCGTTTCAAAAGTTCACGACAGCGCGTCCCATGCTGGTCGAGACCTTAGAGCGCGTACCAGATGCAGTTGACGGCGTTGATGTTGCTGCGCCTGTGATCGTTGCCAGCGAAGCCCATGCCGCACTTGTGCGCGGTGCGATGATGGTCAGTGACGATAGCGATGGCTGGGTCATCTCTGAACCGGAAGGAAAGAATACAGCACCCGCCATCGCGTTAGCGGCTCATTTTGCGATTGAGCAAGAGGGCGAGGACGCGCTCATTCTCGTGCTGCCGTCCGATCACGATATTGGCAATGTTGAAGCTTTTCATGCCGCGATTACTAATGCGACGACGCTCGCAAAATCAGGACATCTCGTCACGTTCGGGATGAAACCAGACCGCGCTGAGACCGGCTACGGCTATATTCAACCCGGTGAAGACCTTCCCGGCGGGGCTCATGTTGAAGCGTTTTTAGAGAAGCCAGACGCGGACAAGGCTGAAACTCTGATGGCTCAAGGGGCGCTCTGGAATGCTGGAATCTTCCTGTTTCCGGCTAAAACGGTGCTTGAAGAGCTCTCAGACTTCCGTCCTGCCATGGCTGAAAAATCCCGCTCGGCTTGGCAAACGCGATCTGAAACTGGCAAGCGAATTATCGCGCCCGATGGCGATATCTGGGCTGAGATTGAAGGTGACAGCATTGACTATGCTGTGATGCAGCCGACCGCGAAAGCCGCCGTCATCCCAGTTGATATGGATTGGAGCGATATTGGAAGCTTTGAAGCTGTCGCAGCTCGTTCAGAAGCTGATCCACTCGGCAATGCTGTACGCGGACGCGCTGTGCTCGAGCAATCGCGGGGAAATCTCGTAATTTCAGAAGGCGGGCGGACCGTATCGCTCGTCGGATGCGAAGACATGGTCGTCATCGATACAACGGACACGATCATGGTTGTTCCCCGTAATCGGGCTCAAGATGTAAAATCGCTGCATGCCCACCTGAAAGCGATTGGGCGAGACGATCTGCTCTAAGCGGCTTTGTTAGTTGAACCGTATGCGGAGATTTTACGTCGCTTGCAAATTGGCGTAGAGGAAAGCTAGGAGAGATGAGACTATGGGATTAACCCGCCCGCCGCGCGCAAT
>JBCCDF010000206.1:0-5132 GCA_039030935.1 Pseudomonadota bacterium | reverse complement strand
TGATTTCACGACCCTTACACCCTCTGTCGGCCAAAGATGACCATGGCGTTCTCTCTCGTCTGGGCGACGCAAATCCGCCTGAACGGTGATCGAAAAGGCTTTCAGATTTTCAAGATCGGCATCCGTCGCTTCACCGAACTGGGCAGATCGAAACAGAACACCAGACCTAATCAGGCGTCCTCCGGCTCCAAGATAGCCGCCGAAGTCACGAAAATTACGGATTCCTTGGAATGTTTTTACTCGATCTTTCATGACGGTCGGCCTTCTATCGTCTCTGCCTCTATGAATGCTAATTCGCGATAGATAGCGGATTGAGCATAAATCAAGGCCGCAATGCCAAATCCGTACAGCGTACCAAGACTGACAGTCCGCAATGGAGACCCGGACATGAGGTCATTCAAGACGCCAGTCAGTACTAAAAGAACGAGGAATAACGGCGCAGAGACCAAGAAATTGAATCCGAAAATTGACAAGAAATACTGGCTGGTCCGCTTCACGCTTTCACCGAGCGCTTTGAAAGGAGGTAGGCCTTCAATGAAGCTGAGTGGGAGCGCGCTTCCCAAAAGCCCAATCACAGCGATTGCGACCAAAGCGAGTAGAGAAAACCCGATGGAGATCGCGAAGAGAAGCATCGCAGCGATCACGAAGATGCGCGGCGGCTTGTAAGTGATCATGCTGAAAGCGAGCGACAGACGTGACCCACTATTCGTTGTTGCGTAGGCATAAACCAGAGCCGTAAAGATCACATTTGTAACAAGGCTGATTAAGTCTGAAATTAAATCTAAAGCGACCTCAGACGCCGCACCTGCAAGCAAAAGTTCCGCTGAAACCGCATAGGCGAGGCCGTAGAGGAGAGAGGCAAGCAAAATGAAACTCATGTCTCTCTTCACAAGCCAGAATAACCCGCGAAAGGCTCGGCGCTGACTGAAAAGAGAGCTGATCATGACCTGTATCGCCAATTGATTAGATAGAGCATTCGACGTCTGAGTCCGCTGATGCAACTTCGCTTACCTAAAGGGCGGCTCATCGAACGCGCGAAGCTTACGACTATGCAAAGCGGCCCCTTCATTTGCGAGCTTCTCCAAGGTAGTGATCCCAATCCGGATATGCTCACCAATAGCACGCTCATAAAATCGATTAGCGGCACCCGGAAGCTTGATCTCACCGTGCAGGGGCTTGTCTGAAACGCATAGGAGTACACCGTAGGGTACGCGCAGGCGGAAGCCATTTGCGGCAATGGTTGCACTCTCCATATCGATTGCAATGGCACGGGATTTGTTGAACCGCATCGCTGTTTCGCTGAAGCGTAATTCCCAATTGCGGTCATCAGTAGTGACAACAGTGCCCGTCCTGAGCCGCTTCTTAAGGGCATCTCCACGCTCACCTGTCACATCTGCAGAAGCCTGCTGAAGGGCGACTTGGACCTCAGCAATTGGTGGCACAGGGATATCCGGCGGAAGGACGGCGTCCAGCACATGATCATCTCGCAGATAAGCATGAGCGAGAACATAATCTCCAATCGACTGGGAATGACGTAAGCCGCCGCAATGGCCCACCATAATCCAGCATTCAGGCCTTAGAACCGCCAGATGATCAGTGATCGTCTTCGCGTTCGACGGACCAACCCCAATGTTTACAAGCGTGATGCCGGACCCATCCGGTGCATTGAGATGATAGGCTGGCATCTGAAACCGCCGCCAAGGCGCGGCATCGATTTGCTGGCGCGCATCTGGAGTGTCTTTATCGACAACCAAGCCGCCCGGCACTGACAAGCTCGTATAGCGTGTCTCACCAGACTGGATTTGCTCAACGGCCCAGTCCGCAAAGGCATCGACGTAGCGATGATAGTTTGTGAACAGTAAATAGCGCTGGAAATGCTCTGTCGGTGTACCTGTATAGTGTGCGAGGCGTTTGAGTGAAAAGTCTGTTCGCGGGGCATCGAACAGGGCTAAGGGGCGCTCATCAAATGGATCGTACAGCTCACCATCGGCAATTTCGTCTCCGATATCTTGCAGCATCGGTGAGGGAAACCACTTGGCCAGTTCAGCAGGATTAATCTCATCGAGCCCGTCAGCCTGCGTGCTGTCCCAGACATAAGCGTATGGGATCTCAGCCGTCGAGCGACGGACTTCAACTTCGACATCATAATCACGGATGAGCGGGGTGAGTTGCTCGATGAGATAGCGACGGAAGAAATCTGGCTGAGTGACCGTCGTAACGTAGGTTCCGGCTTCGCTGATCTTCCCGAAAGCCCGACTGATCGGCGGCGGCGGTCCATCTGGATTATAATGGATCACCAGTTCTGGATAACAAAAAGCACCCTCTATTCGGGCTTTGCCATCAGGTGTTACACCATGATTTAAATAATTCGAAAGCGCCTCATTCAGAGCGCCGACAGCGTTCTGGTAGAGCTCTTGTAGAGCATCAACAATTTCATTTGCATTTGTGTGTTTTGACATGGCCTCAATTGGCGCAAAGGGCTGAGAGCGTCAACGGGAGAGACACCGCAATCAGTCAGCAATGACGCGATATAGTCTGACAATTCCGTCATATCCGGTTTGGCTATCGACAGGCTGCAACCAATCTGGAACGCGCCCTCGCTCCATTGCATCGGCAAAGCTGCCGGGCTTCAACCGAGCGTAGCGCGCCGTTTCATTTGCTCCAGCGCAATACAAGACATGGGTCGCGCCCATAGTCCGAATTTCGCCCAAAGCAGCGTCTGGTTCAGACATGAACGTCCGTGTCACCCGCTCAATCCCAAGAACGTTGCGATGATAAGGGCCTCCGTAGACGGAATGTTCACTTCGCACGAGAAGCGACATGCCAAGATCAATAGGCGTTAGGACCTTTTCAGGGGGAAGCTCACCCAAGGCAGAGTAGGAAGGCGGGTCGAGACAAACGACATTATAGGCGATCCCATCCGCATTATTTTTCTGGGCTTCAGCAGCTTCGTCTACGAATTGGTCGGACAGGATTTGCCAGCTCATCGGCGCCATGAAGATGGCTGCTGCGGCAAATTTCAGGAGTTTGTCAGCACCGCCCTCCTCCTGCCAGCGCGTGAATAGCACGCCTAGGACCAATCCCCCTGCAATCGCAGCGAACGGATGAGCAAACGTGACACCTCGGATCTGCCAAATCGACGCCAGCGTTGAGAGCAGCATCAGCAAAGCGAGTGAGAAGTGACCCAGTCTTTGCTGTGGCGAACTCGTCAGCAAGACTATGACCGTCGCGACGAGGCCCGCAATGACAAATCCAAACTGCCAAACGGCGCGTCGTGGCTCGCCCTCCCAAACAGCTATCAGGGAGCGCGCCTCGCCAACGACACTTAGCCAACCAACACGGACTTGCTCTGAGACTTCAGCATAGGGGTCGCCCAGACAGGCTGGGTTCACGGCGACAAAAAGGGTAAGCGTTATCGCGCCCGCAAACGCACCTGCTGTTAAGCGCTTTTGCCAGCTATCAAACCAGCCGCCAAAAACACCAAGAGTTCCTAGCAAGAGCCCTCCTCCCAAAAGCGCTGCAAAATGAGAAACACCATAGGCATCACACACAGCACGTCGGGCACTTATGCCTGGCGCATCGAGCACGAGAAAAAGCGCGGCGAAGACAGCAATTGAAATCCCAAACATGGCTAAGCGGATGCCTTCGGAATGGCCACGAACGATCCAGAAAACTCCGAAACTCAAAATTAGAGCACCCGCATAAGGAAGGCCCTCAATCGCAACAGAGATGGAGGCCACAATTGACAGAGCCGCAATGGCGGCAGAGCGCGCGCTCAGTCGGGGCGATAAGAGCGCAGCAAAACCGATCAAAGTGAACAACAGGACCAGATTGTGATGATCGATACGTCCGGGCCAAAAATTATAGGCCGCACTTGATAATCCAAACAGGATCATGGCGATGGCCTGACCCGGCAACCCGGCCCCAAGTCTTTCTGCAATCACACGCACGGTCGCGAGTGCGACCCCAAACAGAATGAGCGGATAGACGACGAGTGCGAAAGACTCAGCGCCAGCCTGCCCCAGAAATGGGCGCGCCAGTAAAACTAGTCCAGCAATAAAGATATCTGGCAGGCGTGACCAATGCATCTCTCCGCCTTCGGGGGTCAAAAATCGGCTCTGATCGACATTGAACCAGCTCTGGCCTGCTAAGAGATCCCGAACCTGCTGCAGCCGAAGCATGTCATCATTGTCGGGAAATATACCGGATACGATGTCACCTGCTGCGCGGGCCTGTAGCAGGATGAACAGTGTCCCTAATAGCCATGGCAACCACACTGAAGAATCGCGTAAACGTAAATCCGACATTAGTAATTTCGTCCTCGCACCTTACTTCGCCTTAAACATAATCGCCGTATGACAGACGGAAGTTACTGAAAGGCTTCGCCGTCTTATGCGTCCGATATTTGCTCCCAAGACACCTTCAAGAAGCGCTGAAGCGCGCCAACCGCGGATCGCCGTCACAATTCCGTGCTACAATGAGGCAGTCACCATCGCAAAAGTGATCGAGGATTTTCGCAAGGCGTTGCCGGATGCAGATATCTATGTGTTCGACAACAATTCCAGCGACAATACGGCTGAAATTGCCCGTGACGCCGGTGCAATCGTACGGAGTGAAACCCAACAGGGCAAAGGCCATGTCGTGCGCCGGATTTTTGCAGATATTGAAGCCGATATTTACATCATGGCGGATGGCGACGACACGTATGACGCCTCACTTGCCCCGACGCTGATAGAACTGCTTCAGAAAAACCATGTCGACATGGTTGTCGGCACGCGTGCCGGGGTCACAGAGGATGCCGGACGTGGCGGGCATGCTTTCGGCAATGCCCTGTTCAATCGCTTCTATCACATTCTATTCGGCGACAAGTTCACTGACATTTTCAGTGGCTACCGGGTCTTCTCCAGACGATTTGTGAAATCATTCCCTGCAGTCTCTACTGGGTTTGAGATCGAGACGGAAATGTCAGTCCACTGCAGCCAGCTCGGCATTCCAACGCTGGAGCGCCCGACACCTTATGGCGTGCGACCTGACGACAGTGAATCAAAGCTACGAACCTTCCGGGATGGGTTCCGCATCCTTGGGATGTTCGCCATGTTGGCCAAAGAAACTCGGCCTGCAGCCTTCTTTGG
>JBCCDF010000205.1:0-5228 GCA_039030935.1 Pseudomonadota bacterium | reverse complement strand
GTCGCGCACATTACGCTCTCCTGCTGCCTCCCGGCAGCGTCGTATCTCAACGGCGCTGTTATTCCAGTCGATGGCGGACAGAGCATTAAAAATGCTTGATCGGTAGGCTTCGTTTCGCGCTCAAAGCGTGCCCATGGCTTCTCTGATCAACTCATCCTCCGCCTCACGGAGGATCGCCTCTTCGACACTCGCGCCGTGAACCGGTTCTTTGCCGACTTCCAGCATGACTGGAACAGCAAAAGGCGAAATCTTCGGCAAATCCATGTGCACGATTTTTCCACGTACACGCATAAGCATATCCGATAGTCGGCGGATATCGAGAAAACCCGTTGCTGCATCTTGTCTTGCGGCCTGAAGCAGGAGGTGGTCTGGCTCATGGCTTCGCAGGACATCGTAGATCAGATCAGTTGAAAACGTCACTTGCTTGCCCGTCTTTTCATTGCCCGGCATCCGCCGCGCAATCAGGCCAGAGATCAGGGCGCAGTGGGAGAAATGACGTTTCATCAGGATGCTCTCATCGAGCCAGTCTTCAAGATCATCGCCGAGCAAATCGGTCGCGAAAAGCTGATCCAGATTCAACTCACCCATCGGCTCCATCGCCCAGATTGAAAGCGCATATTCAGACCCGACAAAACCAAGGGGTTTCGCCCCCATCCGCTCAAGACGGCGTGTCAGCAACATGCCCAACGTCTGATGCGCGAGACGGCCTTCAAAGGGGTAACAGACGAGATAATGGCGCTCGGCGCGCTTGAATGTTTCAACCAAGAGTTCGTCTTCGGCGGGGATGGTTGAGCGCTCTTTTTGGACCTCAAACCACTCGCGCACTGTATCTGGTAGAGCGGTCCACTGGCTGGGGTCATGGATCATTTTGCGAACGCGCCCAGCGAGAAACTCGGTTAGTGGAAACTTACCTCCATTATAGCTCGGGATGGCAGGTTTCGTGTCGCCCGGCGCGCGCATCACGAGACAATCGAGCTCTTGTACCCCTAGAAAGCGAAGAATTTCACCTGCGAAGAGGAATGTGTCTCCCGGGGTCATCGTGGAAATGAACCACTCTTCGATTTCACCAAGTTTGCGCCCTGCACGAAGTGCAGGTTGGCCCGTCTTCTGACCAGCTTTGTTGCCGCCAATACGAGAGCTGAGACGCACGCTCAGATTCCGTGCTTCAACGATGGCTCCAACATTCATCCGGTGCTGTTGAGCATCACGTTTGGTGCGCGCGCTCCAAATCCCATTGCGCCGTTTTACAACGCGCTTGAAGCGATCATAAGTTTTCAGAGCGTAACCCCCAGTCGCGACCAGATCAACGATACGCTCCCACGTCTCCCAATCAAGCCATTCATAAGGCGCGGCGCGGCGCACCTCGTCATACAACGCTTCGAGTTGAAATCCTTCACCACAGGCACGCCCCATAACATGCTGCGCCAGCACATCGAGACTGCCTTTGCGAAGGCCTGTGCCGTCAATTTCACCCGCTTCGACGGCCGCCTCGGCTGCGCGACATTCCAGAATCTCAAAGCGATTGGTCGGCACAAGTACCGCCTGACTGGCTTCATCCATTCGGTGATTGGCCCGGCCAATCCGTTGGATCAGACGCGCCGCCCCTTTCGGGGCTCCCATTTGAATGACGAGGTCGACCTCCCCCCAGTCGATGCCGAGATCAAGCGTAGAGGTGCACACCACGGCCTTGATCGCGCCGGACGCCATTGCGGCTTCAACCCGTCGTCTTTGATCCTTGGCGAGGGATCCATGGTGAAGCGCAATTGGTAGGCCATCTTCATTCGCGTTCCAAAGCTCCTGAAACATCAACTCGGCCTGTGCGCGCGTGTTCACGAACACCAGAGCCATCTTGGACGCTTTGATCCTCTCATAAACCTCGCCAGCTGCAAATCGACCTGAATGACCTGACCATGGAATACGCTCTTCAGAGACCATGATTTCCACATCAGCGGATACACCACCTGATGAGGTTATCAGCGCTGGAACATCACCGCGTACCGCAAGCCAACGCTGCAAAACACTTGGATCATGCACGGTTGCTGACAGGCCAATGAACCGACAAGCGGGCGCCCATTGCGCCAGAGTAGCCAGCCCAAGGCTCAGCAAATCACCCCGCTTTCCTGGGGCGATGGCGTGGATTTCATCGATGATCACACATTTGAGATCGGCGAAAAACTCTGCGGCATGCTCAGACGCGATAAATAAAGCGAGTTGTTCAGGTGTGGTCAGCAGGATGTCTGGCGGATTGGATCTCTGGCGCTGGCGTTTGCTTTGCGGTGTGTCGCCCGTGCGTGTCTCAATGCGAATATCGAGGCCCATCTCTTCCACAGGCGTAGTGAGGTTTCGCGCGACATCCACCGCTAGAGCCTTCAGAGGTGAAATATAAAGCGTGTGAAGGGCTGGCCGACCGGAATTGCTTTGACCGCGGCGATCCAATTCGATCAGGCTGGCGAGAAAGCCAGCGAGTGTTTTGCCCCCACCGGTCGGTGCGATGAGGAGTGCACTTTCACCTTCCAGAGCTGCTTGGGTCAGCTCGAGCTGATGGGCGCGAGGCTGCCAGCCTCTTTCGCTAAACCAGTTCGAAAACCGATTTGGCAAAGAGAAAGCAGGTAGCATCGTGTCCGGCATACTGCTTTAAATAGCGCATTTCAGAGAAGATTGCCGCCTTTTCACCTGACATTTCGCACCGCAAACGCTTTGAATGTGGTTCGAAAGGAAACTTCATGCGCGTTTTCATTCCAAGTTTGCTCCTCATAGCAGCGAAACCTTTTCCGGCTCTGGCTGACTCTCTGATTGATCAGGCGAGATCAGCTTCAACCGATGGGCCACTCTACTCCTATGAAATGACGCTTGCTTATGATGATGTGGACCTCGCAGCTTTTGTTGATCCGTCTGCAGACGAAGGCGAGCGAATCACGGTGACATCGCCCACGAAAGAGAATTGGCCAAAGGACCTGGAAGATGACCTCGTCCGCATGGAAGCCAATACGGACGGTGATATCTGGTGTAAGGAATTTGCCGATGTGATCCCTGAGGACGCAGTAAAAACAGACGAAACCGACACCACCGCGACCTATGCTTTCACGCCTCTGCCGGAGGAGGATGCTGATAATATGGAACGTAAAGTTCTGAAAAAAGTCGACGCAAAGATCACCCTCGCCAAAGACGATGGTGCGGTGCTGGCCTATAAGGCCAATCTGCCTAAACCCTACAAACCTGCGATGATCGCGAAAGTGAACACACTCAATATCGACGTCAGCTGCGAACGCGCACCCGACGGTCGAACCTACGTTCAATCCTTTGACTTCGCTCTATCCGGCTCAGCGATGATGACCGACTTTGATGAAAAGACGACGCGCAAAATCACGAAACTGGTTGAACCCGTGAGTTAGGCGGCCTCCATAGCCGCAATCGCTTGGGCCACAGCAACCGTCCTGCGCGCTTCTTCAAGATGGAGCAGTTCTGTCATCTTGCCGTTGACCTTTAAGACTCCCTTGCCGGCATTTTCCGGGTCAGCGAACGCATCGATGACCGCGCGTGCATACTCAACATCGGCGTCGGCTGGGGCAAAAATCCGGTTGGCGGCGTCCAATTGCGAAGGGTGGATTAGCGTTTTGCCATCAAACCCCATTGCCCGGCCTTGGACGCACTCCGCCTCGAGGCCGTCCTCGTCACCGATGCCATTAAACACTCCATCAATCGCGAGAAGGTCATAAGCCCGCGCGGCAGCCATTGAGAGGCCAAGCGAAGTTTGAAACGCTGTCCGCACAGGCGGGTCATTTACCGCGCGCAACTCCTTTGCCAGATCATTCGTGCCCATAACAAAAGCGGTCAAACGCGTTCGGCCGACCGCTTCAGCAATATCCTGAATATTCAGGATGGCTTTCGGCATTTCGATCATGACCCAAAGGCCCATCATGTCCGGTGCCCCTGCGCGGCTCATCGCATCATTGATCCGATCAATGTCGCCGCCATCAATAACTTTTGGAGCGAGTATCGCGTCTGGGCCTGCCTCAACCGCGGTCGCCATATCCTCTAGCCCCCAAGGTGTATCAAGCCCATTCACACGGATCACAATCTCTCTCTGGCCATAACCGCCAGCCTTGACAGCAGCGCTCACAGTGGCGCGCGCATCTTCCTTCGCTTCGGGCGCGACTGCGTCTTCCAAGTCAAAGATCAGGGTATCCGCGGACAGACCTTTGGCTTTTTCCAAAGCGCGAGCATTCGCTCCCGGCATGTAAAGGCAGGATCGGCGCGGGCGGGACAGTGCGTCACTCATTCTGGGTCTCCTTGACGGACAAAATCAAACACGCCACGAGTGCCCGCTAATCGCGATGAGATCAACCAGATGAAGGGCGTTCCAAATGACTGATTTGCCGATTTCAGGTCATGTGAACACAGGATTTGAGCCTGTCAGAGAAGCGTTTGAAGCAAACTTTGCCGAAGACAAAGAACTAGGCGCGGGCTTCAGTGCGATCATCGACGGCACTATCGTCGTCGATCTCATCGGGGGTTGGGCTGATCGCAAACAGACACAGCTCTGGACGAGCGAAACGATCGTACCTGTTTATTCAACAACGAAGCCAATTGCAGCGCTCGTTCTGGCAAGTCTCATTGATCAACTCCCTGCCGGATACGAAACCCTCGTCGCAGATATTTGGCCGGATTTCGCGGTCAATGGCAAAGACGCCGTCACCATCGCCCAACTACTTAGTCATCAGGCGGGTTTGCCGGGGTTTTCGGACCCTATAGACCCTGCGCTTTGGTTGGACCCACCCGCCTGCGCAGCAGCGCTCGCGGACCTTAGACCGATGTGGAGCCCCGGGTCTGCGCACGGCTATCACCCCCTCAGTTGGGGCTATTTGATCGGGGAAATTGTCCGCCTCTTAGATGGCCGCACGCTCGGAACCGTTCTGCGGGAAGACATTGCGGGTCCCGCACATATCGACTTTCAGATTGGAACCCCTGAGAAAGATCATGCCCGCGTCGCAGAAATCATGCGCCCAAAGGCTCTCGCGCATTTTGGAGAAATCAATGACGCGACTAAAGCCGCGTTTTTGACGAAATGGGCTGCGCCTGATCGAGGCGGCGCAATCTGGCGTGAGATCGAAATCCCATCTGCAAATGGCATTGGCACCGCCAAGGCTGTGGCGCAGCTTTATAGCCTCTACGCCAATGCAGGGTGTCTAAACGAGACGCAGATCATACCATCAGCAAGTTTTGAAGCG
>JBCCDF010000204.1:0-5282 GCA_039030935.1 Pseudomonadota bacterium | reverse complement strand
GAAGATGAAGTCTCCATCACAGCACCGGTTCCACAAGAGATTGTCGCAACAGCGCTCGGTGGCTCTGCGGAAACCGCTGAAGACGGCGTCGAAGCAAATGTTGTCCGTTTTGAGAATTTGCGCGCGCTTGGCGCAGCGAATAAAGCCGACATCGCTGGAAAAATTGTTTTCATTGATGAAGGCATGACCCGCACAATGACAGGTGCAGGCTACGGAATGGCTGTACGCAAACGAAGCCAATGCGCAATCGTCGCTGCTGAAAAAGGGGCGCTGGCCTGCCTTATCCGCTCTGTCGGGACGCAGCCTCACCGCATGCCCCATACTGGCATTATGGCGCGCGATGGGGCCGAAGGCGCATTGGCTGCGGCTGCGGTTTCGGGCCCTGATGCGGATCAGCTCACGCGCCTCTTGGACCGCGGGCCTGTTACCGCAAAAGTGAATATTCAAACCGATACCCGACCGAACGCCCCGTCTGGCAATGTCATCGCGGAAATTCCAGGCACAGACCTTGCCGATGAAATCGTTCTCATCTCATGCCATCTCGACAGCTGGGATCTGAGCCCGGGTGCGCTCGATGATGCGGCCGGTTGCGGTATCGTCGTCGGCGCTGCCAAGCAAATCATGGCTTTGCCAGAACAGCCGCGTCGCACAATTCGCGTCGTCCTCTATGGCGCGGAAGAGGTAGGCTTATTTGGCGCCGACGCTTATGCCCGTCGCCACTCTGAAAATCTAAGAAACCATGTCCTCGCGGCTGAAAGCGATTTTGGGGCGGGTCCAATCTGGCAGTTTCAGACGCGCTTTGGCGAGGCGGCACTCCCCTATGCAAGGGCGATCCAGACCATGCTGATGCCGATCGGTGTCGTTCCGGGAAACAATCAAGCAAGCGGTGGACCCGATATTGGCGTCCTGCGCCGCTCCGGTGTGCCGGTCGTAACCCCCGCTCAGAACGGTCTCGATTATTTCGATTATCACCACACGCCCGACGACACGTTCGACAAGATCGACCCGGAAGAGTTCAATCAGAACGTCGCCGTTTATGCGGCTTTCACCTATATGGCCGCCTTCACAGATTGGGACTTCCGCAAAGAACCGGACATTAGCGTTGGAAGCGAGTAAAGCTCTTCTCAGCACGGCGCAGTTCGCCGCGCATCAGGCGCAAATTTATGCGGATGCGCCGGAAAAATCTGGCCCATGGCTAACAATGAGTGCTGTTCTAATGGCGCAGCAGGCTGCAGCGCTGGCTTTAAAGGCGGCTGACGATACCATTCCAGCCCAATCGGGTGCAACAGAGCTGCTTTTGCGTGCAGCCAATAAAGATCGACTGCCGCCCCCTTACACGCTGCCCTTTGGATTAGCGGCGCGTCAGGCTTTCGATCGCCTCGTGGACGCCCGAAACACCTTTATGCACCCTCGGGGGATGGTTTGGTTTGTTTCAGATGACACCCTTGCGAGAGGGCTTCCGGTTGCGACAAGCACAGTGCGCCATTTGCTACTGACCCAGCCTATAAAACCGGGATTATGCGCCGATCCGGCAGCGCTAGGCATTGCACTATCGGATATAGAGTCGCTCGCCGATTTTCTGTTCTAGGCTGTTCTCAACGTATAAGGCCGAACCACCAATAATGCGCTCATCCTGAGCGAAGTCGAAGGATGAGGGCTATTTTAAGCCAAGACCTAAGCCGCTAAAGCCTCTTCAGCATAGTCGAGCCGATCATGGCCGAAGAACATCTCATCACCGACAAAAAATGTCGGGGCCCCAAACGCGCCGCGCTCTACGGCTTCATCTGTATTGGCCCGAAGCATTTGCTTTGTCTCAGGGACTGTTCCAAGCGCCCAAAGCTTATCAGCGTCGAGACCCTCGTCCCCAAAGGCGGCTTTAAAGTCCGCTTCGTCACCCGCATTTATACCATCAGGGCGACCCCATAAATGTTTCCAGCCCGCCTGAAAGAGCCTCATCTGTTGCTCAGGGTCATCTGCCAATCGGATCATAGCGCCCGTGAGAACCCGGGTATTCATCATCGGAAAATGCGGATTGAAGTGTATGGTCAGGCCATAGCGCTTGCAGTTACGCGCCAAATCCTGACTCATATACTTACCCTTCGCAGGCACCGTGCCGGGTGGCTTATTACCCGTGGCCTGCATAACACCCCCCAGAAACATTGGGCGCAGCTTCAGCTCAGCGCCCGTGCGCTCAATCACGCCGGGCACGATCGCTTGCGCCACATACGCTGTCGGGCTGATGAAATCGAAAAAGAACTCTAATGTCTTCGCCATTCTAAGGTCTCCTGATAATCAGAAATTTTCCATCCAAGGGCGCAGGTCTAGCTCATGCGTCCAGGCACTCCGCGGCTGAGTATGCAGCTGCCAATAAGCGTCCGCGATCGCGTCAGGGTCGAGTATCCCGTCCTGATCCTTCAGTGCGTATCGATCCGGAAAGTTCTGCTTGATCCATTCAGTATCAATCGCGCCGTCAATAATCGTATGAGCGACATGAATACCCTTCGGCCCCAGTTCACGCGCCATACTTTGGGCCAGTGCCCGTAAGGCAAATTTCGCACCCGCAAAGGCTGAGAAGCCTGCCCCGCCACGCATTGACGCCGTCGCCCCTGTAAAGATTATCGTGCCACGCCCTCTAGGGGTCATTCGGCGTGCCGCTTCACGTCCTGTCAAAAACCCCGCAAAGGCCGCCATCTCCCAGACCTTCCGGTAGACGCGCGCGGTGGTCTCCGTAACCGGGAAATGAACGTTCGCCCCAATGTTGAAGACGAACGCTTCAATCGGCGCGATCTCGCTTTCAATGCGCTCAAACAACGCTTCGACCTGATCTTCATCACGCGCGTCAGAGCCAAATCCAAAGGCGCGGCCCCCGTCGGCTTCAATCTGGGCAATAAGGGGTTGAAGCGCCTCTGCGGTCCGCCGGGTTCCGACAACAGCATATCCCTCGCGTGCAAACCGGCGCGCAATCGCGCCGCCTGTCGCATCACCTGCACCAATCACCAGTGCCGCCTTATCAGACATTCAATCTCCCGTTCTAATTTGGAACTTGCTGCAAATCAGTCTATCTAGCAAGTATGAAATGGTCTGACCTGGATGAAAATTGGTGTCCTGTTGCCCGAACGCTTTCACTTGTCGGGGACAGATGGACGCTTTTGATCCTGCGTGACTGCTTTCTTGGACTGTCCAAGTTTGATGAATTTGCAACCAGCACGGGGGCGACACGCCACATCGTGTCGGATCGCCTCAAACGCTTGGTCGAGGCTGATATTCTCGAAAAGAAAGCCTATTCCGAGCGCCCCAAACGCTTCGAATATATCCTGACAGAAAAGGGCCGCGAATTCGGGCCAGCCCTCACCGCCTTCAAAGACTGGGGCAAAAAACACTTGCCGGTGCGCCGCGCGAGTGGGTCCGCCTAACCCTCATCATCCAAATCCCGCGCGACCTCAGCCCGTCTGAACACCGCGTCCATATCACTGGCGTCATCATAAGAATGATCAGGAATAAAATGCAACTGGGGTGTAAATTTCATTTCGATTTGGCGTCCAAGTTTGCCCCTTAAAAAAGGTCCGGCGCGATTGAGGGCCTCGGCCACATCGTCAATCTGTTCCCGCGAGACCGCACCCAAAGGTGAGCAAAAGACGTGCGCATGCCGTAAATCTGGCGAGCATCTGACCTCACCAATTGTCACCATAACGCCGCTGAGATCGGCATCATGAAGCTCTTCACGGGCCAGAACATCCACCAAGGCATGACGCACCAGTTCCCCGGCACGAAGTTGGCGCTGGCTCGGCTCTCCTGCATTTTGACCGGTACGGCGTGCCATTGCTTACATCTTCTTCAATTGCGCCTGAAACGCTTTTCGGGCGGCTTTGTCCTTATCAAACCAGCGATCAGGAATGATCAGAGGGTCGACACCCTCAAAACGTACGATTGTAAATCCACGCTTCTCAACAATTTCTCTGATGCCCTGACTGGATATTCGTGTCTCAATTGGCCCGCGACCCAGAATAAGAGCGTCCTCGTCCAGTCGAACAGTTGAGACCTCGGTCAGCTCATTACCCCGCCCAACCTTGTGACGATACGACCAGCGCATAAAAATCAGATACCAGACAATACCCGCGAAGGCGGCAATAATCGCCGATAGAAGCAGCTGCCAATACGGTGTCGTTCCCAGCATGCCGAGCGCGTTCTTCACGACCAACGCCATGCCTGCTGAAATAATAGGCGCCGTCACACCCGCATAATAGAGCGCTGTTGGCCCGACCACGCTGGTTCGCGATGCACGTGCCAGTTTCTTGAGATCTTTCTCAAGCAATTGGCCTTCAACTGAAAAGGATTGTCCGCTCATAGTCCCGCTTTAACAGCCAAGCCTTTTGATTTTGCAAAAATCGACGACCAAAATTGGCTAGTCGAGTGTCCGCGCAATCATTTCAATTTCGAAGCACTCAATCTTATCGCCTTCGCGAATATCTTCATACTTCTCGAATGCCATGCCGCACTCCATACCATTGGAGACTTCAGGAACCTCATCCTTGAAACGCTTCAGCGTCTTGAGATTGCCCTCATGGATCACGACGTCATCGCGAAGAAGGCGCACACCGCAGCCGCGTTTCACAACGCCCTCAGTCACCTTACAGCCGGCAACTTTACCCACTTTCGTGATGTTGAAGACTTCCAGAATATCGGCGTAACCAATGAAAGTTTCTTTCTTCTCTGGCGCCAGCATACCCGATAGAGAAGCTTTCACATCATCAATCAATTCATAGATGATGGAATAGTAGCGTATCTCGACGCCTTCTTTTTCGGCGAGATCACGCGCTTGCTTGTTCGCACGAACATTGAAGGCAAAGACAGGCGATCCTGTCGACTGCGCAAGCAGGATATCACTCTCGGAAATACCACCCGCAGCGCCGTAAACCACATTCGCGCGAACCTCATCAGTAGCGAGCTTCTCAAGCGATTGCGTAATCGCCTCGACCGAGCCCTGAACATCGCCTTTCAAGACGATTGGCAGATCGCTCACATCGCCAGACCCATCGGTCAGGCTCGTCATGAATTGCTCGAGCGATGCCCGCTGTGTCGCCACGCCTTGCTTCTGACGCTTCATCCGCTCGCGATATTCCGTAATTTCGCGCGCACGCGCTTCACTATCGACGACGTTGAAGGCATCGCCAGGCTCAGGCGTGCCATCCATACCAAGAATTTCCACAGGCTGGGCTGGCCCTGCTTCTTTCATCTGCTGGCCACGCTCATTAACGAGCGCGCGGACTTTACCCCACTGAGCT
>JBCCDF010000203.1:0-5320 GCA_039030935.1 Pseudomonadota bacterium | reverse complement strand
TGGGGCATACAACATTTCCAAAGCGGCGGACTTCCAACTTGTACGCAACCTCGCTGAGGAGTTTGGACGCGACAATATCCGCGTCAATGCGATTGCACCGGGCCTGATCAAAACAGACTTTGCTCGCGCGCTCTGGGAAAATCCTGACACACTCAAACGCGCAACAGCGACGACGCCCCTGCGTCGCATCGGTGAACCTGTCGAAATTGCCGGGGCTGCTGTCTACATGGCGAGCGCTGCGGGGAGCTTCATGACGGGTCAGATGATGGTGGTCGATGGTGGCCAGACCGTAAACTAGTCAAATCCAGAGCACCAATCATGCATTTGATTGACACCCCAGAAAGCCCTACAGCCTCGCAGACGGACTTCGAAACGTTTAGAGAAATCGATATCCGCATCGGGACAGTTTTGAACGCAGAGCCCTTGTCGGGACTCCGCAAGCCTGCACTACGCCTCGACATAGACTTCGGACCAGGTGTTGGAGTGAAGAAAAGCTCTGCACAGATTACGCAGCACTATGAACCGCAAACTTTGGTTGGAAAACAAGTTGCAGGTGTCGTAAATTTCCCACCACGCCAGATTGGAAAATTCATGTCTGAGGTTCTGACGCTTGGATTTGCCGATGAGGATGGCGGCATCGTTCTGTTTTCACCAGATAAGCCTGTCCCGAATGGAGCACGCCTTGCCTGAGCGCACAGCCCTATCGGCTCAACAGGAGCGATTTTTTGCCGATCTTCGCTCTGGCTCGTGGGACCTGCCCAAAGGCATTTCCAATCTCGGCATCCGACCTCAAGACTGGCTGAAGGAGGTCCGCTACGGCTTTGTTCGGTATGAGTGGGACAATGATGGGTCTCGCGATATTCAACCTGACCGGGTCTTCGGGGGCTGGGTCGCCGGGCTGAGCGATCACATTGTGTCGATGGCAATGGCAAGTGCCCTTGAAGATGGGGAATGGTTCACCACGACCGAGCTCCAAACGCGTATCTTTAGACCAGTGCCCAATGGGCTGATCCACATTGAGGGACGCTTGGTTTCAAGAGGTCGAACGACGGGCTTCGTCGAGGCTGACTGGCATGATGCAAAAGGCCGCCACCTTGTGCGGATTAGCGCAGCAAAGGCTATCAGAACGATGGCTGAGCTTGGTCCGACCAGCAAACAGTGACATTTACCCTAGCGTAATATGGCGCAGCGATAGTCAAATTATGCTATTGCGCGTCATCTCGATAGGGTTAGTCGCATGCTGCTTCAACGAAGCAAGCCATGCGCAAGCGTTATCCCTAGACGTCGAAGCACAGCTCATCGAGGATGTTGGCGCCACGTGGCAAACAGTCCCGCTTGTGAACCAATATTCGAGTCCCGTTGTCGTCTGCACCTACAATTTACGAACAAATGCCAATCAGCCCGCAACGACGCGGGTTCGCAATGTCGGATCAAACAGCTTTGAACTTCGAGTGCAGCGTTTCGAGGACTCCAGCGCGTTCACACCCTCTGATGTGCATTGCCTCATCGCTGAAGAAGGGGTCAACACACTCGGCGATGGTAAGGTCATTGAAGCGCGGACGGTTTTATCGACCGGCACAAATGGTAACTCGCCCGGATGGAACAGTCCGCCCGCTGAAAACGTAGCGGCCCTTGTTACAGGGAGCTATGGCACACCCGTTATTCTAGGACAGGTGATGAGCTTCAATGACAACGAAGCGAGCGTTTTCTGGACCTTCAATTGCTCCAACCGTGGGACCCCAGCTACTGATAGCAATATGTGTGTCGGCAAACATATAGGGATGATCAACGATACACGCACTGATGAGACGCTCGGATTTATCGTGACCAGTCCCGGCTCAGGCACAGTCAATGATGTCGACTACGCCTTCGCACGCGGTCCTAACAGCATTCAGGGGACCGGCAACACTCCACCCTATCAATACAGCGTTTCAGGTGATTTTGACATTGGCGTCGCAACCATGGCGGCTGAGAATGGCGGTAATGGTGGTTGGGCAGTTCTATATGGAACGAATCCATTGCCGAGCGGTCAGATCCGTCTTGCCGTGGAAGAAGAGACTGTTGCGGGTGATACCAGTCGGCGTCACATCAGTGAGGAATTGAACTACGGTGTTTTCCGCAACCGCCAGACAGCTGACCTTTCAGTTGTAAAAACCAATGAGGTCTACTCAGGGTCCGAGAGCAGCTTTGCCATTCCTGGAAGCAATATCATTTACACGCTACTCATTGAAAGCACGGGAAGTGCGCCAATTGATACAGATAGCGTTTTCCTCGTAGACTCTCTGCCAAGTGAAGTCTCCTTTTATAATGGCGATATAGATGGAAGCGGCCCTGAGACTGGGACCGTCGCTTTTGACGAACGATTGTCAGGACTAAGTTTTAACGAGGCGACGGACCTTGGATTTTCAGACGCTGCGACGAGACCCGCGAGCTTCGCTAACTGCACTTATATGCCAAGCGTGGGCTACGATCCAAATGTCCGACACGTCTGCTTCAACCCGAAGGGATCACTTCGTGCGGGAACACTTATGAGCGATACCGATTTCACAATCAGCTTTCGGACCCGCATTGAATAGGTGACGATACAGGGCTTCGGGTCTAGTCTCGCAACATGTCCGACTCACCGACGTCCAATCTTCCCGAACTCTCCGTTTCAGAGCTGTCCGCTGCGCTCAAACGGACAATTGAGACAGCCTATGATCATGTGCGCGTCCGCGGTGAGCTAGGCCGTGTAACGATTGCACGAAGCGGCCACATGTACGCTGATGTGAAGGACGACAAAGCGGTGTTGAACACTGTGATGTGGAAAGGTCAGGTCAACAGGCTCAATTTCCGCCCTGAAGAGGGGCTTGAGGTGATCGCGACCGGGCGATTATCGACCTATCCGGGACGTTCAAATTACCAATTGATCGCAGACACGATGCGTCCAGCCGGTGCCGGCGCTTTAATGGCACTGTTAGAGGAGCGCAAGAAGAAGCTGGCCGCTGAAGGGCTCTTTGATCAAGCACACAAGAAATCCCTGCCCTTCTTACCCGCAACCGTTGGCGTTGTGACCTCCCCAACAGGAGCCGTGATCCGTGATATCCTGCACCGGATCAGGGACCGGTTTCCCGTGCGCGTCATATTGTGGCCGGCCCTTGTTCAGGGTGACACTGCAGCACCTCAGATCGAAACGGCTATTCGCGGCTTCAATGCAATGTCGGGCACAGATCGCCCTGATGTTCTGATCGTCGGGCGCGGAGGCGGTTCGATAGAAGACCTCTGGCCGTTTAACGAGGAGGCCGTTGTTCGCGCCGCTTTTGAAAGCGACATTCCACTCATATCGGCCGTCGGCCATGAAACCGACACGACCCTGATTGATTATGTGTCTGACGCGCGCGCGCCAACGCCAACAGGCGCTGCTGAAATCGCGGTTCCTGTGCGCAGTGAATTACAACTACAAGTCAGCGAACTGGACCAGCGCATCAAACGCGCGCTGACACGCCAAACTCGGCGAGGCCGCGAGCGCCTGATCGCAACGCGCCTGCCTCGCCCTGAACGTCTCTTGGAAAGCAAACGCCAGCGCCTTGATACCGCCGTTGAGCGTTTGCCGCGTGCAGCCTTGACCCTCGTCGAGCGCCGTCGAGGACAACTCAATGCTGCCGCCGCAAAACTAATTAGCCCAAAACAAATCGTACAGGCCAAAGCAGGACGATTAGAAACCCTAAAAGAACGGCTAAACGCCAACCTCCAGAAAGCCGTTGCTCGCAAACAAGTTAACTTCTCAGGCATAGCTTCACGCTTGCGCCCAGAGCCCCTTCAAGCTGACACGAAGCGCGCTCGGCAGGCGCTGAGGCAGAGCGCCATTCGCGCTCGTCCTGCAGTGAAACGGCTCTTGGATGGCAAGCATAGTCAGCTCGCCTCTGAGGCGAAGTTGCTAGAGACGCTCTCCTATCAGGCGACCCTTGGACGCGGATACGCCATCGTGCGTGACGAGACGGGAAAACTGCTTCGCAGCAAAAAGAGCATCGCGAGCGGTGCAGCACTCAACCTGACCCTTAGCGACGGTGATTTAGACGTCATCGCCCAAGACGGAACACGCACTCCGAAAAAGGCGAAAACGTCAAAACCCGCCGCGAAACCCAAGTCAGACAGCAAGCAAGCCCGCCTCCTATAATCCCGGAACACACAGGTCAATTTGGATGACCTCCGATACAGGCGTGACGCCGCCTACAATCCCCGCTAAGCGAAGCCCATGAAAATTGCGACTTGGAATGTAAACTCTGTCAAAGCCCGCCTGCCGACCGTGTTGGAGGTTCTGAAAGCTATCGATTGCGACGTGATCTGCCTGCAAGAGATCAAATGCGAGACAGATGCCTTCCCCTATCTAGAGATCGAAGACCTTGGCTATACCGCCCATGTCCACGGCCAAAAAAGTTATAATGGCGTTGCCCTCCTCTCGCGCTTTGAGGTTGAAGATGTTGTCAAAAATTTACCTGACGAGGCCGACGATGAGCAAGCCCGCTATATCGAAGCGCTTGTCTTAGCCGAGCATCCCGTGCGGGTTGGCGGACTTTACCTGCCAAACGGAAACCCGGCCCCGGGACCGAAACATGACTACAAGCTCGACTGGATGGAGCGGCTGAAACACCGCGCACAAGACCTCCTCGCAAACGAAGAAGCACTTGTCTTGTGCGGTGACTATAACATCATCCCGCGCGCTGAAGACTGCTGGGACGAGACGGTCTGGTCAGACGACGCACTGGCCTTGCCAAACAGTCGCGCTGCCTTTCGTCGCCTGAAAAATTTGGGCTTGAGCGAAGCGTTTGAAATCAGTGATAATCGCGCTCATCAATACACGTTCTGGGACTATCAGGGCGGCGCTTTTCCAAAAGACCACGGGATTCGCATTGACCACCATCTGCTCAGCCCTCAGGCGGCTGATCGCCTTAAAGGGATAGAGATCTATCGGAAAGCACGTGAGATGGAAAAACCCTCAGACCACGTCCCGGTCATCATCGAGTTAGAGGACTAGTGCTAGTCCTTCACACAAAGTCGGTTATATCGCGCCACGTCTTGATTAATCCGGCTAACGAGATCTTGAAGCACAAGCTCTTCCTGCAAAAGATCGGCTTTTAGCGTTTCATACGTTGCTTTCGTCGTGTCCGCTTTTGAAGCGTGGTCTTTGCTGAACAGGCGCTCTTCTTCCGCCTCTTCCCAGACATCGCCTGCAGCCTCAACGTCAATCAGTAAACTCTCGCGCGTCTCAGCTTTTGCCTTTGCATCTGCTTGGCGCGCCTTAAGGCTTTTCCCCAAAGCACTGCACTGGCGAACTTCAGGA
>JBCCDF010000202.1:0-5416 GCA_039030935.1 Pseudomonadota bacterium | reverse complement strand
GGACCAGGGCCTACGCTTCGCCATCCGCGAAGGCGGCCGCACCGTCGGCGCCGGCGTCGTGGCGTCCGTTAAGTCATAACAGACCCCACACCCAAACACAGAAAAGCCCCGCTCAACCAGCGGGGCTTTTTTGATGGGGGGACCATCATAGACGTGTCCAATTATTAGACAGTCTCACCCCCCTTTAAGCCAACGACTTAAACGCGACCTTGGTCAATGGTGCCGCGCTTTCTCACAGGTGTTCGCTCACCCGCAGCGTGAATTAGAGACCAGTGTCTCACCTGATAGGCGAAAACACCAATAATATTAGGGGGTTGCATAGTTGCCCTTTTATTAAGGCGGTAACTCGGTCCTTCACCTCTTTGATCACGGACAGTCTTCGACGCTAAACGGCACGCGATTTGCTCCTCAGTTTGCAAGACTTGCACTCTGGAGACATCCTGTGACCACATTTGTATCTTGCGCCATTCATTCTGCCCGTAAGCAAATCAAGCGCTTTAAATCAGAGATCAAAGGCAATATCGCCATGATCTTTGCGGTGTCTCTGCTGCCGATCTTCCTGATGATTGGTTTTACGGTTGATCACAACCGCCAGCATTCCGAGCAACGCAAGGTCCAAGCTGCCGCTGATGCGACCGTCCTCGCCGTGGCCCGCGCGACGATGGAGGCAGACCTAAGCGAGGCCGAGCTGCTGCCGATCGCGCAAAAAGTTTTCGATGCACAGTATGTCGGGCATGGGACTGTCAATCTGAACCCGGTTGACGTCAAAATTGTCGGCGACGAGATCATCGTTACCGTTGATGGCCAGATGGACACCACTCTGATGAAAATGGCTGGCAACAATGAAGTCCCAATTGGGGCCGAGGCAGCCGCAGTCTACAATCTGGATATTCCAATTGAGATCGCTTTGGTTCTGGACACGTCTGGCTCGATGAGCGGTCAAAAGCTCAATGACCTGAAAAGTTCTGCGCGATCACTGGTCGATGTCGTCCTTCCGAGCATGACGCCGAGTGAGAATGGTAAGGTCACCATGTCTGTTGTTCCATTCGCGCGTTATGTGAATGTCGGCACCGCCAATCGCTATGAGCCTTGGATGGATGCGCCTGACAATAAAAGTGGGACGAAGGAAAGCTGCTCTGTCACGAGCAGTGCAAAAAAAGCGGCTGGTTGCAAACAACAAAGCTACAGCTGCAAGAAGTGGAAAGGCTCCAAAGAAAAAGGCAATCTCACATCATATACGGGCACGTGTAAAAAGTGGGTCTGTCCAGCAGGCGCAGAGCCTGAGAAAACCTGCAAAGATAAGAAATGGTCGAAGAAGTGGTATGGCTGCGTGGCGTCTCGTCCGTATCCTCTGAACATTCAGGACAAAGACTACACATCGACGCAGGTGAAGGGCTTTTATGGTAATGCTTGTCCTTCAGCGCTGCAGCCTTTGACCAACAGCCACCAGAAAGTGGATCAGGCGATCAATAAACTCAGCGCGAAGAATGATACCTACATTCCAACAGGTTTGGTTTGGGGCTATCGAACACTCTCTCCATCTGATCCATTCGACGAAGGTCAAAGCTACAAGACCATGAAAGATGAGAATGGTCGCAAAGTTCTCATCCTCATGTCTGATGGCGCCAACACACGCTCTCCGAAATCAAATGGGAAGCATGATGGAAGTGATCAGACTCTTGCTGACACATACACACTGGAAGTCTGTGACGAAGCAAAAGCTCAGGAGATTGAGATCTACACCATCGCTTTTGACCTAAAAGATACCGCCACAAAGACGATGTTGGAAAGCTGCGCAACCACTTCTGATTACTTCTTTGACGCTGCTGACGCTGCCGAGCTCGACAAGGCATTCAAAGACATCGGTGAAGATCTGAGTGAGAGTCTCGCACTGTCTTCATAAGCGGTGAAGCCTGCTAGACGCAGACTTTAAGCATTGCGTTTCGAGTCCGCCTTTGGCAAGAGCTATCAAAGTCGGCGGGTGTAGCTCAGTTGGTAGAGCATCGGTCTCCAAAACCGAGGGTCCCGGGTTCGAGTCCTGGCGCCCGTGCCACTTTCTCAAATCGGTCGCGCAGCGAATAATCGTCCCAAGGGGGCAATTATAGATTTGTGAGGCAATAATAGTGGCAATAGGGGTGAGACCGCTCACTGCACTCCTCTCAACAATCTGCATAAAAGCCTGTTGACGCGGCGCGCACTGTCCCGTATTGCCCACCACTTCGATAGTCAGGCTGCGCCTTGAATGGCGAACGCTGGCTGAAGAAACGGACAACTGGATTTCCTCGTGTCTGGGCGCACGGCTTTGTGCAGCCTTGATATGTGGTTTTATTGTGAACGGACATCGCAGGATGGAAAAACAGAATATACGGATCAGGCTGAAAGCCTTCGATCATCGCGCGCTCGACTTATCAGCCCGCGAAATCGTTTCGACAGCTAAGCGTACCGGCGCCGATGTGCGCGGGCCAATCCCGCTGCCGACCCGGATGGAGCGCTTTACAGTCAACCGCTCTCCACACGTGAATAAAAAGTCTCGTGAGCAATTCGAGATTCGTACGCATAAGCGGATCCTCGATATTGTTGATCCAACACCACAAACAGTCGACGCGCTCATGAAGCTCGACCTATCTGCTGGTGTTGGTATTGAAATTAAGCTCGAGGGAGGGGCTCGCTAATGGCGCTTCCTCAGCAACGTACAGGCGTCCTGGCACGCAAATTGGGTATGACGCGCATCTTTACAGATGCCGGTCGTCACGTGCCCGTCACCGTTCTGTCTCTAGATGGTTGTCAGGTTGTCGGTCATCGCACCGATGAAGACCGCGCCGTTGAAACGAAAAAGGGCGGGCAAACCACGCGCAATGATGGCTACAAAGCCGTCGTCATGGGTGCAGGAGAGCGTAAAGCGAAGCGCACAGCAAAAGCCCAACGCGAGCAGTTCGCGAAAGCCGGTGTCGCGCCAAAGCGCAAAGTCGTTGAGTTTCGTGTACAAGAAGAAACCGCTTTGCCCGACCTTGGTGCGGAAGTTCAAGCGGACCACTTTGCGCCCGGCCAAAAGATAGACGTCGCAGGCGTGACGATCGGTAAAGGCTTTGCCGGTGCGATGAAGCGTTGGAATTTTGGTGGTCTTCGGGCCTCTCACGGTGTTTCAATCTCTCACCGTTCGCATGGCTCTACGGGTCAGTGCCAAGATCCCGGTAAGGTTTTCAAGGGCAAGAAGATGGCTGGGCACTATGGTGTCGAACGCGTCACTGTTCAGAACCTTGAAGTTGTCCGCACAGACGCTGAGCGTGGCCTTATTCTCGTTAAGGGTGCGATCCCCGGCGCGGAAGGGTCTTACGTTGAGGTTCGCGATGCGGTGAAGAAAGCCCTTCACGCTGACGCGCCTGCCGACGGTTCTTTCAAAGCACCAAGCGCGGATGACGCACCTGCCGGTGACGTCAAAATTGAAGGTACGGCGGCTGATAACATTGTTCTTGTCGACGGTATCGGTCCAAAGACTGAGGAAGCGCTGAAAGAGAAGGGCTATGGCTCACTGTCTGCGTTTGTGAGCGCAGATGAGGCTGAGCGTAGCGCGGTTCTAGAGGAGCTTGGTGTTGCGGAAGACGCTGCAAACGAAGATTGGGTCGGTCAGGCCAAAGATATTCTCGCCGGCGGTCAGCCGCGCGCGAAGGTCGATCAGGACCTTTTGAAGAAACTTCTGAAAGAGGGTGGTGAATAATGGAACTCGCCGTCAAAACTCTGGACGGAAAAGCGGCTGGTAAGGCAACGGTTGATGATGCCATCTTTGGTGTCGAAGAAATCCGTAGCGACATCCTGCAGCGAACAGTCCGCTGGCAATTGGCAAAGCGTCAAGCTGGCACGCACAAAACACAGGAGCGTGGTGACGTTTCTGTCACAACGAAGAAGTTCATTCGTCAGAAAGGCTCTGGCGGGGCGCGTCATGGCTCTAAGAATGCCAACATCTTTGTCGGTGGTGCGGTTGCGCATGGTCCTCGCGTTCGCAGTCACGCGCACGGACTTCCCAAGAAAGTCCGCAGACTCGCACTGGCTCACGCCCTGTCCGCAAAGGTCAAAGATGAAGCGGTCATCGTCCTCGATAAGGCCGAAATGAAAGATGCGAAGACGAAAGATCTTTCCGCGAAGTTCGGAAAGCTCGGCATCGAGAACGCACTGATCATCGGCGGTGTCTCTGTCGATGACAACTTCGCCAAAGCTGCACGCAACATTCCAAACGTCGATGTTCTGCCCGTCGCTGGCCTAAACGTTTATGATGTTCTGCGCCGCAAGACATTGGTTGTTACGAAAGACGCTCTGGAAGGCATTCAGGCGCGTTTTGACGGCACGCTAGAGGCTGCATCTCCATTCTCAAAAGACAATTTCGTTGACGACATTGTGCTCATCGACGGCATTGGACCGAAGGCTGCTAAAGGCCTCCGTTCCGCTGGATTCGCAACGCTGACAGCTTACGCAAAAGCCAAAGTCGCTGATCGCAAAGCCGTTCTGGAAGATCTCGGCCTAACCGAGAAGGCGGAGCGCGAGGAGTGGCTGGAGCAGGCTAAGGAAATGGTCGCTGGTGGCGCGCCGCGTGCCAAGGTTGATCGTGAGTATGCGGCCCGCCAACTCGCCAAACGTGCCAAGGAAGGAAAATAGTCCATGGCTGACGTGAAACCTCATAGTTACGACACGCTTCTGTCGCCGATCATCACGGAGAAATCCACACTGGTCGCCGAAGAGAACAAGATCGTTTTCCAAGTGCCGCTGAGCGCGACAAAGCCTGATATCAAAGAGGCTGTCGAGACCTTGTTCAAAGTTGACGTGACCAAGGTCAATACAATTGTCGTAAAGGGCAAAACGAAGCGTTTTCGCGGCCGCCTCGGTCGTCGCAATGACTTCAAGAAGGCCATCGTGACTTTGGCGGACGGTCAGTCTGTCGACATCACGACTGGATTGTAAGGGAGAGCTGATATGGCATTGAAGACTTATAATCCTACCTCGCCCGGTCAGCGCCAACTGGTCCTCGTCGACCGGTCTGAGCTGCACAAAGGTCGTCCTGTTAAGGCCCTGACTGAAGGTCTGACCAAATCAGGCGGTCGCAACAATAAAGGCCGTATTACAGCTCGTCGTCGCGGCGGGGCTGCCAAGCGCCTTTATCGCAAGATTGATTTCAAGCGGAATAAATGGGACGTGCCAGCAACGGTTGAGCGTCTGGAGTATGATCCAAACCGCACGGCCTTCATCGCGCTGATCAAGTACGAAGATGGCGAGCAGTCTTACATCGTCGCCCCGCAGCGTTTGTCTGTCGGTGATACTGTGATCAGTTCTAAGACCGCTGACATCAAGCCGGGCAATGTCCTTCCGCTGAAGAACATTCCTGTTGGCACGATCATCCACAATATTGAGATGAAGCCGCTTAAAGGCG
>JBCCDF010000201.1:0-5492 GCA_039030935.1 Pseudomonadota bacterium | reverse complement strand
CGCTTGTCGATGGGGGTGGAAAGCTCGCCCATCGGCTTTACAGCTTTCCGATGCCTGTGATCGCGGCATGCAATGGTCATGGTGTTGCGATGGGGTGCTTTATTTTACTCTCATGCGATGTCCGGATCGGCACCGCAGGCGACTTCAAAATCGGGGCTAATGAAACACAGATCAATATGGTTCTCCCTATCTTCGCTTCTGAACTCGTCAAAGCGCGTGTCGCAGATGACTACAAAACACGCTCGATGGTATTTGGCGAATTGTTCGACCCAGAAACGGCTGTAAAGGCAGGCTATCTTGATCAGGTTGTCGATGCCGAAAAATTGTATGCAACAGCCATAGCCCATGCTGAAGCCGTTAAGCCGCTGAGCGGCTCTCCTTTAACCGGAAATAAGCGCCAGCTTCGCCAAGAAACGCTTGCGAATATCGCGGCATCGCTACCCGCTTAACGCTAGAAAAGGAGGAGCTTTATTATGTTTCATCACGTCATGGTCGGGGCGAACGACATCGATAAAGCAAAGACATTTTACGATACGACATTTGCAGCCATTGGCGGAAAACCCGGCATCGTCGATCCAAAAGGGCGACTGATCTACCTGCATAATGGCGGTATTTTTATGGTCTCTATCCCTATTGATGGCGAAGTAGCCACCTTTGCAAATGGGGGAACGATTGGCTTTGCTATGGACTCACCAGAGATGGCAGATGCTTGGCACGCAGCGGGATTAGAAGCCGGTGGAACAAGTATTGAAGACCCACCAGGCTGGCGCGAGCAACCAGCGGGAAAGATGTATCTGGCTTATCTACGGGACCCAGACGGCAATAAGCTCTGCGCCATTCACCGCTAATATAGACCGGCGGCTCTCAAGAGCAGGACAAAGCCAATTGCCGTGACAAGGCCTTTCATCCACCCACGGAAATTGACGTCATTCATGCGTTCCAGCACGCTTTTGCCCAGCCGTGTTCCAATCATAGACAGCGGGATCGCAGCGGCAAACAACCAGATTGGTGGCATTGCGGCCCATCCTGCCGCAGTGACAACAGGAACCGTCCAGAACCCGATTTTGATGGCGTGGCTCAGTGCTTGAGTGACCGATTTTGTCGCGACGATCTGCTGGCGCGTCATGTCTGTGCGTACAAAGAACAGGTCCAATAAGGGGCCAGCCACACCGGCTAATGTATTCAGCCCCTGTACAAATGCCCCGGCCGCCAAAGCGTCGCCGCGCCTTTGGATGTCGAGGTTGAAGCGCTCCTTTGGCAACCAAATCAATAGCGGCGTCAAACCAAGCAAGAGATACAGCGTCTGCTTGTCGGGGCGCCAGTTCACAAGCGCGACAAATCCTGCAAGCGCTGCGACACCGAACGCTGCTCCGATGCAATAGACCCCAAAGACCCGCCAGTTGATCGCGTCGCGCAACAGGTAAGCGCGGTAGCCATTGGCAAACAATTGAATGCCGCCATGGATAATCATCGCCATGGCGACACTAACCAATCCAGCGAGAACAGCCATTAGGATGATCCCGCCTGCCATCCCGAAAATGCCGGAAATAAAAGACGTGACAAGCGTCGTCACCAGAATGATCAGAGCAGGCAGAAGCGTCATGCGACGTCGTTAATGCCGAGTCGATGCGCAAGCCAAGCTCATCAACTCTGACGCTAATGAGGGCTTTGATGAGAAAAATGACGACACGTCGCGCCTTCCGCCGCGATAAGGTTTTACATCTCCGCCATCTGCGGGTAAGTTTACGTCAACGGAAACTCATACTCATCTTTGGAGACACTGGATGCCTTATACTGCTCCCAATACTGGCGAAATGAATGACGACATGTTCGACCTGCGCATGTCTGAGGAGGCGCGGCCTCTTTATGATCAGGTCAAAGCTTTTGTCGAGAATACAGCTACCCCGCTTTATGAGGAGTATGTTGAAGCCGGTAAGGGTAAGACAGACATCTGGTCTTATGCGCCGGGCCAGCTGGAAGCATTGGAAAAGGGCAAAGACGCCGCGCGCAAGCAAGGCCTTTGGAACTTCTTTCTTCCTGATGCAGACACGGGCGAAGGCCTGAGCAATCTCGATTATGCCTACATTGCTGCTGAGCTTGGCAAGTGCCCGCTGGCCTCAGAAATGATGAACTGCGCGGCGCCTGACACAGGCAATATGGAAGTGCTTGAGCGTGTGGGCACGCCAGAGCAAAAAGAGACTTGGCTGAAGCCTCTACTCGAAGGCAAAATCCGCTCTGCTTTCGCGATGACAGAGCCGGGCATTCCATCGTCTGACGCAAAAAATGTCTCTACCCGAGCTGTTCTCGAAGGTGATGAGTGGGTCATCAATGGTGAGAAGTTCTATATTTCAGGTGCGGGCGATCCACGCTGCAAGATCATGATCGTCATGGTCAAAACCAGCCCCGACGCTGACCCAAACAAGCAGCAGTCTCAAATTCTCGTGCCAACCGACACACCGGGCGTTAAAATCCTCGACGGAATGCAGGTCTTTGGCGACTATGATGCTCCACACGGCCACATGCATATCGTCTTTGATAATGTTCGTGTTCCGAAAGAGAATATGCTGCTCGGTGAGGGTCGCGGCTTTGAAATTTCACAGCTTCGTCTCGGGCCCGGCCGTATCCACCATTGCATGCGCTCTATCGGAGCAGCAGAGAATGCACTCGAAATGATGGTTGTTCGCGGCATGACACGCCAAGCCTTTGGCCGTGACCTGATCAAGCTCGGCGGGAACATTGAGATCGTCTCACGCGCTAGAATTGAGATTGAAGCGATGCGGATGATGGTCCTGAAAGCTGCCAAAGCAATGGACGTCCTCGGTAATAAAGAGGCACGCGTTTGGATCTCTATGGTCAAGGCCATGGTCCCGGAGCGGGTCTGCAAAATCATCGATCAAGCCATTCAGCTTCATGGCGCAACGGGTGTGTCTCAGTGGACGCCACTGTCACGCATGTATGCCAATCAGCGGACACTGCGCCTCGCGGATGGACCGGATGAGGTTCACCACATGGTCGTTGGCCGCGCCGAGACACGCAAATATACAGGCGAGGAAGAAGACCCAGCCATGGCGGCTGTCTGGCGTAAGTAAGCGTCCTCTTACCTTTAATGAACAGGGAACGCGGCTCGAATGGGCCGCGTTTTTCTTTGTATTCGTAGGGCCTGTTTCAGTCCTCGGTGAAGAGACCGGACTGCAAATCGCCGGGCGTCGGAAGGCCCAGACGCTGATACGCCATAGGTGCCGCCACACGCCCTCTTGGGGTTCGGGCAACATAGCCTTTCTGCATAAGATAAGGCTCAATCACATCCTCAATCGCATCGCGGGACTCAGAGAGCGCCGCGGCCAGCGTATCCGCACCAACAGGCCCCCCTGCATAGGTCTTTACAAGAGCGTCAAGGTATTTGCGATCAAGCATGTCGAGACCGTCTTCATCGATCGACAAGCGCTTTAAGGCGCGCTGGGCCGCGGGTTTGTCGATCTTCGATCCTTCTGCTTCTGCAAAGTCGCGGACACGTCGAAGCAATCTCAGGGCGATGCGCGGTGTCCCTCGGGCGCGACGCGCAATCTCAATCGCTCCATCGTCTTCTATGGGTACCTGTAATTTGCGAGCGGCGGCGACAACGATTTTGGACAGGACTTCAGGGGTGTAAAACTCCAGTCGCAAGGGAATTCCAAAGCGATCCCTGAGCGGTGTTGCGAGAAGACCCGCACGCGTCGTCGCGCCCACCAATGTAAAAGGGGCCAAGTCCAAGCGCACAGACCGCGCAGCAGGCCCCTCGCCTATGACAATATCGACCGCATAGTCCTCCATGGCCGGATAGAGCACTTCTTCAACAATCGCAGGCATTCGATGAATCTCATCAATGAAGAGAACATCATTGGCTTCGAGATTTGTCAGAATAGCGACGAGATCACCGGCCTTTGCGATGACAGGGCCGGATGTCGCGCGAAAGCCTACGCCAAGCTCTTTTGCCAGAATTTGCGCGAGTGTTGTCTTACCAAGGCCGGGTGGCCCGAAGAGGAGCGTATGATCGAGCGCCTCACCGCGTCGCCGAGCTGCGGCGACATAGACACGAAGATTATCCTTGATGGCGTCTTGTCCGACATAATCATCAAAACTTTGAGGCCGAAGGGCGCGGTCAAGCGCCTCGCCGGCTTGCGCTTCAGGGTCGGATATCATGCCGTCCCGGCTCATGACGGTGCCAATTCTTTGAGAGCCGCTTTGATCAGATCGCCGACGTCATCACCACCGCTTTGTTTGGCCACAGCAGCAACCGCGCGCGCGGCTTCGCTTTGACCATAACCGAGATTGGTTAAAGCGGAGACAGCCTCACCACGAACGCCTACTGCAAGGCTCGCGGTTTGGACACTCGCTGTTGGATCAGCCGCGAAGCGACCGAAACGCCCCATTGGCGGAGGTTTCCCAGCGAGTTCTCCAACAATCCGCTCGGCCAGCTTCTTGCCCACGCCTTTCGCACGTGTAATCGCAGCGGCGTCGCCTAGCGCCAAAGCGTCCATCAACTCTGCCGGAGCCAGCGCATCACATAAGGCCATAGCTGACTTTCCCGCGACACCGGGAACATCCTGCAGGCGCACAAACCAGGCGCGTTCTTCATCAGTGGCGAATGCGAACAATGTGATCGAATTCTCTGTGACGCGTGTCTCGATGAAAACCTCCGCAGCCTGACCGACGGAGAGTTTTGAGAGCAAGCGCGACCCAGCCAGTGCAACGTATCCAACGCCGTTGACATCAATCATCAGATTGTCTGCGCCGATGGCTGCGACCTCACCTTTGAGCCGACCGATAATCAAGCGGCTTCTCCTTTCAGGCCACGCACAGGCAGATTATGGGCCGTACAAATCGCGCAAGCGAGCGCATCAGCAGCATCCTCGCGCATTTTTCCAGCCCGTGGCAACAAGCGGGAGACCATGAACCCGACCTGATCTTTGTCCGCTTTACCGGTACCTACAATCGCCAATTTAATGGCCCGCGGCGCAAACTCAGCGACCTCTAATCCATTATAGGACAGGGCCGTCATGGCGGCTCCGCGCGCTTGCCCAAGTTTCAAAGCCGCACGCGGGTTTGCATTAACGATCGTCTCCTCACATCCGCTGTGGTCTGGCTTATAGGTTTCGACGATGCGTGACACCTCAAAAAAGATACCCGCAAGGCGGTCTGCCATCGGCAATTCCGGATCAACATTGATAACACCATGAGCGACGTGGCTTAGGCGAGACCCAGCCTTCTCAATTACGCCCCATCCCGTGTGGCGAAGTCCGGGATCGATACCGAGAATACGGATGCTCTTTGTCATTCGTCAGGTGTCACGAACCAAGGTTAAATTAGGGTTTCAGTTTTCGTGGTTTGTTCACCACGTCAACCCAAAGGCCCAGACAAGATCGCAATTTGCGCCCAATCCCGCCGGATTTGAACGTCATGGCACTTAAGCAGGAGGACCCAGAATGACGGTTTGGATCAAAGTTATTGGCTTG
>JBCCDF010000200.1:0-5562 GCA_039030935.1 Pseudomonadota bacterium | reverse complement strand
ATACTGACGGCCCCAGAGCGCACATCATAAAGACGGAGTAAGACATTGAAAACGGTCGATTTTCCAGCGCCACTTGGCCCAACCAAAGCGATAGTCTCTCCCGCTTGCACGCTAAATGACAAGCCCTTCAGCGCGGATGTGCCGTCAGGATAATCAAAAGCGACATCGTCAAAAGTCACGTCACCTTTCAGAGTGTCGAGTGCTTTCGCATCCGGCGCGTCAGAAACACTCGGCTTCGCATCGACGATTTCATACACACGGTCTGCGGCGGCGGCACCTTCTTGGGCAACAGCTGTGATTGAGCCTAAGGCCCGGACTTCTGGCGCAGCAACCCCGATCGCCCCAATAACACCAAGGAGATCACCAAGCGTGTTTGTCCCCTGCGCAATTCGCATCGACACAAAACCGAGCAACGCCGCAATCGCAATCCCGCCGACGACTTCCAGAATCGGATCGACGCCAGCCCGCTGACTTAGAACCCGCAGAAACAGCCTTGATCGTTCCACAAAGCTGAGCTGCGCTCTGTCTTTTTGATAGGTTTCAAGACCGTATGCCTTGACCACTCTCGCAGACTGCAGGCCTTCCGAAACGAAAGCGGTTACTTCACCAATTTGTTGTTGCGCTTTTTTTGATCGCGCTCTGATGGCATTACCGAGCGCGATGACCGGCCCAAGCGCGAGCGGGTAAACCACAATGATGATCAGAGCGAGTTGCCAGTCGGTTATAAATAGCCAGACCAGAACACCGATGACCGTCACCAGGCTTTTGGTAAAGTTATTTGCAAATCGGAGCGCAGCGTCGCGAATTGCATTCACGTCGTTAATAAAGCGAGAAACAAAACTTCCGGAATTATCACCAGAAATACGTGCATAGTCACCGTCCGTCAGCGATGCAAACTGGACACTTTGAATTGACACAAGGCCGCGCTGTACGCCTGTATTGTTCAGCATTGTCATCGCATATAGCGAGATGGCCCGCACGGCCGTCAGGATCACGATCCCGGTAATCCCGAACCAAATCCATCCCTCAGACGCATTCAGTCCAACACGTTGAGCCATCTCCTGAACCGTCGCGCACGCCCCTTCCATCGGGCTCGCGGGACCAGCCGTATCACTTGCCGCCGTTTGGATTTGGCATTGAAGAGCGTTGCCGACATAGGTTAGTATCGCAACGTAACTCACAGCACTTAAGGCAGTGATCACAGCGAATATCGTCCCGCCGATGAACCAATTTCGGAAGGGCCAAAAATGCCTGGCGAGTAAGCGCGTCAGCGACCTCGTCTGTTCTTCAGGATGGGCCTTAGACGTGGTGATGGTCGCCTGTCTCCGGATCGAGCAGCTTATGGGCGTGCAAGATAAAGTAACGGGTCTCAGCGCTGTCGACTGTGCGTTGGGCCGCATTCTTCCAGGCGTCGTAGGCCGCTTTGTAGTTCGGGAAGGCTCCAACAAAATCTATCTTGGATAGATCCTCAAACTCGACGTCCTGTACGTCTTTCAACTCGCCTCCGATGACCAGATGCAATAATTGTTTCAATTCGGGCATCGCTCGTCGCTCCGTCTTTGGTGTTTGCTCATAGGGTCGCACCGTCCAGTTTGGATCCGGTAAACGCACACCCTCCAATCGCGCCACTAGCAGGGAATGCAGGGTCTTTCCAGCCGCAACAAGGCTTCTTTGTGCAGGTTCACCGCGATTAAAGACAAAAGGTTCGCCAAGATGTGTTGTCGCGACACCGCCAGCTTCCTTCACCAAAAGGGTGCCTGTCGCAAGGTCCCAGTCCGACTTGCGCCACAAGGTCACGACGGCATCTGCGCGCCCGCTCGCAACCCAGCACATACGGATAAGGGTCGCATTCGGCTTGGGATCAACAAGGTCCATACTTGGCCACGGTATGGGCCATGCGGGGTGCGTTAGCATACCCTTATTGGTGATAATCCGGCACCCTTCCTCGGCTCGGCATGCAGACACGCTCAAGCGCTCACCATTTAGATGAGCCCCGCCCCCAAGACTCGCTTCATAAAACTCATCCAGCATCGGGGCATACACAACGCCTGCGACGCATTCCCCACGATCCAAAACGCCAATTGCGATGCACCAATAGGGTTCATTTCGCATGAAAGCGCGCGTTCCATCTATCGGATCGACAACCCAAACCCGCTTGGCCAGTCGCGTATCATTATCGAGCGAGGTCTCCTCAGACAGCCAGCCATAATCAGGGCGTGCGGCCATGAGGCGCTCACGTATCAATGTGTTCACCGCAATGTCGGCTTCTGTCACCGGGTGACCTTTAGCCTTATCCCAAGAGTGCCAATCAGCACGCTCAAACCAATCAACAGCGAGCTTGGCGGCCTCGCGCGCTGTTTCGCGCAGCGTCTTCAGGTCTTCGAGATCGGCCTTACTCGCCTGCAATCGACATATCCTCAATCAGAATAGACGGTGCGTCGCGTGTGCCACGAAACTCTAGATCAGACAGAGGGACAAGGCGCGCAAACATTCCGGGGAGATCGCCAGCGATCGTGACTTCTGAGACAGGATAAACAATCTCACCTTTCTCAAACCAAAAGCCGGCAACACCGACCGAGTAATCGCCGGTATTCGGATTGATACTCGGCCCGAACATGTCGGTCACGAGTAAGCCTTCGCCGGTCTGTTTCATGGCCTCTTCAGGGCTCATTGCCCCCGCCTCGATGAATGCGTTTGAGACACCAACACCCGGCGATCCGCCAAACCCACCGCTGGCATAGCCGTTCGGTTCAACGCCGAGCTGTTTGGCCGATGACCCATTCAATAACCAACGTGTCAGAACGCCGTCTTCAATAAGCGCCTGTCTAGACACGGCTCGGCCTTCTCCATCATGGACACGTGACCCCATCCCCCGCTCTCGAAATGGATCATCAATCAAATTGACGCCTTTTGCAAAGACTTGTTGTCCCATCTTGTCTTTCAGGAATGAAACGCCGCGCGCTACGCTCGGCCCGCTGATGGCTGAGAGAAAGGCCCCAATTAATCCTCCGGATAACCGCCGATCATAGATGACTGTGCCTGTCTGTGTCTTTACTTTTCGAGGTCCAAGACGCGCGACAGTTCTCTCTCCAGCGGTTCGTCCGATGTCTTCAGGCGACGGTCGGTCCTCGACTCGGCGCACAGAGCAGCTTTCATAATCACGCTCCATTGCTCCATCGCGCTCAGCCACTGCAGCGAGGCCTAAGCCTGTTGATCCGCCCTTTTTATAGGCTGCAAATCCATTGCTCGCCGCGACCCAGCGCTCGCTTTCGCTCCAGCCATTGCCACAGCTAGACACTTGTTTCACGCCCGACACGGCGAGGGCTGCTGCTTCAGCCTCGATAGCCTCTCGTTCCAAGATATCCGTTGCGATTTCACCATCCCCACTGAGGTCGAGGTCAGGCATATCAACCGCCAGATCGGTTGAGGGTGCAAGTCCGCAATACGGGTCGGCTGGAACAGCTTTCGCCATCGCGACGCATCGTTCTGCCAACGCTTTCAATCCATCTACTGATGTGTCTGAACCGGAAACAGACGCCTGCTGCTGACCGAAGAAGCAGCGCAGAGCAACACCTTGGCTTTCAGACCGCTCGACGCTTTCCAACTCACCTCCTCGCACTTCGACGCTGACGCCTTGGGAGCGTCCAAAAGCAGCGTCGGCGTCACTCGCCCCGGCTTTTAGACACGTGTCTATCAAAGAGGAAAGAAGATCGGCGGGATTGGCTGTCAGGTCTGTCATGCGCATCACTTAGGCCCGAGCGGTGTCGCTGCAAAGCCCCCTCATGCGCCATCTTGACCGCGCCTCGACAAACCCGCAAATGCGAAGCCATGTCAGAGATTAAACCGATACATATCATAGGCGGCGGCATGGCAGGGTCCGAAGCCGCTTGGCAAGCCGCAAATATGGGCGTGCCCGTTATCCTGCATGAGATGCGTGGACCGCACAAAACCGAGGCACACCAGACAGACAGCCTCGCTGAACTCGTCTGCTCAAACAGCTTCCGCAGTGACGACCATACAATGAATGCTGTGGGTGTCTTGCATGAGGAAATGCGGCGAGCCAATGGGATTATCATTCCAACCGCTGATCAACATCAAGTTCCTGCCGGAAGTGCCCTCGCCGTGGACCGCGAAGGCTTTGCGGAAGCGGTGACAGCGAAACTCGAAGCGCATCCGCTGATCACCATCGTTCGCGAACAGATCGCCGGGCTGCCCCCTGAGGACTGGGACAGCGTGATCATTGCGACAGGCCCACTGACATCGGTCTCGCTGGCGGAGGCCATCCGTCAACATACGGGCGAAGATGACCTCGCCTTTTTCGATGCGATCGCGCCGATTATCTATCTCGACAGTATCGATATGGACAAAGCGTGGCGCCAATCGCGCTATGACAAGCCCGGGCCGCACGGCGAAACCAATGCCTACATTAACTGCCCTATGGATGAAGCGCAGTATAATGCCTTCCTCGATGCGCTGATCGACGGTGAAAAAACAGAATTCAAAGAGTGGGAAAAGGACACACCCTACTTCGAGGCCTGTCTTCCTATCGAAGTGATGGCAGAGCGCGGTCGCGAGACACTGCGATATGGACCCATGAAACCAGTTGGCTTGACCAATCCGCATCAGCCGGATGTCAAAGCCCATGCCATTGTTCAGCTCCGCCAAGACAATGCGCTTGGCACGCTCTGGAATATGGTTGGATTTCAAACTAAATTGAAATACGGCGAGCAGACTGAGATTTTACGCATGATCCCCGGCTTGGAGAATGCGCAGTTCGCCCGCCTCGGCGGCATCCACCGCAACACGTTTATAAATTCACCCAAGCTTCTTGATGAGCGCTTGCGGCTCAAATCGATGCCCCGAATTCGGTTCGCCGGACAGATTACAGGCGTCGAAGGCTATGTTGAAAGCGCCGCCATGGGTCTGCTTGCTGGGCGGTTTGCTGCTTGCGAGCGCCTTGGCAGAGACCTCCCTGCCCCACCTGCAACAACCGCTCTAGGCGCGCTGACCAGTCATATCACTGGCGGGCACTTAGAAGGGAAAGCAACGTTCCAACCTATGAACGTCAATTTCGGTCTCTTCCCGCCTGCGGATCAGGACGAAGTGCAAACAAAAGACCCGATAACAGGAAAGCGCCTGCGCGGGAAAGACAAGGGACGCGCCAAAAAACGCGCTCAAGCTGCAAGAGCCCTGCGCGATGTGGATGTCTGGCTTCGCGAACAAGAAATGGTTGCGGCCTAAGCTTCGGTAATCAGTTCAGGATAATTATTACGCGTGTTGCCAACCTCAGAGCCAACCGGCCAAGCTTTAAGGTCGTCAGCTGGCCATGGCTCGAAGAGATCCGTCACAGGGCCTGAGCGCGGATCTAACCAGCGCTGATACTGATCTTGCCCGATGATCAAAGGCATATGTGTTGAGAGACCCGCGACACTATCATTTGGCGCGGTCGTCAGGACAGCAAACGTCTCAATCGAACTCCCATCGATGAGCGCTGTATCCCAGAGGCCCGCAAGGCAAAACCAGTCACCATCACGTCGACCAACTGCGAAAGGCGTTTTCGCT
>JBCCDF010000199.1:0-5580 GCA_039030935.1 Pseudomonadota bacterium | reverse complement strand
GACGAAATGGTCCTGCAGGTTTTCGCCGACGCCGGGCAAAGCTGAGACGACATCGATGCCTTTGGATTGCAGAAGCTCCGGATTGCCGATGCCTGATAGCTCAAGCAGTTGTGGGCTGTTAATTGCACCGCCCGAGAGGATAACTTCGCCGCGGGCCTTCGCGGTCACGGTTTTCCCGTTTTGAGTGTATTCGACGCCGATCGCGCGCTTGCCCTCAAACAAGACGCGCGCGGCGAGGGCATGGGTCTCGATTGTGAGGTTGGGGCGCTTTTTCGCGGGGTTCAGATAGGCGACGGCCGCGCTGCAGCGTTTGCCGTTTTTGACGGTGAGCTGGTAGTAGCAGATACCTTCCTGATCTTCCCCATTCACGTCACGGTGCTCAAGACCAAGCGCTTTACCAGCTTCGATGACGGCATCTGAAACCTCATGCTTTTCAGTGACGTCAGAGACGTTGAGCGGGCCGCCTTGACCGTGTCCGTCCATGCCGTCGCGCTCCTGATTTTGGCTGCGCACAAAGTATGGGTGCATATCTGAATAGGACCAGCCGCGTAGACCGAGCTGTGCCCATCCATCATAGTCTTGCCGCTGGCCTCGGATGTAGAGCAGTCCGTTGATTGATGACGAGCCGCCTAAGACCTTCCCGCGTGGCCAGACATGAACGCGCTCATTCGTGCCCGGGTCAGGCTCGGTTTCGTACATCCAATTGACTTTGGGGTCTTTCAAAGTGGAGGCATACCCAACCGGGATATGGATCATCATCGACGTATCTTTGCCGCCAGCCTCGAGTAGCAAGACGGTGGACTTGCCATCTTCGGTCAGGCGATTGGCAAGGACGCAGCCTGCGCTGCCCGCGCCCACGACGATGTAATCAAATTCGGCCATTGTCTTTCACTCCCTGAATATCTCGCACTCTTTTGGTGCCTCACTGGCTGTAGAATGACACAGGTGTCACGGAATGGAAGTGTGGCGTAGGGGAAAATCAAAATCTGTCCTGTTGACGGTCCTAGGGGAAAGCGGCTCTTTTTGATGAAAACCACAATATTAAGGGAGGCTCTCGCATGGCCAGCATCGGAAATTTTGAGCAAATCAAATTGGAGATTGAGGACAATATCGCGATCCTCACGCTGAATCGTCCAGACAAGATGAACGCGTTCACGGGACGCATGATGTATGAGCTGATCGAGGCGTTCGATCTGACCGATGCCAATGATGATGTGCGCGCCGTGATCGTGACCGGGGCGGGCGACAGAGCGTTCTGCGCTGGCGCTGACCTGTCCGAAGGCGCGAAGACGTTTGATTATGAAGCGCGCGCCGACACGGGCGAGGTCGGACGGACGCAGAAAGTCGACATGCAGCGCGATGGCGGCGGGCGTGTGACCCTGCGGATTTTTGAGAGCCTTAAGCCTGTCATCGGCGCGATCAATGGCGCAGCGGTCGGTGTTGGTGTGACGATGCAGCTGCCGATGGATATCCGGATTGCCTCTGACAATGCGCGCTTTGGCTTTGTGTTCAACCGCCGGGGGATCAATCCAGAGGCGGCCTCAAGCTGGTTCCTACCGCGCTTGGTTGGCATTCAGCAGGCGCTGGAATGGTGCTATTCGGGGCGTGTTTTCCCAGCCCAAGATGCGCTTGATGGTGGGTTGATCCGCTCAATCCACACTCAGGACGAGTTGATGGATGTCGCCAAGGGTCTCGCGCGCGAAATTGCGGAGAATACGGCGGCGGTTTCGACCACGCTGACGCGGCAGATGATGTGGCGCATGTTAGGCGCGAGCCATCCGATGGAAGCCCACATTGTCGACAGTGCGGCGATCTACTCGCGCGGTCAGACGCCTGACGCAAAAGAAGGCGTCATGAGCTTCCTCGAAAAGCGCAAGCCGAGTTACCCGGTGAAAGTCTCAGAGGGCATGCCGAATTTCTTCCCCTGGTGGGAGGATCCGGAGTTTGAGTGGATTGGGCCGGAGTAGGGGCGGGCGCTAGGTTGATTGAGTGGTAACCCGCTCAATCTCCGCCAAATGCACAGCCATCTCGGCTTCACTCAAAAACGACCCCGTAAAGCTGTTCCGCGCGAGCGTGATGACATCATCCGCGCTAAGGCCCACAGCCTCGGCGGTTTGGCGGTAGTTCTCGTTTACATAGCCGCCGAAATAGGCGGGGTCGTCGCTGTTGATGGTGGCGCTTAGGCCGAGCTCCAGCATGCGCTTCATGGGGTGATCGCGCAGATCATCGACGACGCGCAGGCAAATGTTTGAGAGCGGGCAGACGGTGAGGGTGAGGCCATCGTCTCGCACGCGCTTGATCAGACTTTCGTCTTCCAGCAGGCGGTTACCGTGGTCGATCCGGTCGATTTTCAGGATATCAAGGGCTTCCCAAACGTATTCTGGTGGGCCTTCTTCACCGGCATGGGCGACGACTTTCAGGCCTGCGTCTCGCGCCGCAGCGAAAACGTTTTTGAACTTAGACGGCGGATGACCGACTTCGCTGGAGTCGAGGCCGACGCCTTCGAGACGGTCGAGATAGGGTCCCGCCTGCTCCCACGTTTCGAACGCGGACTCTTCGGAAAGATGGCGTAGGAAACACATAATGAGTTTGTAGGTGATGCCATATTTGTCTTTCGCAGCATCAAGCGCAGACAGGATGCCGTTGATCGGGACGGAGAAGGGCAGGCCGCGCTCGGTATGGCCCTGCGGATCGAAAAAGACCTCAACATGGCGGACATTGTCAGCGGCGCAGCGCTGGAGGTAGGCATCGGTCAGATCATGAAAATCGGCTTCGGTCAGTAAAACCGCCATGCCTTGATAGTAGATATCAAGAAAGTCCTGTAAGTTATTGAAATTATACGCTGATTTGATTTCCTCCAGTGATTTGAAGGGCAGGGTGACGCCATTGCGTTCTGCAAGCTGCATCATCATTTCCGGTTCGAGGGAGCCTTCAAGGTGGAGGTGAAGTTCAGCTTTAGGCAGGGCGGCGATGAGGGCATTAATATCTGTCATGCTCTCACTTTAGCTGCTCTCTGCAAATTCAAAAGAGATTATTCTGCAGCGACTTGTCCGGCCATCATCATGGCAACGACAGGGTGGGGCTGAGCGGTCTCACGCACGGCGTTCAGATCAGCAAATGCCCCGCGCGCGGCCTCGATTGTTTTTTCCATATCGGCTTTTGTCATCGCGGCGCAGAGGAACATGTTATGCCACGGGTGGACGTAGATGCCGTGTTTCAGCATGGCTTCGCCCCAAGCAAAGCCGAGACGGAAATCAGGGTCATCATCGAATAGGAAGAGCGGCATCTGAACCGGGCCAGTCTGACGGAAGCCGAAACCCGCCTCTTTTGCGGCGGCGGCGAGGCCTTCGCGCAGATGCGTGCCGAGCGCGATCGTGTGTTCGAGATAGTCGCTTTCGCGCAGGATTTTGAGCGTTTCGAGGGCGGCGGCCATGGGGACGGCGGCAAACCAGAAAGAGCCGGTCGCATAGATAGATGAGGCGCCCGTTCGGGCGCTGTCAGACCCGAGCAGAGCCGAGATCGGGTGCCCGTTGGCAAAGCTCTTACCCCAAGTTGAGAGGTCAGGGCGAACGCCCATCAGCTCCCAGCTACAGTCACGCGTGAGGCGAAAGCCGCCGCGCACATCGTCCACGATGAGGAGCGCGCCTGTATCGTCGCACAACTCGCGGGCGCGTTTGGCGTAGACCGGGTCTGGAGCAGCTTGGTCGGTGAAGGCGTCGTGCTTGAAGGGCGTTGCGAAAATGCCAGCCAGATCATCGCCAGCTTCAGCAACGGCGGCCTCTAAGCTCTCAACTGAGTTATAATCGTAATAGGTGATGTGAGCGCGGTCTTCGGGCACGACGCCAGCGGGCATGGGCGTACACCACGGCACCGCACCATGATACGCCCCATTCGCGACAAGGATCACGCGCTTGCCTGTTTCAGCGCGGGCGACGGTTTTCGCCATCGTCGTCGCGTCTGTTCCGTTTTTACAGAAGATCGCCCAGTCAGCATGGCTGACCATGTCGGTCATGGTCTCTGCCAGCTCAACCATGAGCGCGGTCGGCCCCGTCATTGTATCGCCTTTGGCGAGTTGGGTTGTGGCGGCGCGGTTGACCCGCTCATCCCCATAGCCGAGCAGGTTTGGTCCGTAAGCGCACATGAAATCGAGGTACTGATTGCCATCGGCATCCCAGAGATAGGCGCCTTCGCCGCGCTCAAAGAATTGGGGGTAGCTATCCGGCAGCATCATGGTTGATTCGTGACCATAGACGCCGTTGGGCAGGACTTTCTTCGCCCGCTCACGTAGCTCTTGATCGTGTTTGCGTTTCATTCTGTTCACCTCCCAAAGCCGCCTAAGCGTCCTATTTGAATGGTTGCGCGGTGGGGGCGCAGAGTCAAACTATGGCTTCTTACATTGCGCCCTCGCACAAATCATCACGCTTGTTATAGTCAAGATAAAGGGTTGTGAGGGGCAGCTGTAAGGGAGCGTGAAATGAGTTTGATTTGGTGGGTACTTCCCGCAGTAACTCTTATTTTCGGCTTGATGCTGAGCTTTGCCGGTTTGGGGAAACTGATGAAGCTGAACCTGGTGTCCGGTGGGCTTCGGTTCCTGTTTGGAATCGGGTTTCTTGGTGTCACCGGTGTTGTGACTCTGGCGGGGTTAAATCTGCAGACCTATGAGCGTCTGACTTTTGAGCGTGTTGTCGCAACCATCAGCTTTGAGACGGCGCAGGACGCTGAAGATGCCTATGTCGCGACGCTTGTGCTGACAGATGATGATAGGCGGAGTCATAAGATTAGAGGCGATGAATTCTCGATCGGTGCGCAAGTTATCACGTTTAAACCGATGTCCCAGATGCTTGGCTATGACAGCGTCTACCGACTGGATTATCTCGAAGGGCGATACGCGGATCGTTTCAATAGTGAGGCCGTGAGCGAGGCGATTAGCACGGGCATTAAGCTCTTTGAAAACCCGGGTCTTGATGTTTACGGTCTGGCAAAACAGCAGGGCGAACGGTTTGGTGTCTCTACAGGGACCAAAGATGCGCAGTTTGGCTCAGCGGTTTATGCACCGATGGCCGACGGATTGGAGTATGAAGTGAGCATGACGCAAAGTGCTCTGGTTATACGGCCTAAAAATGAGGCTGCCCGTGAACGCCTAGCGTTGCCGCCGGGCGGATAGAGAGGAGAGCGGTCATGTTCGGACTTTGGGAGCGATATGTTGTTCCGCCACTAATTTCATGCGCTTGCTCGTCCAAGCCGATCATGAAACAGCGCGAAAAAATCGTTCCTAAGGCCGAAGGCAACGTCCTCGAAATTGGCTGCGGATGTGGGACCAATTTCGACCTTTATGACCATTCCAAGGTGACACATTTGCATGCGGTTGAACCGGCCGAGGGTATGGTCAAGCGCGCCAAGGAAAGCTGGACACGGCATGGATTTGCGACCCCATGCGATATTCATCACTGCGGTGCAGAGGATCTGCCCTTAGAGGCGGCTTCAATTGATACTGCAGTCGTGACATTCGTCCTGTGCACAATTCCGGAGTGGCAGGCATCGCTGGCTGAATTGAGGCGAGTTCTGAAGCCAAGCGGGCGG
>JBCCDF010000198.1:0-5613 GCA_039030935.1 Pseudomonadota bacterium | reverse complement strand
TGAGCATATTGCCAAACAAGACATCGTTGTGACAACAGCGCTAATCCCCGGGCGCGCAGCACCTGAATTGGTCTCTGCTGAAATGGTCAAGTCCATGCGACCGGGCTCTGTCATTGTGGATATGGCAGCCTCTCAAGGCGGGAATTGCGCACTGACGAAACCGGACGAGATTGTCGATGAAGGCGGGGTGAAGATTGCAGGCTATACCAATTTGCCCGCGCGCCTGCCAGCTGATGCGAGCGCGCTCTATGCTAAAAATCTCTTGGCGTTCCTGCCCCTGATCACGGGGGAGGACGGCGCACTCAACCTCGAAACCGAGGATGAGATCGTACAGGCAATGCTCATCACGCGCGGTGGTGAAACGATGAATGAAAGGGTGTCAGCATGAGAAGCCTAACACTATTAGCGGCCCTGATCGCTGCGGCTTTTCCAGCCCAGGCAGCCAGCGTCTCAGAGATCAGCCCCACCGTTTTTCTTGCAGGTATTTTCGTGCTTGCTTGCTTCGTTGGATACTATGTCGTTTGGAGTGTGACCCCTGCTCTTCACACGCCGCTCATGTCTGTGACAAATGCGATTTCAGCGGTGGTGGTGGTTGGCGCGCTGATCGCAGCCGCAGCGCTCGCCACAGCAGATGGGGAAGCCGACGGCAAAGTCTGGGTCGCCCGGTGGCTTGGCGCAGGAGCGGTTTTCCTCGCCTCAGTCAATATTTTCGGAGGCTTTCTGGTCACGCAACGCATGCTCGCCATGTATAAGAAAAAGGATAAAGCATGATCGACGCATCGCTTGCGGCAGGGCTTTATCTAGCGTCTGCAGTTCTGTTTATTTTAGCTATTCGGGGGCTCTCCAGCCCTGAAACAGCGCGCGGTGGAAACCGGCTCGGTATGCTCGGCATGGTGCTCGCGATTGGGACCACGCTGGCTGTGCTCGCCCCGAGTTTGAGTGGCGTAACGCTTGGCATGATTGCGGGCGGGCTTGTCCTTGGTGCGCTTGTCGGTGGCCTCCTGGCTCAGCGCGCGCCGATGACAGACATGCCTCAGCTTGTCGGCGCATTTAATGCCCTTGGCGGCGGGGCTTCTTTACTGGTGGCCTTGGCCGCGATCTACGCCCCGGCGAGTTTCGGGATTCTAGGCGGCGCAGGCGACACAGCAGTCGATCCTTTCACTGCAGGAATTCCAGCGAACTCGGTCGTTGAGCTTGCGATCAGTGTTATCCTCGGCGCTGTGACTGTCACGGGTTCAATCATCGCTTTCCTGAAACTTAACGGAAATATGTCGGGCGCTCCGATTATGCTCCCGCTGAGGCATGTTCTGAATGTGCTTCTGGCCATTGGCGGCATCGTGCTTGTTGTCCTTCTCGCGGCAAGCGGCGGTAACAACCTCCTTTTCCTTTGGGCTTTGGTTGCCGTGGCCCTTATCATAGGGATTACGCTGATTATTCCGATTGGCGGCGCGGACATGCCCGTCGTTATTTCGATGCTAAACTCCTACTCAGGATGGGCAGCCGCAGCACTTGGCTTTGGACTTGGCAACTTCGCCTTGATTATTGTTGGCGCGCTGGTTGGCAGCTCTGGCGCGATCCTCTCCTATATCATGTGCAAGGGGATGAACCGGTCCTTCATCTCCGTGATCCTCGGTGGCTTTGGCGCAGGCGATGGTGACGGTGGTCCGGCTGGCGGTGTTCAAGTCGATCGTCCCTACAAACAGGGCAGCGCAGATGATGCAGCCTTCATCATGAAGAATGCCAGCAAGGTCATCATCGTGCCCGGCTATGGAATGGCCGTGGCACAGGCCCAGCACGCGCTTAAAGAGATGGTCGATCGCCTCAAAGACGAAGGCGTAGACGTTAAGTATGCGATCCACCCCGTAGCGGGCCGGATGCCGGGGCACATGAATGTCCTCCTCGCCGAAGCCCAAGTGCCTTATGACGATGTGTTTGAGCTGGAGGATATCAATTCAGACTTCCGCAGCGCAGACGTTGCCTTCGTGATCGGGGCCAATGACGTCACAAACCCAGCGGCAAAGGATGACACATCGAGCCCGATTTACGGGATGCCAGTCTTGAACGTTGAAGAAGCCGCCACGGTCCTATTCGTGAAACGCTCAATGGGGTCCGGCTATGCGGGCATTCAGAATGAGCTGTTCTTCAAAGACAATACGATGATGCTGCTCTCGGACGCGAAGAAAATGGTCGAAAGTGTTGTAAAAGCGCTCTAGCGTTCGTCTTCTTCGTCCTGACCGATATTGTAAGCCTCTAGAACTTTATGAGCGCGATGTTCGTCATCTTTGTGATCAATCGGGCGCGTTGGATCCTCAACGCCGTAGGCGCCAACCTTTTCGAAGGAGGTCTTCAAATTCGGGCCCATCTTCGCCAAAGCCATCAGAAGGACAAGGGTTACCAGACCCGTAAGAATTGCACGCTCAGCCATGAGCAACGCAGGTGCAACGCGCATGCCAAATTCCCTTAATGGGAGAATGAAAATCCGACGCAATAGAGTAACCTCTGATTAACCCTGTCGTCATGTTGGCGAAACCGACCTTTTGTCCTACATCTGTTCTATGACCTCAAAAGCCAATTCGGGCGTCTCTGACGCTGCAGCTATTTTCGATTTATCCGGTGCCGCGCTCGACAGTGCCGGGCTCCTGACGTCTGACAATTGGACACCACATAGACCGGACCGGACATGGGAAAAACTGGAAGGCGGCAAGCGGTTTCGCGTCGAGAGTCCTTTTGAGCCAGCGGGAGATCAGGTGTCGGCTATCCCCGAACTGGTTGAAGGCATCGAACAAGGCGAGCGCGATCAAGTCCTGCTTGGCGCGACCGGCACCGGCAAGACCTTCACAATGGCGAAAATTATCGAGGCGACGCAGCGCCCTGCCCTGATCCTCGCGCCGAACAAAACGCTGGCAGCGCAGCTCTATGGCGAGTTCAAATCCTTCTTTCCGGACAATGCGGTTGAGTACTTCGTGTCCTACTATGACTATTACCAGCCGGAAGCCTACGTCCCGCGACGGGATCTGTATATTGAGAAAGAGTCGAGCATAAACGAGGCGATCGACCGAATGCGTCACTCGGCCACCCGCGCTATTCTGGAACGCGATGACTGCATCATTGTAGCGTCTGTGTCGTGCATTTACGGGATCGGCTCGGTCGAGACCTATACGAGCATGACGAAGAAGCTTGAGGTCGGCCAACGCATTGATCCGCGTGAGGTCGCCGCCCAGCTTGTCGCCCTGCAATACACGCGCAATGACATGGCGTTCCAGCGCGGGACGTTTCGTCTGAAGGGCGATGTCGTCGACATCTTCCCGGCCCACTATGAAGATCGCGCCTGGAAGCTCAGCTTCTTCGGCGATGAGCTTGAAAGCATCACAGAATTCGATCCGCTCACCGGACGCAAGATGGAGGATTTACCCGCCATCAAGCTCTACGCGAACAGCCACTATGTCACCCCGCGCCCAACACTGAACCAGGCGATTGATCAGATTAAAACTGAACTCAAGACGACGCTCGCTCACTTTGAGAAAGAGGGCAAACTGCTTGAGGCGCAGCGCATTGAGCAGCGCGTGCAGTATGACCTCGAAATGCTGGCTGCGACCGGCTCCTGCAACGGTATCGAGAATTACAGCCGCTATCTCACAGGTCGTAAGCCCGGCGATCCACCGCCGACCATGTTCGAATACATCCCTGACAACGCCCTCATCTTCACGGATGAAAGCCATCAGACGATCCCTCAGATTGGGGGGATGTATCGCGGCGATTATAATCGGAAGCGGACGTTGGCGGAGTATGGGTTTCGGTTGCCGTCTTGTATGGATAATCGGCCGCTTAAATTCGAAGAGTGGGAGGCTATGCGGCCGCAGACGGTGCATGTCAGTGCGACGCCGGGGCCTTGGGAGATGGAGCGCACGGGCGGCATCTTCACAGAGCAGGTGATCCGCCCGACCGGGCTGCTCGACCCGGATGTGACGGTGCGCCCTGTTTCGACGGGGACCACAAACCAAGTGGATGATCTGACGGCTGAAATCCGCGAGACGACGGCCAAGGGGTATCGCACCCTCGTAACGACCTTAACCAAAAAAATGGCCGAAGACCTGACCGAATACCTCAATGAACAGGGCATCAAAGTCCGCTACATGCACTCCGACGTCGACACAGTGGAGCGCATCGAGATCATCCGCGATCTGCGCCTCGGCGAGTTCGACGTGCTGGTCGGCATCAATCTGCTGCGCGAGGGCCTCGACATTCCCGAATGCGGCCTTGTCGGTATCCTCGACGCGGACAAGGAGGGCTTCCTGCGCTCAGAAACCTCTCTGGTCCAAACGATTGGCCGCGCGGCGCGCAACGCGGATGCGCGGGTCATCCTCTATGCCGACAAGATCACAGGTTCGATGCAGCGCGCGATGGACGAGACCGAACGCCGCCGCGAAAAACAGATGGCCTATAATGAAGAACACGGCATCACCCCGACCACGATCAAACGCGCCGTGGCCGATATTCTCGGCGAGCTCGGCGAAGGCGCGCGCCCGGGCGGACGCACCCAACTCAAAGGCGGCAAATCCCGCCTCAAAGCCGTCGCCGAAGACGCGGTCACTTACGAAGCAGGCGGCTCAGGCCACAACCTGCGCACCGTCATCGCCGACATGGAGAAAAAGATGCGCGAAGCCGCTGCGAATTTGGAGTTCGAGGAGGCGGCGAGGCTGAGGGATGAGGTAAAGCGGCTTCGGGAAGAGGAGCTGGGGGTTTAAAGAACTTCGTTTCTAGACCCAATAGACAGGTCATTACGTAACACCCATCCTATCAAATTTAGCTTATCATACCGATAGGTACAAAAACTTCTTGCACGCCGCTGATTTTATTTGTACCGTTTGGTATGAAAGACGATCAGATACCTCACCGCAATCGTGGGCGACCCTTAGCGTTTGACCCTGACCAAGCCTTAGACGCGGCTATGCGGGTCTTTTGGCTGAAGGGGTACGAGGGCGCGTCAGTCAGTGACCTGACCGGCGCGATGGGGATCAATAAGCCGAGTCTTTATGCACGCTTTAACGACAAACGCGGGCTCTTTCTTGCTGCACTCGAGAGGTACAATGCAACAGTTGGTGCCCCGACCCTTCAAAAAGTTGTTGATGGCAAAACGGTGCATGAAACAATTATAGGATACTTGTCGGCGACCAATGCTTTTCTCACATCACCCGATACACCTCCGGGGTGCCTGGTCGGATCTGTGGTCACAGATATGGCCGGTCGCGATGATGAAATTCGCGCACATATTGCAGCCCTTTTCGCTTCAACCGAAGCGTTTCTAACTCAGAGATTTAAAGAGCTTGGTGATGCGCCCATGGATGAGGCGACCTTGGCAGAGCTCATCGTTTCATTTGGGCAAAGTCTTGCGGCGCGGGCACGCGTTGGTGCCACGCTCGACGATCTGAGCGCGCGCACAGATCGATTTTTGTCAGTGGTTCTTAGGGCTGAAGTGAGCTGCTGCCGGTTTTGTGGACGGCAACTTAAGCTTCCATAGCTTCCTCCTCATACTGCATAGGGCTGAGATATCCGAGCGTTGAGTGGCGACGGATCGGATTGTAGAACCGTTCGATGTAATCGAAGGCATCGGCG
>JBCCDF010000197.1:0-5627 GCA_039030935.1 Pseudomonadota bacterium | reverse complement strand
GGATTTGCCTTTATACGTCACTTCCAGTGTTTCGCGGTTGTAGCGCTTGCCGCCACAGGTTTCGCAGGTGACGTAGACGTCGGGCAGGAAGTGCATCTCGATCTTGATGACGCCGTCGCCCTGGCAGGCTTCGCAGCGCCCGCCTTTGACGTTGAAGGAGAAGCGGCCGGGCTTGTAGCCGCGGGTTTTGGCTTCTGGGAGGCCGGCGAACCAGTCTCTGATCGGGCCGAACGCGCCGGTATAGGTGGCGGGGTTGGAGCGCGGTGTACGGCCGATGGGGGACTGGTCAATCTCAATGATTTTGTCGAGATGGTGCAAGCCGTCGATGGATTCGTATGGGGCAGGGGGCTTGGTGGCGTTATTCAGCTTGCGGGCGAGCGCCTTGTAGAGCGTTTCAATGATGAGCGTGGATTTGCCGCCGCCGGAGACGCCTGTGACAGCTGTGAAGAGGCCGAGCGGGATGGTCGCGTCCACTTTCTGGAGGTTGTTGCCTGTCGCGCCTTTGATGCTGACGGAACGGGACTTTTTGAAGGGGCGGCGCGCGGACGGAATTTCGATTTCTTCGCGGCCTGAGAGGTAGTCTCCTGTCAGCGATTTCGGGTCTTTGATGACCTCGTCTGCGGTGCCTTGGCTGACAATGCCGCCGCCATGGACGCCGGCGCGCGGGCCCATATCGATGACGTGATCGGCGGTCAGGATCGCGTCTTCATCATGCTCGACGACGATGACGGAATTGCCAAGATCGCGCAGGCGTTTGAGCGTCTCAAGCAGGCGTTCATTGTCGCGCTGATGCAAGCCGATGCTGGGCTCATCCAGGACGTAGAGGACACCTGTCAGGCCGGAGCCGATCTGGCTGGCGAGGCGGATGCGCTGGCTCTCACCGCCGCTGAGCGTGCCTGAGGAGCGCGACATGGAGAGGTATTCGAGGCCGACCGCGTTGAGGAAGGTCAGGCGGTCATTGATCTCTTTCAGGATGCGGGTGGCGATTTCCTGATATTGTGGGGAGAGCGTCTCGTTGACTTTGGCGAACCACTCGGCTGCCTCGCGGATCGAAAAGCTGGCGACGTCTGAGATGTCGAGCATGTCGATCTTCACCGCGAGGGCTTCGGGGCGCAGGCGCTTGCCGCCGCAGTCGGGGCAGGGGGCGGCGGATTGGAATTTGGCGATCTCGTCACGCGCCCATTGTGAATCTGTCTCGCGGAAGCGGCGGTCGAGATTGGGGATGACGCCTTCAAAGGTCTTGGTGACTTCGTAGCGACGCAGGCCATCATCATAGACGAACTCGATTTCCTCATCGCCGGTGCCGTTGAGGATGATGTCGTGGACTTTTTTGGTCAGCTTGTTCCATGGGGTCTGCAGGTCGAAACCGTAATGGCTGGCAAGCGCCTGAAGGGTTTGGGTCTGATAGGGGCTCGCCTGTTTGGCCCACGGGGCGATGGCGCCATTGTTAAGGGTCAGGTCGCGGTCCGGGACGATCAGGCCGGGATCGATCTTGAGCTGCTGGCCGAGGCCATCACAGGTTGGGCAGGCACCGAAGGGGTTGTTGAAGGAGAAGAGGCGTGGCTCGATCTCGGGGATGGTGAAGCCGGAGACCGGGCAGGCAAAATTGGCGCTGTAGGTAATCCGCTTGGGTTCGGTTTCGCCCTCCGCGATGTCGGCATACTCAGCGATGGCGATGCCATTGGCGAGGGGCAGCGCGGTTTCGAAACTCTCAGCGAGGCGTTGTTCCATCCCCTCGCGCACGACGATGCGGTCGACGACGACGTCAATATCGTGCTTGTACTTTTTATCGAGCGTCGGCGGGGTTTCGAGGTCGTAGAATTCACCATCGACTTTGACGCGCTGAAAGCCGTCCTTCAGCCATTCGGCAAACTCTTTGCGATACTCGCCTTTGCGACCGCGCACCGCCGGTGCGAGGAGGTAAAGACGCGTGCCTTCTTCGAGCGCCATCGTGCGGTCAACCATTTGGGAAATGGTCTGGCTTTCGATCGGCAGGCCTGTGGCGGGTGAGTAGGGCGTGCCAACGCGTGCCCAGAGCAGGCGCATATAGTCGTAGATTTCGGTGACCGTTCCGACAGTGGAGCGTGGATTGCGGCTGGTGGTCTTCTGTTCGATTGAGATGGCGGGCGAGAGGCCCTCAATGCTTTCGACATCAGGCTTCTGCATCAGCTCAAGGAACTGGCGGGCATAGGCTGAGAGGCTCTCAACATAGCGGCGCTGGCCCTCAGCATAGATCGTGTCGAACGCAAGCGAGGATTTGCCCGAGCCGGAGAGGCCTGTCACCACGACGAGTTGATTGCGCGGAATATCGACGTCCACGCCTTTCAAATTGTGTTCTTTTGCGCCGCGGACGCGAATGAAGGGAGATTCCAGCGATGCCATTGATCGAGAGCTGCTTCTTTAGAAATTTTTGAACCGGTTGATTGGAGTTATGTGCCAAGCACAAGGTGTCCAGCCAACAGCAACAGCAATTCTTACCTAGAAAGCGGCATTTGCTTAAGGTTTCACATCATTCGAAAAGTCTATCTTAAATATTTTTTGCAAATCTTTCGCAAAATAATTCGGATGGGTGTGCAATATGGACGTCTTCGGACTTGCAATTGATATCGAGGCGGCGAAAGCACTGGGCACCGTCTATTTGCTGCAATTTGTGCTGTTCACTGTGCTCGCCTTTATCGCGAAGCGCGAAAAGGCCCTGCGGTGGGACAAGGACATGGTGCGCAGTGCGCGGGTCAACTGGTCCTTCATCGTCATCAATTTCTGCATGGCTCCGTTTGTGTTCTTTGCCGCGAATTGGATGGATGGGCTGCTTCGATCGAGCGGTGTCCCGATTGTCCCGGTCGAGTTCTGGGAGTTTGCGCCGGCGATTGTTCCAGCGCTTGTTGCTTTGGTTGCGGCCGACTTCCTCGATTATTGGAGCCATAGGATCAGGCACACATCCTTCCTGTGGCCGATGCATGCGGTGCATCACTCGGATACCAAGATGCACTATCTGACATGGTATCGCGCACATTTTGTCGAGCTGATCGTTATTCAAGGCGGCTACATTCTGCTGGCCACACTGATGGGGGCGTCGCCTGCCGCGGTTGCAGCGGTGGTTATTCTGCGAGCTTTCCACCAGCAATATATCCATATGGACGTTGATTGGCACCATGGACCGTTTGAGCTGTTCCTGACCTCGCCGAGATTTCATCGCTGGCATCATGCCAATCATGAAGAGGCATGGGACAAGAATTTCGCGGGCATTATACCGCTCTGGGACCGTTTGTTCGGCACATGGTACTGCCCGGGCAAGGTCGACCAACCTCTGGGCTTTCCGGGGAATCCCGGCGAGAATTTTGTCGCTCTGATGCTCTTTCCATTCAGAGAATGGGGACGGATGATCGGTGAACGGCTACCGCGGAAGCGTAAAGCGAAAACGGAACAAATATAGAACAAAAGCTTGACGCCGCTCTGTTTTGTGGATAGCTGACGGATCATTCGCGACACTGCTTTAAGGGCAGTGTAGCGAGGACTTTAGATTCGGAAGCAAAATGATCGGAGCGGAATTATGGCGGGTTCAGTGAATAAGGTTATCCTTGTTGGGAATGTTGGGCAGGACCCGGAGGTGCGCCAATTTCAGAATGGCGGGCAGGTCTGTAACCTCTCCATCGCAACGTCTGAAAACTGGAAAGACAAAAATACGGGCGAGCGCCGCGAAAAGACGGAATGGCATCGCGTCGCGATCTTCAATGAAGGTCTTGTCCGGATCGTACAGCAATATGTGAAGAAGGGCTCAAAGCTGTATATTGAGGGCCAGCTGGAGACCCGCAAATGGCAGGACCAGAACGGGCAGGATAAATACACGACTGAGGTCGTCCTGCGCAATTATACCGGCAACCTGACCATGCTGGACAGCCGTAATAATGATGGGGGCGGGCGCTCCATGGGCTATGATCAAAGCGGGAGCTATGGCGGCGGCGGTGGCGGAGGCCCGCGCCAGATGGACGGACCAGGGCAGGATTTCAGCCAGGACTTTGACGATGAGATCCCGTTTTAGCGGGGAGCGTTTTAAAGGCGATACCGGCCGCGGACCGTGTGCGGCGCGGTTGGTGATTTAGCGTTTCGATACAATTGTTAGATCGTAAGGGATGAAGACGTCGAGCGACAGTGCGCCTGTCGGCTGAGTGATCGTCTTTTTCTCTAAGCCGAAAACAGTGATTTCCGATGCTTTGAAGGCCTTATCTAGAGTGTCGACCTCATCGGCAATTGCCGCGATCAAATCAGGGCGATAGCGCTCTGGATTTCGCAGGCCGATATATTGCTCGTCATCAATGTAATACTGAACGCGGCCGAATTCTGGAATGGCGCTCATAAAGCTTTCGGCGCGGACCCTGACGTCATCATATGTATCGCCGTCTCGAACGTCTACGTGCATGGCGAGATTGAAGGAACTGCGTTGCCCATAGGGCGAATAGATTTCGTCAAATGTGACACTTTCGATGGGGAAGGACTCCTCTGAGTCGCCAATGCTCAGTTGAATGTCGGTCCGTGCTGTGTCCGCTTTCAAGACGGCTTTAAAAGCTTGTCCGAGATCAGATTTGCGGCTGTTTGGCTCTAAGTCTGCGTTCACAAAGCTGGCTTCAAACAGAACGAAATCTGCGGGAACGCGTAGCCGAATATTTGGGATTTCGTCGTCGAGACTTGAATCGGCATTAATTCGCATCCCTGTGACAACGATGGCGTCTTGCATCCTGTCCTCTTGCGCCAAAGCTGGAGCGAGATTGGCGCAGAGAAGCGCGGTGATCGCGAGTGATCTAATTCGCATTAAAAGTCCTCCCGCGTGCATATCCTCATAGGGGGACGGTGCTGTCAAATGAGACATCTAAGGCGTAAAAATTTCGACGAGCGTAGACGTCTCGCTGCCGCCGACTTTTAGAGCCCCGCCGATGAGATAGATGCTATTTCCGACGCTCACGCCGCCAAGACCGTGGCGGGGGTTTGGCATGTCGGGGACGGGCGCCCATGCGTCGGTGGCTGGATCATAGACCCAGCTTTCCGGATAGACGCCGCCGCCATTGTCAAAGAATTCCCCGCCGAAAGCGTAGAGCTTGCCATTCACAGAGGCCGCGGCGAGACCGCCTTGGCCTTGAGGCATGGGGGCGGCTGTGCGCCAACGGTCTTCCCTTACATCGTAGACCTCGTGGGCGGGTGTGTTGCCGCCTGTCACGGTTCGCCCGCCAACAACGTGCCATTTGCCGCCGATCATTGCGGCTGCAGCGCTGTTGCGAGCGGTTGGAAGCGGGGCGGCGCCGAGCCAGTGGGTATTGTCGAAGCGCCAATGGGTGTCTGTGTCGATATGATCGGTCCACGCCGCGTTTGCCTTGCCGATTGGGCGACGCCCGCCTGCAAAGTGAAGTCCGCCATCGATGATCGCCGTGACGGCTTCCCCACGCGGCTCTGGCAGCGGCGGGGCGGCCATCCACTCATCGCTCAAATCATCATAAGCCCAAGCGCTTGCCTGCATTTGCCAGATCGCGTCTGGGGCGCTCTCAAAACCGCCAATGGCGAATAGCCTATTATTGAAGCTGACGAGATGTGGATGATGGCGTGGTGTTGGTAGCGGCGCGAGCGGATCCCAGCTTCCT
>JBCCDF010000196.1:0-5638 GCA_039030935.1 Pseudomonadota bacterium | reverse complement strand
TATGGCTTACTGGTCGTTCACTGAGAAGATTCTTCAAGGTGAACCAATTCGTGTGTTTAATGGTGGTAAGATGAAGCGGGACTTTACCTTCATTGATGATGCCGTTTCTGCAGTTCTCTCAATGGCGCTCGCCGAAGATAATGTCCTTGAGTCAAAACCGCTTCACCGCATCTACAATATAGGCCACAATCAACCGGTCGCCCTGCTCGACTTTATTGCCGAGATTGAACGCTCGATTGGGGTTGAGGCCAAGAAAATTATGGATCCCATGCAACCCGGTGACGTAACCGCGACCTGCGCAGATATAAGTCGGATATCGGCAGAGTTTGACTATGAACCGCGTGTCGATTTGAAAGATGGGCTTGTTCAATTTGTCGATTGGTTCAAGGCATACTCCAAGCGGTGAATGCTGAGTGTTGCGCAGAGATTAACGAGTCTCGTCGTAATTGGCTTAAACCGTAAAAGAGTTTTTCCATCTGCTTGGTATTAGATCCCTTACAGATAAGGGGTTGGTATGGTTACGCGGTGTCTAAAACAGAGTTTTAAGCACAAAATAAACAACCAGAGCGGCGCGTCGGCGATGATCTATGCGTTATGTTCGGTGCCGCTGGCCCTCGCAGCAGGGTTCGCTTTGAACTTTTCCCAAATTTCAAATGCCAAGTCCGAAGCGCAAGATGCGCTCGACTCTGCCGTTTTGACGGCTGCACGAGCATATATCGAGCGCGCTGACCTATCAGAAAATGATCGTAAGAAAGAAGCGCGCAAAGCCGGGAAGAAAGCGTTCAACGAGAATTTGGCAAGTACCAAAGATCGCATCGGTTGGAGCAATTTGCAGATCAAATTTGCCGATGATTACAAGATTGAAGGCAATGTGCGCGTTAACGCTCAAACAATTTTCCCCGGTTTGATGGGCCGGAACAAAAATAGGGCAGACGTCTACAGCGAAGCGGAAGTTGGGGATGAACGTCCTTTCGAGATCGTGCTCGTGCTGGATAACACAACCTCAATGTTTGAGGGCACACGCATGGAAGATATGCGAGCGGCGGCCAAGCTGTTCACCGAGATTATGTACACGTCCTCACCAAACCCTGATTTGACGCGTATTTCCGTCATACCGACAGCGGCACTCGTCAATATTAACGTAGAAGAGCCTGCGACCTGGAATGCAAGTGTAGACCAAAACTACAGTGCACCCGGCGTTCCACCTGCTGCTGGGTCTCGCCGACTGCCTGAATCGGCCTTTGAGGATCGCTCTAAATTTGTTGAAGACCCGGATTCTGGTCTGTCGATGAGCCAATCTGATCTTGATGACATGTTTGCGCCAGTTGAGTGGCGCGGGTGTGTGCGTGCGGCTGACAATGAGCGTAAGGTGACAAGCGGCGGTTTTGTTACTCAGAGTCTGTCTGATGCGCCTGTGCTTGGTATGAGATGGCCAGCCGCCTGGTTAAAGCCAGAGGCACCAACGCGTTACGTTGACGAGCGCCCGCCTTCCCCCCCTCCGCCTCCGCCTCCGCCTCCTCCGCCGGGGCCAAAATCTCCACCACCGCCTCCGCCTCCACCATCTCCACCACCACCGCCTCCTCCGCCGCCTCCCCCACCGACGCCGCCTGTCCAAGGATCATTTGATGCTTGGCCGCTGTACGGAAATGGAGCTGTTACGCGCGAGGTCAGCGGAAGCTACTATGTTGGAGAGGTCAGATCCTGTAGCTTCGGCGCAGTTCAAGATGGTGTTGATGGTGCGCGCAATGTGTACGTCAGCAAGGACGTCGATTGCACAGATCGGGGTGACGATCGCAAAACAGACGAGCTTGACGCTTGCGTAAGTGACCCGAACGAATTCGAGTATTTGGCGTCTGGTGGTGATGCCTGCGAATGGCAGGATGATATCCTACCATGGGACCGTTTCCGCCCATTGTCGGGGCCACAATTTAATTGCCCCACTGCGATGTTGGGTCTTTCAGAAAGTCGAAAGCAAGTGACGGAAAAATTAGACCACATGTACCCTGTGCCAGGCGGCACACATATGGATGTGGGCTTGATGTGGGGACTGCGTGCGATGTCCCCACGCAGCCAATGGGTTGATTTCTTCGGTTATCAAACTGGCAAGGAACCCCTTCCGTTTAACGATGCAACGAATCGCAAGGTCATGATCCTGCTCACCGATGGTGAGAATAGGGTGCCTTTCCACTATGAAGGCTACTATGGCTGCTACGAAGATAGCGCTCGTCAGAATGCCGGTCCTTGCAAGACGAACTCTGATACACCGAATTTGAAGAGAAAAGGGCTTGATGCTCTTATGCTCGATGCGTGCGAGGCGATCCGCGAGGACTATGGTGTCGATCTCTATACGATTGCTGTTGACGTAAAGGACTCACTCGCGATCTCGAATCTTGAGGACTGCGCTGGGGATCCTGAAAAGGCTTACAATGTCTCGTCCGGCGAGCTTCGTGAGACGTTTGAAGGCCTCGCCATGCGGAATTTGCGCCTGACCCGCTAATTGACGTTCGACATGTTGGCGATAATGCAGAGGCATGACGACCTTGCCTCTGCCAACACATCACGACGTGGCGCTTGCTGCCGAACGGATATCTGGCCACGTGCGGGTAACTCCGGTTTTGGTCAATGATGCTCTTAACCACCAAATTGGAGGCTCGTGCTATTTTAAAGCGGAGTCCCTGCAAGAAACCGGGAGTTTTAAGCTTCGTGGTGCAATGAACAGGTTGCTACAGATTCCTGTTGACCGGCGAGCATCAGGGGTCGTTGCGTTCTCATCTGGCAATCACGCGCAAGGGGTTGCGCGCTCAGCAAAGCGCCTTGGACTTCCTGCCACAATCGTGATGCCAGAAGACGCGCCCGCTGTGAAAATTGCCGGGGTACGCGCGGACGGCGCCGATATTCGGTTCTACGACCGCAAGACTCAAAGCCGAGAAGACATCGCAGCTGAGATCGCTTCTAAGCGTGGTGCTGTACTCGTTCCGAGTTTTGATGATCCCATGATTATCGCAGGGCAGGGCACCTGTGGTCTTGAACTGAATCAACAGGTCGATGATTTGGATATGATCATCTGTTGTACGGGCGGTGGAGGGCTCATAACAGGCATAGCTTTGGCATATGAAGGTGTCTCACCTCGCACTCAGATCTGGACAGCGGAGCCTGAAGGCCATGATGATTGGCAGCGCTCACTTGAGCAACACCAAATTATTTCGAATTCGAAAGGGGTGCGCTCTATCTGCGATGCCATCCTGACGCCGCAGCCGGGGGCCATCACATGGGGCGTTGGAAGGCGTCTTTTGGCAGGGGGGCTTGTCGTGTCCGATGATCATATACGCGAGGCGATGCGGCTCGCTTTTCGGCATTTAAAACTCGTCTTGGAGCCCGGGGGTGCTGCGGCTTTGGCGGCTGCACTTTTTGCTCTGCCGGACGCGATGAAAGGCAAACGCATCGGGATTATTCTGACAGGCGGGAATGTGGACGCCGATGTCTTCTCGGAAATTATACGGGGTTAGCTCTCTTTTAGGAGTCGTGCCTTTTGACGTTGCCAATCACGATTGGCGCTGGTTTCGCGTTTATCGGCTTTTTTCTTACCCGTTGCGATCCCTATCAAGAGCTTAGCAAAGCCACGCTCATTGAAATAGAGCTTTAGCGGAATCAACGTTCGTCCTGCACGGTCAACAGCTTGAGCAAGGCGTGACCGTTCACGTCTTGACACGAGAAGCTTACGCTTGCGGCGCGGAGCATGATTGAACCGATTGGCGCCCTCGTACGTTGGTATATCAGCATTAATGAGCCATAGCTCACCGTCTTCGACGCTTGCATAGCTTTCTGCGATATTGGCTTTGCCGTTGCGCAGAGATTTGACCTCACTGCCCACAAGCATCAGCCCTGTTTCAAGCGTATCCTCAACGCTGTAGTCGAAACGAGCGCGGCGATTTTCAGCAACGAGCCCGTCTGAGCGGCCTTTGGTTTGATTTTTCTTTGCCATAGTCTCTAGATTTCGGCAGCTGCAAAGGCGGCGTCGATGACTGCTTGTGCGGCTGGATCCGGTGGAAGGATCGGCATGCGAACGTCCGGCTCGCAGAGTCCGAGTTTTGCAAGAATGTACTTTGCGGGGGCGGGTGAGGGTGCTTCGAACATCGCATAGTGTAGCGTGATAAGACGGTTCTGGAGCGAATTTGCCGTTTGTAAGTCACCTTTCTCGAAAGCCTCATGCATCTGCGCACAAAGCTTCGGCGCAACGTTAGCGGTCACAGAGATGCATCCAGTGCCACCCATCGCACGATGGCCAAGTGCCGACATATCATCGCCCGATATCTGATAGAATTGCTCTCCTTCTGTCAGGGATGCGTGCTGGGACACCCGACCTAAGTCACCTGTTGCGTCCTTGATGCCAATGATGTTCGGAAGTTTTGCGAGTTTTGCGACTGTTTCTGGCAGTAAGTCACAAGCCGTGCGGCTTGGGACATTGTACAGGATAATCGGTAGGGAAACTGCGTCATTGATCGCACTAAAATGGGCGATCAAACCTGCCTGATCCGGCTTATTATAGTATGGACAGATGACGAGCGCGGCATCCGCACCAACCGTCTTTGCATGAGCAACTAAGTCAATGGCTTCTGTGGTGGCATTTGAGCCAGCACCTGCAATCACGGGAACACGCCCACCAGAAACGGAGATACAAAGCTCGACGACTTCTTTGTGTTCGTCATGAGAGAGCGTTGCCGATTCCCCTGTTGTCCCACACGGCACAAGTGCGCCAGAGCCAGCCTCAATTTGACGTTCAATAAGATTGGCCAGCGCATCTCTGTCGACCGTACCGTCTTTGAAGGGCGTTATCAGAGCAGGAATAGAACCATGAAACATTGTACAGAATCCACCTAATTCTTGCCGCGCCATGCAAATTGACAGACTTTGGTCATAACTGGCCTATAATCATGATTGTTGAATTCGACAAAGGATAGACATGCAAACGGTGTTTTTAAGATCACTTGTATTCTCCTGCCTGCTTCTAGGGACAACCTCAGCAAGCGCGACGGCCTTTATCGCCCCGCCGCCATCCATCAAGCCTGATCTGAAGGCGGCATCGCAGGTTTTGACAACGACCGATGCGGAGACTTTAAAAACCGGCCTCGCCGCTGTGGATGATGGAAACTGGTCCGATGTACGCAAAGCTGAAGTCGCACTGCGCGACCCAACCGCGAAAGATATCATGACTTGGTACCGTGCGCGCCGTGACCCCGCCATGTCGTTTGATCAGATCGATAGCGCTCTTTCTCGCCTCGATGGATGGCCCGACTTGGACGAGATCCGCGTGCGTGCTGAAGTTGAGATCGACAATTCAGCTCTGGCAGCGTCCGATAGGGTGTTGTGGTTCGAAGAACATGACGGGGCTAAGACCGGGACTGGTCATGTCGTCTACGCCGATGCGCTCTTGCAGATGGGTCAGGATGATCGAGCCATCGAACAGATTCGCCGAGCTTGGCACACAAGGTCACTGTCAACGTCGGAAAAACGGCAGATTCTTGATCAATGGGGTGATCAGCTCACCCAAGACGACCATGAAACCCGCGCAGACTTCTTACTCTGGACACGTCAGACATCAGCCGCGACCAGACTTAAGCCCTACGTTGGTGTCGATTGG
>JBCCDF010000195.1:0-5656 GCA_039030935.1 Pseudomonadota bacterium | reverse complement strand
TCGCCCCGCAGCGTTTGTCTGTCGGTGATACTGTGATCAGTTCTAAGACCGCTGACATCAAGCCGGGCAATGTCCTTCCGCTGAAGAACATTCCTGTTGGCACGATCATCCACAATATTGAGATGAAGCCGCTTAAAGGCGCGCAGATGGTGCGCTCTGCGGGTTGCTACGCACAGCTGGTTGGTCGTGATGCAGGTTACGCGCAGATCAAGCTGACATCCGGCGAGCTTCGCATGGTCCCTGATCAATGTGTTGCAACCATCGGTGCGGTCTCCAACCCAGACAATATGAACCAGGTCATGTCTAAGGCTGGTCGTATGCGTCACAAGGGTAAGCGCCCGTCTGTCCGTGGTGTCGTAATGAACCCATTCGATCACCCGCACGGTGGTGGTGAAGGAAAGTCCTCAGGTGGCCGTCACCCGGTGACGCCTTGGGGTAAGAAAACACGCGGTCCTAAAACCCGCAAGAAACAGGCTTCGGATCGTTTGATTATCCGTCGCCGTAACTCGAAACGCTAGAGGAGAGGCCGGATATGCCACGTTCTGTCTGGAAAGGTCCGTTTGTCGACGGATACCTCCTAAAAAAAGCTGAGAAAGCGCGCGAGTCTGAGCGTCGCGAAGTGATCAAGACTTGGTCACGTCGCTCGACGATCATGCCGCAATTCGTTGGTCTGAACTTCCAGGTCCACAACGGCCAGAAGTTTGTGCCTGTCCTCGTGTCTGAGGAAATGGTCGGCCATAAATTTGGTGAGTTCGCCCCAACGCGGACTTATTACGGCCACGGCGCCGATAAGAAAGCGCGGAGGAAGTAGAGATGGGTCAGTCCAAAAACCCTCCAAAACAGGCGAGCAATGAGTCCCGTGCCGTTCTGCGCATGTACAAGCACAGCCCGCAAAAGCTGAATCTTTTGGCTCAGCAAATCCGTGGTCTGCCCGTGCAGCGTGCAATGGATCAGATGGAGTTCTCTCGAAAACGCGCTGCTCAGGACGTTCGCAAGCTGCTGAAAAGCGCTGTCGCAAATGCCGAGAATAATCACGATCTGGACGTCGACAGCCTTGTTGTGGCTGAAGCGCATGTCGGGAAAAACCTTGTGATGAAGCGCATCAGGGCCCGTGCGCGCGGTCGTGCTGCTCGTATCATGAAGCCATTCGCTCAGCTCACAATTGTGCTGCGCGACACATCAGCTGAAGCGGAGGCCGCGTAATGGGTCAGAAAGTTAATCCGATTGGCTTGCGCCTCGGCATCAACCGGGCCTCTGACAGCCGCTGGTATGCCGATAGTGCTGATTTTGGCCGTCTTCTACACGAAGACCTGGCCATTGAAGCGCACATCAAGAAAGCGCTTAGCCAAGCCAACATTTCACGCATCGTCATTGAGCGTCCGCACAAGAAATGCCTTGTTACCATTCATACAGCCCGTCCGGGTCTCGTGATCGGTAAGAAGGGTGCGGATATCGAAAATCTGCGTCGTCAGCTTTCCAAAATGACGGATGACGAAGTTCGTGTGAACTTGGTTGAAATCCGAAAGCCTGAGATCGATGCCACACTCGTGGCTGAAGATATCGCTCGCCAACTTGAGCGCCGTGGCTCTTTCCGCCGTGCGATGAAACGCTCGATCCAGAACGCAATGCGTCTCGGTGCGGAAGGGATCAAGATCATGGTCTCTGGTCGTCTTGGCGGTGCTGAAATCGCGCGGACCGAGCAGTATTCTGAAGGGTCTGTCCCGCTTCACACACTGCGGGCTGACATCGATTACGGTACTGCAGAAGCCCTGACCACTTACGGCATCATCGGCATCAAGATCTGGATCTACAAAGGCGAGATCATGGAGCATGATCCGCTGGCGCGTGAACGTCGCCGTGAAGACTCAGGTGAAGCGCGTGCGCGCAGCAGCAACAATCGTGGCCCGGCCTCCGGCGCCCCGGCAGGAGCTTAGATCATGCGTCAGCCAAAACGTACAAAATACCGTAAAGCGTTCAAAGGCCGCATCAAAGGCAATGCGAAGGGGGGATACTCCATTGCATTTGGCTCTTTCGGTCTGAAGGCCCTCGAGCCTGAGCGTGTAACTGCCCGCCAGATTGAGGCCACGCGTCGTGCGGTCACGCGCGAAATGAAGCGTCAGGGTAAAGTCTGGATCCGGGTTTTTCCGGACACGCCAGTCTCTGCCAAGCCGATTGAAGTTCGCATGGGCAAAGGGAAAGGCTCCGTCGACCGTTGGGTCGCACGTGTTCAGCCTGGCCGTATCCTGTTTGAAATTGATGGTGTCCCGGATGAGGTCGCGCTCGAGGCGCTTCGTCTTGGCGCTGCAAAACTGCCGGTCAAAACCAAGATCGTGCGTCGGATTGAGGGGATTTAAGCCATGGCGAAGGCCAGTGATTTCCGTTCAAAGAGCCCTGATCAGCTGAAAGAAGAGCTTCTTCAGTTGAAAAAGGAACAGTTCAACCTCCGCTTTCAAGTGGCCACTGGCCAGTTGGAAAAGACTGCCCGCATTCGGATTGTTCGCCGCGACATTGCTCGCGTTAAGACCATCCTTCGCGAGCAGGCTCGCGCGGACGCTTAGAGGCTAGGAGAAAGATATGCCTAGACGAATTATGGAAGGCGTCGTGGTCTCGACCAAGCAGGATAAGACCGCCATCGTGCGCGTTGAGCGCCGCTTCCTCCACCCGCTTCTGAAGAAAACCGTTCGTCGGTCAAAGCGCTATCATGCGCATGACGAAGACAATGCTGCTGTTGAAGGTCAGACGATCACAATCCGTGAATGTCCACCTCGATCAAAGCTGAAGCGTTGGGAAGTCATTCCTGATGGAGGCGACGCATGATTCAGATGCAGTCAAACCTGCGCGTCGCTGATAATTCAGGCGCTCGCCGTGTTCAGTGCATCAAAGTACTGGGCGGTGCAGGGCGTCGGTATGCGTCCGTCGGTGACATCATTGTCGTGTCCATCAAGGAAGCGATCCCGACAGGCCGCGTTAAAAAAGGCGAAGTTCGCCGCGCTGTCGTTGTTCGCGTTGCGAAGGACATCAATCGCCCAGACGGCTCAACCATTCGGTTCGACACGAATGCCGCTGTTCTGATCAACAACAATAATGAGCCGATCGGCACTCGGATCTTTGGGCCTGTTCCACGTGAACTGCGCGCTAAGAACCACATGAAAATCGTCTCGCTCGCCCCGGAGGTGCTATAACTATGGCTGCCAAGGTGAAAAAAGGCGATCGCGTTATGGTCTTAACGGGTCGCAATAAGGGTGCTGAAGGCGAAGTCCTTAAAGTCATTCCTGATGATGCCCGTGTTGTTGTTCGCGGTGTGAATGTTGTGAAGCGTCACACAAAACCAACTCAGGCCAACCCGCAGGGGGGTATCAACACATTTGAAGCACCGATTGCTGTTTCAAATGTCGCTTTGATTGACCCGCGTGACGGAAAGCCGACTCGCGTCGGGTTCAAAATTGACGAGCATGGTCGCAAGACGCGCTATGCGAAACGTTCAGGGGAGTCTATCGATGTCTAAAGACTATACGCCTCGTCTGAAGAAAAAGTATGACGAGCAAATCCGCGGCAAACTCAAAGAGGAGTTTGGCTACGGCAATGAAATGCAAATCCCGAAGATCGACAAAGTCGTAATCAATATGGGCGTTGGCGAAGCTGTTGCTGATTCTAAGAAGATCAAGACAGCGCTTGCCGAAATGGAAAAGATTGCAGGTCAAAAGCCTGTCGCCACGAAAGCTCGCAAGTCTATTGCCGGTTTTAAACTGCGCGAAGAAATGCTGATCGGCTGTAAGGTTACACTGCGCCGTGATCGGATGTACGAGTTTCTCGACCGTTTGACCAATATCGCGCTTCCACGCGTGAAAGATTTCCGCGGTCTCAACGGTAAGAGCTTTGATGGCAACGGTAATTTCGCCATGGGGATCAAGGAACAGCTCGTTTTTCCTGAGATCAACTATGACGACATCGACGATATTCGCGGTATGGACATCATTGTCTGCACCACAGCCAACACGAACGAAGAAGCCAAGAGCCTGCTTTCGCAGTGCGGCTTCCCGTTCAGAAACTAGCGCTTAGAGGACGACAGATATGGCTAAAGTAAGTGCTACTGAACGTAATGATAAGCGTAAGCGTCTGGTGGAAAAATATGCTGCCAAGCGTGCTGCGCTAAAAGAGATCATCATGAATGAGGACCTACCACTTGAGGAGCGTTTCAAAGCGCGTCTCAAATTGGCTGAGCTCCCACGCAACTCCGCACCAAATCGTGTGCGTAATCGTTGTGAAGTGACTGGTCGCCCGCGCGGTTACTACCGCAAACTGAAAATGTCCCGCATCGCGCTGCGTGAGCTCGGCTCACAAGGCAAGATTCCGGGTCTTGTGAAATCTAGCTGGTAAGGAGGGAACACGATGTCATTTTCTGATCCCCTCGGTGATATGCTGACCCGCATCCGTAACGCGCAAATGCGCGGTATGGACAAGGTTGTGACACCGGCCTCTAAACTTCGTGCCCGTGTGCTCGATGTCCTTCAGTCTGAAGGCTATATCCGCGGCTATGCGGAAGTTGAGAAAGACGGTCACAAGAACATTGAGATTGAGCTGAAATATTTCGATGGCACACCGGTGATCGCTGAGATTCGCCGTGTGTCTAAACCAGGACGGCGTGTTTACTCTTCAAAGAGTGATATTCCACTTGTCCAGAACGGGCTGGGAATTTCCATCCTGTCGACTTCGAAAGGCGTGATGTCCGACAATGTCGCACGCCAAGAGAATGTCGGCGGCGAAATTCTTTGCCGTGTCTTTTAAGGGAGCGAATGAGAAATGTCTCGTATTGGTAAACTCCCAATTGCTTTGCCGGATGGCACGACTGTCACAATCGACGGTCAGACCGTAACGGCAAAGGGCAAAAAAGGTGAGATGGCGCTGACCCTGTCAGAGCTTGTTTCTCCAGCGTTGAAAGACGGTGAGCTGTCTGTCATGCCGCGTGAAGATCTCGTTGAGGCTGCGAATGAGAAAATTCGTGTCAATGATGAGAAAGGTCGTAAGAAGATGACCTTTGCGCAAGCGCTTGATACGCAGGCGCGTACGCAATGGGGAACGGCGCGTGCAAACCTGTCAAATCTCGTCGAAGGTGCATCCACGGGCTTCACAAAAACACTTGAGCTTGTTGGCGTTGGCTACCGCGCTCAAATGCAAGGTTGCGATCTGAAATTGTCTCTTGGGTTCTCGCATGATGTCATTCATCCTGCGCCTGAGGGCATCGATATCAAATGCAACAAGCCGACTGAAATTGAAATTAGTGGTGCTGATAAGCAAGTTGTCGGTCAGGTTGCCGCTGAAATCCGTAACTATCGCCGTCCTGAGCCGTTTAAAGGCAAAGGCGTGCGCTATCAGGGCGAATATGTCCGCCGCAAGGAAGGTAAGAAGAAGTAGTCATGCTTACGTCACGCGAAAAACATATGCGCCGTTCGATGCGCAATCGCGCCAAGCTCCGCAAGACCGCAGAAGGCAAGCTGCGTCTGTCGGTTGCTCGCTCTGGCAAAAATATTTCGGCTCAGGTCATTGATGATGAGCAGGGCATTACGCTCGCATCCGCCTCAACGCTTGAGAAAGACGTTCGTAAGGGTCTGAAGTCGACCTCGACGGTCGAAGCGGCTGCGAAAGTCGGTAAGACGGT
>JBCCDF010000194.1:0-5753 GCA_039030935.1 Pseudomonadota bacterium | reverse complement strand
CGCCTATTGGAGCGACCGTATGAGTTTCATCAAACAGGCCGCGGAGAGGGCGGCCTCATCAACCACCAAGCCAGAGGGGGAGTAACCATGGCAGACACACCTAAATTTGCAGAGAAATCTATCCACAGGACCTTTATCGAGGCGCCGGTTGAGACCGTTTAGTCTATTCTCGTGGCAACTGATAAGCCTTTGCCGTTCTTTTTCGGCAGCATTTGCGACACGCAAGACGGGCTGAAACCCGGCGCAAATATGCGGATGCTGCACCCGAACCGAAAGATTGCGATGGTGGTCGGTGAGGTGCTCGCCTTTGAGCCGCCGCATCGCTACGCTCACACCTTCAAGATGACCAATCTTGAGGACCCTGCCTGTAAAGTGACCTATGAGCTTCGGGAGAAAGGTGGCGGTACGGAGTTTGACCTGATCATCGAGGAAGCCATCGAAGGCAGCAAGCTCCACAAGGAAATGATCGGGGCTCAGGGCTTTATTTCGAGCAATCTCAAAGCCCTGGCTGAGACTGGAAAGCCTGCGTTTAGTGGCAAGATGGTCGGTTTGATAGGACCCATCATGGCCCTGTTTGCCAAGAAAAAGCAGAATGTCGAGCACTGGCCACTTTAGAAGCGACTTGAGGGGACGTCACCGGACCCGAAAAATTGAACCTCGCGGTAAGGCGGCAATTAAGGTAAGTCGACTATAGCACTGAGCATGGATGTCCTGATTTCCATTCTGATGTTTATCGGCGTGGCGTGGCTAGCTATGCTGAGCGTGTTCAGCGGCGGCTTTACAATCGCAGCGCTGATGGCGAAGGGCACACTGGTCAAGATAGGCTTGGTCGTGATCGCGGCCTCGCCTTTTTTGTATACGCACATCAAGCACGGGCTGATTGATAATAAGATCGAGAAGCGCGCTGCGTTTGTCGCGTCGCTTGAGCGAGCGCCCCTAAGAGGTGATTTACCTGACACATTTGTCGTGATGGGGCGTCTCGACCGCGATGATCTTCTCCGACTCCATGTCCGATTCGATATCAGCGAGTTCGTCATCCAGGGTGGTAAAAAGCTTTTCGGAGCAAGGAACGAGTTCGATTTAGTTTCCGTGTTGCCATCGGAGCGATGTGAAAACGCTGATGCCGCGAACACGCGCCTGTCTTTTGAATTGTGGCAGCTCAACGAAGCTGATCAAGTCTGTTTGAAAGTCGTTTCGAAGACGCGCATACCGTTTGACGACCTGCCGTCTGACGCACTTTATTTCTTTCAAGGTGACGAGACTTCATTTGCGGAAGGAATGATCGGTCACAACGGACATGGTCCACTGGCAGGCAGTCGACAGTATGAACTGCGAAACGGACGCCACGGCCCTCTCATCGCGTATTATGAAACGCCTATCGAAGCCGCACCCGAAGTTTTCTTCAACGTCAGATATTCAAGCTCGGGCGGGTCGCTACCGCAATGGACATTTCTGCAGCGCGCAATTGATCCAACTGAGTCGTATGGCGGATACACAAAAGGCATGCATCTTCTACGCCCCAGACAAGTAAGGCTCAGGACGATCCCTGAGGGGTGAACCCCCGTTTAGGGAATCGGCGACATGCTTATTGATGAGAAGTCGTTTGAAGCGTTGATCAAGACGGCACGTCTTTTTTCCAATAATTGTCTAAAGGAGCGACTTGCAAAAACTAAATTTCTATATTTGACTTAAAATAATGATTGGGTGAACATTATGATTAAGTTTTATGTGAGTGGATTTTTGGCGTTGTGGCTCGTGATGGCTGCAGGGGCCCAAGGTCTCGATTCTTCTATCAAACAGATTGGGTCAGTTGAAAATCAGGTTCAGATTACGGCCCCGCCGGGTTGGGTCGATCCTCAAGAGGCTGTGTCGCCTGATGAGGCTCAGTTCTCAGCCTATCGCGGCAAGAAGCGCCTCTTGTTTGACTCACAGAGCTATGTCGATGGTGAGAACTCGGCCACTTACTATCGACGCGTGGAAGAGCTTCTATCGCCTCGCGCTGTGCAGAATTCTGGCTCGTTGAGGCTGCGCTATGACCCGACTTACCGAGAGGTCCACATACACGCTTTCAACATTATCCGCGATGGACAGGTCATTGACGCGCTCAGCGAGGCCTACCTCGAAGATATGCGAGATGAGAAGCGTCTCTCCAGCAATGTCTTCGAAGGCCGCAGAGTCGTCTATGTTCGCGTCGAAGATTTGAGACAGGGCGATATCATTGATTACTCATACAGTTATGTCGGCGAAAACCCGGCCTGGAAGGGCACGATTTCGTTGTCGCATTCCGCAAACTACAATTATCCCGTTGAGCGTCTGCACGTGAAAATGGATTGGCCGTCGGAGATCCCTGTTACGGCGCGGCTCGGCGAAGAGCCCATCGCGGTGAAAGAGGAACTCGGTCGAAGCTCATACACGTATGGACCTAAACCGGTTGCCAGACAACGCCCCGAAATGGGAGCTCCGAGGGGCTTCACGGCTTATACGCGGCTAAAGGTCAGTAGCTTTGATGATTGGGGTGCGGTCAATGATATTGCGAGGCCATTTTTTGAGACGCCTGAAGATGATGATGCGCTGAACAGTTTGATTGAGACGATCAAGACCAACCATGAAAGTTTTGACGATCGCATGCTGGCGGCTATCCGCTTTGTTCAGGACGATTTGCGCTATCAAGCGATCGTGCTTGGATTAGGGGGATGGGCGCCAAATGACCCGAATATCATTCTGGCGCGGCGCTTTGGTGATTGCAAAGACAAATCCTTGTTACTGACCCGGTTGGCCCGTGCGCTTGGCGCTGATGAGGCGCATGTGGCGCTCGTCAGCACCAGTCAGGGGTCTTATCTTCCTAACACCCTTCCAAGCCCGTCCGTGTTCAATCACGCCATCACCTATATCAAGCATGACGGCCAAGAGTACTGGGTTGACGGCACCCAGAATTTGACGGGTGGGACTTGGGGGATGCTGACGCCACCGAACTTTAAATATGCGCTCATTCTTGCTGAAGGTCAGACGGAATTGTCGCCAATGCCAATCGCGTCTTTGGAAACGCCCGGTATACACGTCAAAACTGTTTTTGATGCCTCTCGGGGGGCAGAGTTTGGCGTAACGGTTGAGGGCTATGCTACCCTGAAAGGCCCCTATGCGAACGGTACACGCGCAAGGACGCACGCGAATGGCAAAGACATGCTTGCAGAGGGTCTTCAGAATTCCTTGCAGAAGGAATTCGGTGAAGTCGACGATGTGATCGTGTCCAGCTTTGAGGATGATAGAGCTGCGAATACGGTGGTTTACGATTGGTCAACTGAGCTGCTCGATCCGTTTCAGCTGCCTCTTGATGACGATGAGGCTGTTCTCGAATTCACTTACGAATTATCGTGGCCGCTCACCATTGCCAGTCAATGGTCGCGCCGCAATCGGACGCTGCCTTTAGACATTACCGAGGGCGTCCATTTTCGCGTCACGCGCGAAACGATTTTACCGCCTGGAACAGAGGTCAATTTAGACCCATCGGTACGAGCGCCTTTAAGCATTCAAAGCGATGCCTTTGATTTTGAGCGGACCGTATCTGTCAAGGATAACGTCGTTGTGAGCGACGTCCGTATTCGAACGAAGGCTGATTATGTCGCCCCAGAGGCTGCAAAGTCTGTTTTCAGGGATATTCGCGCGCTGGAAAGAGTGTCCGACATTACGCTCAATGTTCCGATTGAGGATGCTGTACTCTAGTTCAGCAGTTCAAAACCGATTGCGCACTAAGCGTTGCATTCGTCCTAACGCTGGACGCGATCGGGGCGGCGGCGCTCTGTATCGCCGCGTTCTTCGAGGATATCTTCTGCACGGCGATCATTTCGGGTACGTCGCTGTTTGCTGGCTTTGAGATCCGTGAGCTGTAGTAGCCCCGTCTCTTCGTTTGAGTAATCGGTGTGGAGGCTTTCGATCACCGCGGTAAATTCGGCCAGATCGACCCGGCGATCCAGATTGGGGTCGAAGCGTGTGGGGTTGGCGAGGCTGTCATCGCGGGTTGGCAGAGACTTGGCCCAGTCCTGTTGCTCTAGCGCGCTTAGATTGCCGTCCTCATTGGTATCCGCTGCAGCGAAGGCGGCTGGAATCGCGGAGCGCACTTCCTCTATCGTGATGGTTCCATCGGTATCTGTATCAAAACTGACGAAGAGGCCGCCACCGGGTTTGAGCCGGTCCGCGCCTGCACGCTCACGATCTGCCCGGTCGCGCAATTCGCCCTGACCGGGTAGCAGGACGAGCCCATCAGGGTCGTCCGGGGAGGCATGGCTGAGCGGTGCTGCCAAGAGCAGGATTGCAAGAGCCGAGCGTCGTATCATGGCGTGTGCCTTTCACTCTACGTCTGCTCTTATAAAGCATTGTTGCATGAATGCCACATAACGATTCTGTAAGAGAGCTTTTAAGTCTTTGTTTTGTCTCGCGCTGACGCCCTGCGGGCGAGCGAGACGAAGTGGGTTCCCGATCGTCGCTTCGCTCCTCCGATGAACCGGGCCGCAGGCGCTTTTCGCTCTAAATATCGCTTTACTTATATCCTTATCAGCGCACATAGAGCGCACATAAAAACAGGAGGCCGGAATGGCAGTAGGGCGTGAATTTGATGTGATCGTGTATGGCGCAAGTGGCTATACGGGCCGTTTGGTCGCTGAATATCTTAGCAAGACCTATGGGGTTGGCGGTGATGTCACGTGGGCGATGGCCGGGCGCAGCGCTGACAAGCTCGCAGCGGTCCGCGATGAAATTGGCGCGCCTGCTGACACGCCGCTGGTGGTGGCCGACGCCAATGATGAAGCGAGCCTGACCTCCATGGTTGAGCGCGCGGGATGTATCGCCACGACGGTTGGCCCTTATCAGCTTTATGGCGAACCGCTGGTTGCGGCCTGTGCAGACGCTGGGACTGACTATGTCGACCTCTGCGGAGAGCCCGCTTGGATGCATTCCATGATCGCCAAGTATGAGAGCAAAGCCAAAGAGAGCGGTGCGCGGATCGTCTTTTCTTGCGGGTTTGATTCCATTCCCTTCGACCTCGGCGTCTGGTTCACTCAGGAAGCGGCGAAGGAAAAGCTCGGCGGGCCTGTGCCGCGGATCAAAGGCCGCGTGCGTAAGATGCAGGGCACCTTCTCCGGCGGAACATTTGCGAGCTTCAAGGAAACGATGGCCTCGGTTCAGCGCGACCCGAGCCTGATCGCTGTGCTGCAAAACCCCTTCGCACTGACCATGGGCTATGAAGGGCCGGAGCAGCCGCATGGCATGGCGCCGGTTGAAGATGAGGATATTGGTAGCTGGTCTGCGCCGTTCATCATGGCCTCAATCAACACCAAGACAGTCCATCGCTCTAACGCTCTGATGGACCATGCTTATGGCAAGGATTTCGTCTATGACGAGATGATGCTGACCGGCCCGGGCGAGCAGGGCAAGGCGGCCGCTGAAGCGGTTGCGAGCACCAATATGATGGGCGGTGATGGCCCCGCACCCGGCGAAGGCCCAAGCAAGGAAGAGCGCGAGAACGGCTTCTATGATGTTCTATTCTATGGTGTCGGCGCTGATGGCGGCGTGGTGAAAGCCGGCGTGACAGGCGACAAAGACCCAGGCTATGGCTCAACGTCCAAAATGCTGGCTGAAAGCGCGCTGTGCCTAGTGAAAGATGACACCGGAACGCTGGGCGGCATCTGGACACCCGCGCCAGCCATGGGCGGGCATCTGGTCAAGCGCCTGACAGAGAAAGCCGGGCTGACGTTTGAGGT
>JBCCDF010000193.1:0-5766 GCA_039030935.1 Pseudomonadota bacterium | reverse complement strand
CGCATCTCAGCTTGCAGCTTTAAGAGCTGCCACCACACCATTGGCCAGAGCCAGATGGGCATCTCTGGCCACGTATAGGGATTGAAGCTGATCTGCGTCATGAGCCGTAGTATACGACAGCTTCAGGTGGGGGCGGATAGATTTTTGGAATTGCCAATGCTGACGGAGGTCTGGGTGTTGGATAGATAGACTGTGCGATCTCTTTTCCACGCTCCCCACGGCTCGACCGTGGGGTCCATCACCTGATCGCTCGGCTGGGCTAAGAGGAAACCTTACCCCTTTTTCTAAAGGCACGAGTGGGAGATGGGCTCCACGGTCAGCGCAAGCGCTGCCGTGGAGAGCGTGACGGGGAGAGAGCTGGGTTTTTGAGGTGAGCGGGTTTGACGGGAATTTGGGGGATAAAGGGCGGCTAAAGGACTCTCAACTCAATCCGCCACCTTCTAATCATCGAATGCGCCGTGGCGACCTTTTCCTTTTGTGAAATCGGTGGCGCCACCTCTTGTTTCGCCGGTTTTGATCGTGGCGAGACCTTTTGTCATTTCATTTTTGAGCGCGTCCGTTTCAGGTAAGCTCCATTGCTCCAGCGCACTCATTCTGTCACTGCGCATGCAGGTTTGCGGAAAGGCTGCGATCTGCTGGGCCAAGTCGAGGGCTGTCGCAAGGGCCTCACCCGCCGGCGCCCGGCGATTGGCAAGCCCGATAGCGAGCGCTTCATCAGGATCAACCTCGCGACCTGTGAGGATCAAATCCATCGCCCGCGACTGGCCAATCAAGCGTGGAAGCCGGATCGTACCGCCATCAATCAGCGGCACCCCGAAGCGACGGCAGAAAATCCCGAAACGCGCGGTCTCTGAGATCACGCGGAGGTCACACCAGAGAGCGAGTTCCATGCCACCAGCAACCGCATGACCTTCAATCGCAGCAATGACCGGCTTTGACAGGGTTAAGCGCGTCGGCCCCATCGGCCCAAGATCGCCATCGACTTTGGCAATATTCCCCTGCCCTGCTGCGACGGCTTTCAGATCAGCCCCTGCGCAGAACGCGCCATTTGCACCCGTCAGAATGGCGACAGATTGCGTAGCATCGGCGTCGAACGCTTTGAAAGCATTGTAGAGCGCTTGTGCCGTGTCGCGGTCGACAGCGTTGCGCGCCTGCGGGCGATTGATGGTGATAATCGTGATGTCATCGCGAGTTTCGGTGAGGAGAGAGTCGGTCATCGGCCTTGCGTAGCGCAGAGCCTACTGCGCGACCAGTCCGCCAAAGGCCATTGAGAGGTCACGGTAATAAGCGACGCGGGCTTGCTGTTCTGGTGTGAGCTGGATGAGGGCGTTTGCGCCCGGTAACGCGACAGGGTCCTGACCGGCATGGGCTGCGCGCATTATATCGGCCCAGAGCCGCGCCGGAAGACCGCCGCCTGTGACGGACTTCATCGGCGTATCGTCATCATTGCCAACCCAGACACCCCCCAGCATGAGCGCGCTGTAGCCAACAAACAGTGCGTCACGTGAGGACTGGCTTGTGCCAGTCTTGCCGACGACAGGCCAGCCTTGGAGCGCCGCGCCCCGGCCTGTGCCCTCACGCACCACACTCGCCATCATGCCCGTCATCAGTTCGGCATTTTCGCGCGGGTAAACGCGAGGTAGATCATAGGTCGGGCGCTCATAGATGACATCGCCGCGTGAGGTTTCGATCTTAGCAACGAGGTACGGATCAATGCGCGTCCCACCCGTCATGAACGGACCGTACGCTCTTGTCAGGTCCTCCAGCGTCACTTCCTGAGAGCCAAGCGCGATGGAAGGAAGTGGACGCAGGGACTCGGTGATGCCGAACCGCTTTGCGAGGCCGATAATCTTGTCTTCGCCGACCTCATTTCCGAGCTGTGCGGCGACTGTGTTGAGGCTGTCGCTCAGCGCCTCTGTGATGGAGACCGGTCCCATATAGGCGCGCGAGAAGTTTTGCGGGCTCCATTTTCCGATGGTTGTCGGTTGGTCAACGCGGACGTCATAAGGACTGATCCCGTTATTGAGTGCGGCGGCGTAGACAAAGGGCTTGAACGCGGAGCCGGGCTGGCGCTTAGCTTGGGTCACGCGGTTAAACTGACTGGTGGCATAATCGCGGCCGCCATAAAGCGCGAGGATGCGGCCGTCTCTGGCAATCAGGATCGCCGCGGCTTGCCCGGCTTTTGCCGTTTCTGCCTCGGTCTCTAATCGGGCATTTATGGCTTCTGTGACGCTTTTCTGGAGGGTTTGGTCGAGGCTAAGCGTGATGACGAGGTCGTCTGGCAGGCTTGGACGCAAGGCCCTTGCTCGGCGGGTCGCCTCATCGAGGATATAGCCAAATGCAGGATTGGCGGTTGGCGGATCGCTGAGCGTGACTTCGCTTTCCGTCGCAATACGCGCGCTTTCAGCGGTAACAAAGCCTGCATCGACCATTTCGGAAAGGACATAGGCTTGGCGCTGTTTGGCGTCTTCCATATTGTTGTTAAGCGCGAGGCGAGAAGGCGCTTGCGGCAGCGTTGCCAGCAAAGAGGCCTCAGCGAGGGTGAGATCAGCGGGGTCTTTGTCAAAATAGAAGCGTGACGCGGCGCCGAGGCCATAAAACCCAGAGCCAAAATAGACGCGGTTGAGGTAGAGCTCGAGGATTTCAGTCTTGGAGAGGCGTTGTTCGAGCCGTCGGGCGAGGCGGATCTCTTGAACTTTTCTTTTAAGCGTCTGCTCGGGTGAAAGGACGAGGTTCTTCACCAATTGCTGAGTGAGCGTGGAGGCACCGGAGACCGTGCGCCCTGAGGTGATATTCGACCAGAGCGCGCGGATCATGGCTTGCGTGTCAGCCCCGTCATGCTCGTAAAAGCGCTTATCTTCAGCGGCAATAAAAGCGCGTGGGACATGCGGGGGGAGATCATCAATTCTGACAGCACGTCCATAGCGCGGGCCGCGAATGGCAATCGTGTCACCGTTGGCGTCAAGGAATTCGATAGCAGGTTCACGCCCGGTTTCCCAAAGCTCTGCGGTTGGCGGAAGGCTCGGCATGCCACGATAGAGACTCTGCCAGTAGACAACGCCCGCAATGAAAACCACGCTCGCGCTCACACAGATGCCAGCCAGGCCCCATAGCAGGATCGGACGGGATTTGCGCGCAGGCTTTTTGCCCGCAGCCTTTTTTGGCGCGGATTTCGGCTTTTTCAGCCCCTTTTTGCCCTGACGTGCGCTCACACTCAGCTCCGATCTTCGTAGCGGTCAGCTTAATGGGCAGAGATTACGGCAGGGTGAAGGCAAAGCGGACTTGCAGGCTTTGGTTAAATCGGGTTTGTCGGCGGCGATGTCGAAACTCTATTTCACCTATAGCGCCATGAATGCGGGGAAGTCCGCACTGCTTCTGCAAGCAGCCTATAATTATCGCGAGCAAGGCATGGATGTGATGTTGTGGACGTCAGGCCATCATGGGACCTCGCCGGACGCGCAGATTGGGCAGATTGAGTCCCGCATCGGGTTGCAGGCAGAGGCGCATCTCTACCGCGTGCAAACCGATATTTATTCAGCTGTTGAGGCCTATGTCGCGGAGACAAAACTGCACTCGATCTTTGTTGATGAGGCGCAGTTCTTGACCAAGGCCCAAGTCTGGCAGCTGGCCCGGGTGGCGGATCATTTTGATGTGCCTGTACTATGCTACGGCTTGCGCACCGATTTTCAGGGCGAGTTGTTCGAGGGCTCTGCAACGCTGTTAGCGATTGCCGACGATCTGCGGGAAGCGCGTACGATTTGCTTTTGCGGAAAGAAAGCAACGATGACAGCGCGCATGGATTCAAGCGGGCGCGTGGTGAGCGAAGGTCAGCAGGTTAATGTCGAGAAAACCGAATACGTCTCCTTCTGTCGTTATCACTGGGAAGAGGCGCTAAAGCGGAATGGAACAGGCTCGCTTAAGTTTTAGGAAAACTCACTGAACCATTTGCCGTCTTGCAACTCTCTCGCAAAGTAGGCATGTGCGTTCCAAACCCTGTTGGAGATTTAAGCCTATGGCTGATGCTGCTGCCGCCCCTGTGAAAAAGGTCAACCCAAACGCGCCGACTGAGCAGGAAGTGCTGAGCGTCCATCATTACACGGATCGTTTATTCAAATTTCGGATTACGCGGCCAGCCAGTTTTCGGTTCCGTTCGGGTGAGTTCATCATGATTGGCCTGCCACCTGCGGAAGGTGAGCGTAAGCCAATTCTACGTGCTTATTCTGTGGCGAGCCCGAGCTGGGATGACACGTTAGAGTTTTACTCAATCAAAGTTCAGGATGGCCCTCTGACCTCACGCCTTCAGAAGATTGAGCCGGGTGATCATGTTCTGCTTGGTAAAAAACCCGTCGGTACTCTGGTGCACGATGCGCTTTTGCCAGGCAAACGGCTTTATTGCTTCTCAACAGGGACCGGGTTCGCACCTTTCTCAAGCGTGCTGCGTGATCCAGAGACCTATGAGAAGTTTGACGAGGTCATCATTACCCATACCTGCCGCGAAGTCGCGGAACTGGCCTATTCCAGCGAGATTGTAGACACTTTCCTGAACGATCCTGACATCGGTGAGATCGCACAGGGCAAGCTGCGGCTGTATCAGAGTTGTACGCGTGAAGAGTTCGAGAATAGAGGCCGAATTTCTGACCTGATCCGCAGCGGGAAATTGTTTGAAGACCTCGGTGTTCCCAAGCTCGATCCAGCGGTCGACCGCGCGATGATTTGCGGCTCTATTGAGATGACCAAAGAGCTGAAAGAGCTGATGGAAGATAATGGCCTGAAAGAAGGGGCGAACTCAGAGCCCGCCGACTTCGTCATTGAACGCGCTTTTGTTGGGTAAGGTCTACGACGACGGACGACCCGCAAGGGTTCTTGAGACCGTGTTTGCATAGCGAGCACACCGTCACCAAAGACTTCAAATGTTTGGAAGCGCTTCTTTTAAAGCGGAGTAATGCCCCAAACTCTCCATTTGCTCGATTTCACAAAGCGGGCCAAGCGCTTCTGAGAGAGCCTGTGACAGGCCCAGAGGTGCCCAAGTATCGGACGTCCCATGCCAAATTTTAACCGGGCATTTTATGTCATCTAGGGTATGAGCCCACGGCTGAACGTATGCACGCAATTCATCTTTGTATTGAGGCAAGTGCTTCAACAGGCATGATCGCAGTCCATCCCGGAGCATCGTCTGCATTGCTTTATCGCAGAGCAGCGCCCTATCAGCTTGCGGAGCTGTCGCAAACATCGCCTTGATGACTGATCCAATCGATATGCGGACCATCATGGCTTGCCCACCCGCGATGGCACCGAGCCGGCCTTTCATGGCCGCCTCAAAGATTGGCTTCCCTGCCATTTGATCGAGAAAATCTCCGAGGTTCAGAGGGGCTGCCGGCGCGATCAAGTCGAGTTGCTTAACTCTATTCGGCAGGCTCGCAGCGAGTTTGAGGGCGCTCATGCCACCGAATGAGAAGCCTATGAGATGGACCGCCTCTTCCTCGGAGAGGTCATCCATCATGCGTTTTAGCGCCCCTTCATAGGTCGAATGAAGCGAAAGGCGGTTGAGCGGGACAACTCTCTTTTTCCGCCAATGCGGCAAAGCATAGTCCAACTCAGCGGGTGAACCCGGTAAGCCATGCAGATAAAATCGTTTTGCATTTGACATCCGTCGAAGATTTAGACCTCAACTATCCCACGCGCAATTTGTGCGGCTCTTTCTTCGAAGACTGCTTTAGTGTCGCCATTATCTGTCGAACAGATTAGATAGCCCCCGCCTTCTCCGAT
>JBCCDF010000192.1:0-5811 GCA_039030935.1 Pseudomonadota bacterium | reverse complement strand
CGGCACTTGGCTGCTCCGGACCATTTGCGGCAGGCGGCACAGTTTCGGAGCATGCACAGAGTGTAAGAATGGAAATACAGGCAAGTGCGCGCATCATGCTTCCTCCGAATGACGTCTATCTGTCGCACCCTTGGTATGACGTCAGCCGTTCAATTGTGCAAACCAAATCCCAGCAAGACCCCTTGAACGCTGAAAAGCCCATACCACATCGCATCCCGAAGAGGTGAGTGGATTGAAATGACCTGCTTATCTTACCAATTAATCACTTGTGAGAGCCGTACGGAGCGGTGCTGTCTAACAGGCCAATGAAAGTTCGGGCGGCGGCTAAAGGGAAAGAGATAGAATTATGGGAAAAATCATCGGGATTGACCTCGGTACCACAAACTCTTGTGTGGCCGTTATGGATGGCGGAGACGCCAAGGTTATTGAGAACAGCGAAGGCGCGCGCACGACACCGTCTGTTGTCGCTTTTAGGGACGGTGAGCGCCTGATTGGCATGCCAGCGGTCCGCCAAGCGGTCACAAACCCGGATTTCACCTTTTACGCCATAAAGCGTTTGATCGGCCGCACCTTCGACGACCCAACGGTTAAGAAAGACATGCAGCTGTCCCCCTTTGGCATCGTCAAAGGACCGAATGGCGACGCCTGGGTCCAGGGCCCCGACAAAGAGTTTGCACCACAAGAAGTCTCAGCGTTCGTTCTAACCAAGATGAAAGAGACGGCAGAAGCCTATCTCGGCGGCGAGGTGACCCAAGCTGTCATTACCGTTCCAGCTTACTTTAACGACGCCCAACGTCAGGCGACGAAAGATGCCGGTAAGATTGCGGGTCTCGAAGTGCTGCGCATTATCAACGAGCCAACAGCTGCAGCCCTCGCTTACGGTCTTGATAAGGGCGAAAACAAGATCATCGCGGTCTACGACCTCGGCGGCGGGACATTCGACGTGTCCATTCTTGAAATTGGTGACGGCGTCTTCGAAGTGCTGTCGACCAATGGTGACACGTTCCTAGGTGGTGAAGACTTTGACCTTCGCATCGTCGATTACCTCGCAGACGAGTGCAAGAAAGAGCATGGCCTCGACATTAAAGGCGACAAGATGATCTTGGCGCGCCTTCGCGAAGAGGCGGAAAAGGCCAAGAAAGAGCTATCAAGCTCAACCTCTTATGACGTCAACATGCCGTTTATCTCGATCAACCCAGAAACAAACCAGCCAATCAACTTTTATGCGAAGCTGACGCGGGCAAAGCTTGAAAGCCTTGTCTCTGATCTGATCAAGCGCACGATTGATCCGTGCAAGAAAGCGCTCGCAGACGCTGGCAAATCAGCAGGCGACATTGATGATGTTGTTCTCGTTGGCGGCATGACGCGGATGCCAGCCGTCCAGCAGGCTGTTGAGAAATTCTTCGGCAAGGGCCCGCATAAAGGTGTGAACCCGGATGAGGTTGTCGCCCTTGGCGCAGCGATCCAAGGCGGTGTCCTGCAAGGTGACGTGAAAGACGTTGTCCTGCTCGACGTGACGCCACTGTCGCTCGGTATTGAAACGCTCGGTGGTGTCTTCACACGCTTGATTGATCGCAACACCACGATCCCCACCAAGAAGAGCCAAACCTTCTCCACGGCGGAAGACAATCAGCCAGCCGTGACCATTCGCGTCTTCCAAGGTGAACGCGAGATGGCCAATGACAATAAACTGCTCGGGCAATTTAACCTCGAAGGCATCCCCCCTGCCCCACGCGGCCTACCGCAGATCGAGGTGACGTTCGACATTGATGCAAACGGAATTGTCTCTGTGTCTGCGAAAGACAAGGCGACCAATAAAGAACAACAGATCACCATTCAGGCTGATGGCGGACTTTCTGAGGATGACATCCAGAACATGATGAAGGATGCAGAGGCGAATGCTGAAGCGGATAAACAACGTCGTGAGCTGGTTGAAGCCAAGAACAATGCTGAAGCGCTCGCGCACCAGACAGAGAAACAGCTCGAAGAGCATGGCGATAAAGTCAGTGATGAGGTGAAAACTGAAATCACAGATGCTGTTGCTGACCTCAAAGCAGCTGCTGAAGGTGAGGATGCAGCAGATATCCAAGCCAAGCATCAGGCGCTTATGACGGCAGCTATGAAGCTCGGCGAAGCCATCTATGGCGCTCAAGCTGAAGACGCCGCGAGCGCTGACGCTGCAGCTGACGGCGCACAGGATGGCGACGATGTCATGGATGCTGACTTCGAAGAAGTGAGTGACGATGACGATGATCGCCAATCTGCTTAAAGTCTGCTCCTAGATTGAATTGAAGAAGTCCCGTTCTCACGAGCGGGGCTTTTTTATGTCCTCATCCCTAGATTAGTGAATCCTCACGACAACCATGATCGCTAGAGCAAGGCCGCCGAGATAGGTCACAAGAGCGCCAATGGCTTTAAGCGGATGCGGCTTCTCAAGCGTCGTACAAGTCAGAAACCCAATCGCGTGCAGAAAGCGTGAGACAGTAATTGCTACGACGAGACTGGTCACGGCGATTCCAAGATCACGCCCTTGATAGGCAAAGCCTGTGATGACGAACAGTCCGATCAAAAGCGCGGCGTATTCGGCGCAATTACCATGCGCACGTTGGGCTTTTGCCATACCAGATGTTGGCTCTAACGGCGCATCATACGCGATGGTTTTACTGGAACCTCGCTGGATGCTCGTCCAGAATGCCAGTAATAGAGTGAGAATGATGAGCGCAGCGCTACATAGAATAAGGGTGACGTGCATGGTGTTCCTCCGATTTATTTTTGCTAACCCTACCAAAAAATTCGCGAGCGGGAAGCTATGACGAAATCTGATCGACGTTTGATCTCAACCGGATCACCTTTTGAGGAAACTATGGGCTACTCGCGCGCCGTTGTGCAGGGGGACTGGTGCTTCATATCTGGTGTTACTGGGTATGATTATAACACAATGAGCCTGCCCGATAATATCGCCGAACAGGCTGAGAATGGCTTTCAAACGATTTCATCAGTCTTTCAAGAAGCCGGGTTTTCAATGACCGATATTGTACGGGTTCAATATACGGTGACAGATCGCAGCCTTGTCTCAAACCTCTCTGGAACTCTGGAAAAGTGGCTGGGTGACGTTCGACCCGCCGCGACGATGGTCATCGCGGACCTCATTGAGGAGGCCATGCTGATCGAGATCGAAGTGACGGCGTTTAAAGGGTGAGATTAAAGTCCAGCCCACTCCCCCTTCCCAACCACCCCAATGGTACCCTATGCGGGCGGTTGGGAAGGGGGAGTGGGCTGGACACTGAAATTAAAAAACTACCGCAGCGTGAGGGCTTGCCGTGCGTGTCGGCATCCATACTCTGCATGATGACATACAAAATATCGGAGGACCCCATGATTGGTGTTGTTGCAAAGCTGAAAATAGCGGCGGGAAAAGAAGCTGAGTTTGAGGATGTCGCGAAGGATTTGATGGCGAAGGTTAAAGCGAATGAGCCAGGCACAACCACTTATCAGCTGTATAAGTCAAAAACCGACGCAGACACTTACATCTTCATGGAAGAGTATGCCTCCGATGACGCCCTGAAGGCGCACGGCAAGACCGATTACTTTGCCGCTGCCGGCGCCAAGCTTGGTCCCCTACTGGCGGGCGCACCAGACATTCAATATTTCGATATCGTAGAATAGGAGTTCTCGATGGACCTGTCTTTCACCAAAGAAGACCTCGCCTTTCAGGCTGAAGTTCGCGATTGGATCGCTGAAAATTATACTGAGGAGCTGCGTGCGCGTAACGCGCTATCCAAAAATGGTTATCTCGACAAAGATGGTATGCTGGAGTGGCAACGCAGATTGGACTCCAAGGGCTGGTTCGTCGTTGATTGGCCAGAGCAGTTTGGTGGGCCGGGCCTGAGCGCCGGTGAGCGCTACATTCTGAATATGGAAATGGCCGCGGCAGGTACACCGAATACGTCACCGATGGGCAAATCCATGGTCGCGCCCGTGATTATGGCGTTCGGGAATGACGCTCAAAAAGCCGAGCACCTCCCGAAAATCAAGAACTCAACGGTTTGGTGGTGTCAGGGCTATTCTGAGCCGGGTGCAGGCTCTGACCTTGCTTCGCTTCAGATGAGTGCTGTTCGCGACGGCGATGAGTATGTCCTGAACGGATCAAAAATCTGGACAACACACGCACAGTGGGCGGACTGGATATTCTGCCTCGTGCGGACCTCTAAAGAAGGCAAGCCGCAAGAAGGAATTAGCTTTCTTGTCTTCCCGATGGACCTACCGGGCATTTCTGTTGGATCATTGCCAACGCTTGACGGGCCGACTGATGGGCAGCAGGAAATCAATCAGGTCTATTTCGAAGACGTCCGTGTGAAGATCGACGACGCGCTTGTCGGTGAAGAAAATAAGGGATGGACTTACGCAAAATACCTCCTCCAATTTGAGCGTGGCAACGCTTACGCGCCGGGTTTGAAAAATGCCCTCGCGAAAACGAAGAAGCTCGCAAGTGTTGAGCAGTCCGGTGGCGAACCGCTGATGCGCGACCCGGATTTTCAGCGCAAAGTTGCTGACATGGAAATGCGCATTGAGGCGCTGAATGCCACCGAGCTTCGGATTTTTTCAGCTTTATCAGCCGGTGAAGCCGTCGGCCCCGAGAGCTCTATGCTGAAGTGCGCAGGGTCCGAGGCACAACAAGCCATCTCCGAGCTCTCGCTGGAGGCTGTCGGGGGCTACGCTGCGCCGTTTGTGCAAGATACATTTGCTGTTGCGAGAGCCGGATCCAATGCAGAACTGGCCACACCGGATTATGCGGCTTCTGTTGCGCCAAGCTATTTCAACTATCGCAAGACATCGATCTATGCCGGATCAAATGAAATCCAGCGCAACATCATGTCAAAGATGGTTTTAGGGCTTTAAAGCCTACCAGCACGAGAGCAGGTTCGCCAAAGAAACCTGCCTCGATTGGACGGAGGAGACATGAGCGAAACTACCGCCCACAAGCCCGGATTTGTAACCAAGGTTGCCTATGGCGTCGGCGGTGCAGCAGGTGGCGTTAAAAATAACGGTTTCGACTATGTCCTCCTTCTCTTTTACAGTCAGGTACTGGGACTGCCGGCGATTTTGGTGGCATCGGCACTCATTATTGCACTTTTTGTGGACGCAATTTCTGATCCAATGGTCGGCTATTGGTCTGATAATCTGAGGTCGAAGTTAGGCCGACGACATCCCTTCATGTATGTCGCTATGGTGCCGATCGCAGTTGCTTACTTCTTTCTCTGGAACCCACCAACCGACCTGCAAACATCGGGATTATTTGCTTGGCTGCTGACGCTGACAGTTATGATCCGGTTGATGTACACATTGTACGAGGTACCCAATACGGCACTCGCCGCTGAACTGTCACAAGACTACGATGACCGAACCTCACTTATCTCTTTCCGATACTTCTTCGCATGGATTGGTGGCCTGACGGTACAAGTTATTCTTTTTGCCGTTCTGCTTGAGCCTAGCGAGACCGATACAACGGGCTTTTTTCATCTACCAGGCTGGAATACGTATGGGCTGATAGGCGGCTGTGTGATTTTTACAGCGATTCTGATTTCATCTGCAGGCACGCATCATCAGATCCCGAATTTCAATAAGCCGCCGCCTCGACGGCCTTTGACGCCTTTAAAGGTAATCGGAGAGATCTGGGAAACTGTTTCCAACCCATCATTTAGAGCGCTCTTTGTCGCGACCATGTTCGGCCTGATCGCGACCGGAATATCGGCGACGCTGAATCAATACATCAATGGATTCTTCTGGGGCTTTACAAGCGATCAAATTGGT
>JBCCDF010000191.1:0-5829 GCA_039030935.1 Pseudomonadota bacterium | reverse complement strand
GTCGCCATCTGCGACACGGCCTGTCTCATCGACGCCAACATGTTGCTTCGCGTATTCCTGAGGGGTCAGAATGCCGGATCCGCCGGTTCCACCAAATCCGCCAGCAGAGATTGACGATCGTTCAAACTGGAGCAACCGCTTCGCAATCGTCCAGCCACCATTGAGCTTTCCAACCAGCTGATCCTTTGGAACCTTCACATCGCTGAAGAAGGTCTCACAAAACGGCGACGAGCCTGATATCAGCTTAATCGGACGAGCTTCGACACCTTCGGTCTGCATATCAAAGACGAGGAAGCTGATGCCTTCATGTTTGACGGTGCTGTCTGTCCGTACGAGGCAGAAAATCCAGTCGGCTTGATCGGCGTAAGAGGTCCAGACCTTTTGGCCATTGATCAGCCAGTGATCGCCCTTGTCTTCACATTTCGTCTGTAGACCTGCGAGATCGGAGCCAGCGCCCGGTTCAGAATATCCCTGACACCAGCGTGTCTTGCCCATGATGATATCTGGAATGAACCGCTTCTTTTGTTCGTCATTGCCAAATTCAAGCAAGGCTGGACCAAACATCCAAAGACCGAATGAAAACAGAGGCTGGCGCGCTCTAATCCGGCGCATTTCCTGTTGGAGGATTTTTGCCTGATCTCTGCTCAGGCCGCCGCCGCCATATTCGGTCGGCCATTCGGGGGCTGTCCAGCCTTTCTCACCCATACGCTCCAACCAGATCTTGGAGTCCGGGTTTTTAAATTTTTCGCGCTTTCCGCCCCAGACAATCTCATCATCTGGCATTGGTGTGCGCATGGAAGCGGGACAATTCTCATCTAGCCAATCGCGCACCTCAGTGCGGAAAGATTCTAATTCTGCTGGGGCATCAAAGGCCATTCACGTCTCCCATGGGCTTAAGCGCCTTCTTTTAGCGCACTTGTCGTTTGCGTTAGCGTCAACATAGCCGCAAGAGCGCAAAGCGTCCAAGCCTGACGCTGGGAGAGCGCGGCTATTCGCCTACAGCGTAGGAGAATTCCTCGCGGACAATCTTGCCGTTTTCGACATGATAGGTTCCGATTTCTCGCATCTGTGTCCGCGTGCCGCTGGCTTTTTCCGTAACATCCATATCAAAAATGACGCTGAATTGACTGTTTCCATGAACGAATGGTCCCTCAACGCTTGATGAGTGGATTTCATGTGCATTCATCCACCACTCGCCTTTGGCTATGATTGCCTCTAGGCCTTTGACTTCCCGGCCCATACCAGGCATTTCGACAGCCTCGGCCGATATGGCATCTGGTGAGTAGTAGTTTTGCATAAGTTCGGCCTCTTTGCCGTTCTGACAATGCTCTACGAGTGCTTGACCAATTTGCATCATGTCTTGCGGTGTTGTCATGGTGTCCTCCCTTAAGGTCTTGGCAGAACAGGCGAATAGATTTTTAGAGTCAAGTTTGTTCTGGGTCAGAAACGACCAAATGGCCCTTTGTCAGGACCTGTCTCCACTCCCAACAAATTCATAATGTGAACAACCCCAAGGAAGACCACAAAAACGCAGCCAATCATAATCAGGCCCCAAGGCAGCTGATGAGGCCTTTGATCAACTTTCCTGATCGTCCCCAGTTTGCGATGCGCAAAGACCCCAAGCGCGGCAAAGGCCGACATAATGGTTAAGGTAATAATCCAGTGGAGCATGCGGCATCAGTATCCATGCTTGGTGTGTGGGGTGTCTTAGCCCAATAATGAGGTCGCGTGACCATTTCATACAAGGCCATGGCCGCAGCGATACTGTGAAGCGGCCAGTAAAAGATTCGCGTAAGGGCACCAAGAAGTCGCCCTCTAAGGGGTACTCCCGGGGCTGCAAGATCACCACTAAGTGTCACTAGCCATCCCGTTATTAATAGCGCCCAGCCTGCTGCGCCGGGAGATAGCTGGTCGACAAGTACTGATGCCAGAAGGACAATAAAGAGCGGCCCGTGCGCTACGGGCGCAAGGATCGCGCCACCGAGTGTTAGCTGCAGCATGATAAAATTGCGCCATCCCAACTGCTTCAAGGTTAAGCTTGGGCGTCTCATCAAGACCAGCCAAGTCTGGATAAACCCCTTGATCCAACGACTTCTCTGGGCTTTCCAGTCGCGTAGTGTCGTCGGGGCGTCTTCTAATGTTCCGAGGTTGATCGCCTGAACTTGCCAGCCCAGTCGCGAAAACCTCAAGCCTAAATCCGCGTCTTCTGTGACATTGAAAGCGTCCCAGCCCCCTGCGTCGATCAAACTGGTGCGGCGAAAGTGATTGCTCGTTCCCCCAATGGGTATGGGTGCCTGAATAGCGGCCAAGGCCGGAAGCAGGAAACGAAACTGAACAGCATATTCAAGGCTCCAATGCGCCGCGAGCCATCCTCGATTGGCGTTGGCCCCAATGAGAGGTGCTTGTATGCAGACAAGCTCAGGACCGCTGTGACAGAATTTTGCATAGGCTGCCTTTAACTGGCTTGGATGCGGTCTGTCCTCGACGTCAAAGATGCAGATAAACTCTCCTTTTGCTCGAGCGAGGCCGAAATTGAGGGCTCTAGGTTTCGTTTTTGGTAGTCCGTTAGGGACGGTTATGATCCTTGTTCCTTTCGGAAACCTCGCATGCAGCGCTGCAGGTAGAGTTTCACTATCGTCTTCTTCCAGCAGAAGCATGATATCCAGTCGATCATCCGGCCAGTCCAGTTTACGCAGGGCCTGTGCAAGCTGAGGCATGACGTCAGCTTCTTTGTAGGCCGCAATCATAACCGTATAAATCGGTAGATCTAAATCGTACGCAGCTAGGTCGGACGTCTTCTTCGTAGCTAGCGCTAGTCCGCCCGCTAAAAGCGCAGCACGCCAAAGGACGAGAAGGGAAAATAACACCCAAAACACACCGGAGAGACCGCTCAGTAGCAATTCAGGCTGGCTCAGGCCTGATAGTCCAAGAAGCATCAAGATCAATATAAAGCCCTGCCTCTGTCCTTTGGTCAGCCCACCCTTGCATGAAAGGCTTGGCGGCAGGTCTATATCGATTTCTTGCTTGGTTAGGGGTTCCGTTAGCCAAGGGTATTCGAAATCAAAGGATCGCTGCGCGTCCCGAAAGCCCACAGCGCGCGCTTTTTCTGCGTCTTCCCGCTTGTACGTCCACCCCATGGCTCATCATTGGAAGAGACAAGGAGGGCCTCAAGAAACTTTAGGTTGAAATTTGGCGGAATCAGTTGGGCTAATCTAAAACTGCTTGCGCGAGCGCGCGACCACTCAGCCAAGCGTCCTCAATTTTCGGTCCTGAACACCAATCGCCGCAAGCGCCAAGCTTTGAATGTTCCTCGAAATAAAACAGGTTTGCATCTTTCGGGCGCACTTGCGAATAACGCCAGCGATGAGCGTCGACGAATATAGGGTCACTCGCATTGGTAATCGATTGAAAGGCCAAAAGCAGAGCTGAACTAATGTTGTTTTTCTCTTCTTCTAGATTGGCTGCTGACCATTCTGCAGAAGCTTGCAAAACCCACGTTTCATCAGGTGCGCCTCGATTTGGTTTTGAGCTATTGCGTGCAGCCCATGCGACCGGGCTGTTTAAGATAGACGCGCCATCCCATTCAACATCCAGCCCTTTCTCGAAGGCGACCATAGCGGTCCAGCAGGGGTCTGATTTTACCGATGCAGCGAGATCAGCAAGTGAAGGCGAGGCTGATGAGAACAGGTCACTAACCTGCTCAGCAGGGACAGCTGATATGACGCAATCAAATCCCTTGTGTGTCTCGCCGTCTTCAAAGGTGATGTTCCAAGTGCTTTCATGCGTTACGCTTCGAACACGTCGACCCCATTCAACCTTATGGCCGCTCGCAAGATAACGAATAATCTCATTCATACCCGGCGTGCCGACATAGACAGGTTTAGATGGACGGAGGTTTGTCTCACCATTCGCGTCAATCTCGACAAATTGACCTGTCCAAGCGGCGGCGACTCCAGCCTCAACCCACCTCGCCACCTCTGCTTCAAAATCCGCCGTTCTAGGTGAGATGTATTGGGCGCCGTGATCGAACCGAAGCGTCTTGCCTAAGACTTGCGCGCGTCGTGTCGACATACGCCCGCCCGGGCCTCGGCCTTTATCGAACAAGCAAACGTCCAGCCCTCCTTTCTTGAGGGCGTCAGCAGCTGTGAGGCCAGCCATACCAGCTCCTATAACAGCAACGCGCATGGCTTACTCCTCGATGCCAGACTTCATTTCACCAGACTGACTAACACATAACCTTGTCGAGTTGCATTCCAATGACTCGACAACATCACTCTTGTGTTCTATTTATGTTCCATGTCTGGATTGCACATCGTTTGGTTCAAGCGCGACTTGCGTGTTCATGATCATGCAGCGCTTAGTGCTGCTCTGGCTGCCAGTGAGAAAGAGGGCGGTCGGGTCTTGCCAATTTATGTGTTTGAGCCGGGTTATTGGGCTTTGCCAGAGCATTCCGGTCGTCAATTTGAATTTATTTCTGAAAGCCTGACAGACCTTGATAAAGCGCTGTCTAAGCGTGGAACGCGATTATGTCTCCGCACCGGCGATATTGTTGATGTTTTCAGCCAACTTCATGCGAAGTTTGGAATAAGTAGTCTTCATACCCATGAAGAAACGGGTCTGCTGTGGACCTATGATCGAGATCGATCCGTTGCTGCATGGTGTCGAAGAGCCGGCATTAAATTCACGCAGATCCCACAAAATGGCGTCATCAGGGGACTTAAAGATAGAAATGGCTGGGCATTTGAATGGCATAAATTCATGTCGCGTCCTCGGTTTGAGGTGCCTGATAGTCTTCAGAGCCATGGCATCGGGCATGGCGCGCTCCCTGATGCTAGAGATCTCGGTCTGAGCCCAGACCCGTGTTCATCGCGTCAGACCGGCGGTCGACGTGAGGCGCTGCAGTTAATGAAGTCCTTTCATCATGTGCGAGGCCAATCCTATCGCCGCGCAATGTCGAGTCCTCTATCGGCGTTTGATGCCTGTTCGCGTCTGTCTGCTCACATTGCGTTTGGGACGATGTCAGTCCGTGAGATTTGGCAGGCCACAACCGCCGCGAAGACTTGGCACGAAGAGAGGGCTAACACAGATTTTGTTGCTTCAATGGAGAGCTTCATAGGCCGGCTCCATTGGCACTGCCATTTCATTCAGAAGCTCGAAAATCAGCCACGTATGGAGCATTTCAATTTGCACCCTGCCTATAACGGACTTCGAGATGATCCTGACATCAATGATCCCCACCTTCAGGCTTGGATCGAGGGTCAGACTGGGTTTCCTTTTGTCGATGCCTGTATGAGGGCCCTAAAGGCCACGGGCTGGTTGAATTTCCGAATGCGGGCCATGGTCATGGCCTTTGCAAGCTATCATCTCTGGATGCATTGGAAGACACCGGGTGCGTTGCTGGCTGCGCGCTTCACTGATTTCGAACCGGGCATTCATTATCCGCAAGTTCAGATGCAGTCTGGCACAACCGGGATCAATACCGCCCGAATATACAACCCGGTTAAACAGTCGCGCGATCAAGATCCTGAAGGCATTTTCATTCGTCAGTGGGTTCCTGAACTAGCGGCACTTCCTGATCAGCACATTCATGCGCCATGGGAGGCTTCACGGCACTTGCTTGAACAGGCAGGGATAGAGTTGGGCAAAACCTATGTGTGCCGAATCGTTGATCATGTTATCGCAGCCCGGCATGCCAGAGATCGAATTTATGCGCCTCGCCGCCAAGCAGGCTATCGTAAAACCGCGAACAGCATCCAAAAACAGCATGGTTCAAGGCGAGCAGGGATGATGTTCCGCGGTCAATCCACGCGACGACCTTTGAAAAGAAGG
>JBCCDF010000190.1:0-5829 GCA_039030935.1 Pseudomonadota bacterium | reverse complement strand
GATGACCTCTTCTTGAGCGGTAGAGGTCAAAGCAAAAGACGCTGTCATCAATATGAAGAGTGCGAATCTGAAGTATTGTCTCATATGGCCCTCCAATCCTTAGGCTAAGCATCTGGACCGCTGAGTCTACGAAATTCTAACTCACTCCAGACCGGGACTATACCTTAGAATACCAGATGGTTTTTCGTCGCTAAAGGCCTCAGTCGTTAGGGTGTCGATCCGATCGTGGTCATCGGGACGATCAGGTCTTATTTGTAGCTTCAAAGACACGCTCATAATTCTCTGATTTTTCGGTCAGTTGCTCAAGACTTCGAGATCGCTTCTATCCGCTCTATTGTTTTGATGTGAAGAGGTACATCTTACTCATTGTCAGAGTGGTGTTCTTGCGGAGCAGGACGAGCGGTTTCTATGGCTTGATGCAAACTCAAACCGAGTATCAGCGTATCGAGTTGAGCTGAGCCAATCAAATTCGCCAGATCGGCGCGTCCATCACCAATGGCTTTGAAGCGTTCCAACTTGTCTGGCTCGGCGGGTGACCAGCCATATTCCTTGCACCAATCGAGAACATCTTCGCTATGATCGTAGGTCTCAATCACGATCAGAGCTTGATGGAAGTAGATTGCCGGACTCGGGGCGTTGGGCGGTTTACCCCAAATGGGAATAGCAGCTATTTTAGCTGCACTCTGAAACAGAATGGTCTCTTTCACACGCGAAATATCGAGTGCGCAGTTTTTGATGCAGGCCTTTATCTGACCGATGAGTGGCAATTTTCAGCTTTCAGCTCCTTATGTGAGTTACTCCCTGCCTCACTCCTCCCCCACTTTCACAACGCGACGCCCGAAATTTTCGCCTCTGAAAAGGCCACAGAAGGCTTCGGGCATTTTATCTATGCTGTCGAAGCGTTCTTCTTTGAGTTTAAGCTGGCCTTTGCCGATTAGGGTGGCCATGTCGTTCAGAGCGACGCCGAACTCTTTCGCGAAGTCAAAGACGACAAGGCCCTGCATCATCACGCGGTGGGTGATGAAAGGTTTGGTGTTGACGATGCCCGGCGTTTCTTCCGGTGAGAGATTATAGTCTGCGACCTGACCGGAGACACAGATGCGGCCATTGAGGCGCATTTTCGGGAGAACGCGATTGATCATCTCATTGCCAACATTGTCAAAGAGGAGATCCACGCCTTTGGGCATAGCCTCGGCAATCGCGTCGTCGAGGTCTGGCGTCGTCTTATAATTGATGGCGTGGTCAAAGCCTGCCTCTTTGACGAGCCAGTCGCACTTGGTGTCACTGCCCGCGATTCCGATAACTTGTTCCGCGCCGCCAGCCTTGGCGAGCTGGCCTGCGGTTGCGCCAACGGGGCCAGCCGCGGAGGTAACGAGGACGCGGTCACCTTCTTTGAAACTGGCAACAGATTTCAGGCCGAACCACGCGGTGAGGCCCGGTACGCCGAGCACGCCGATCCAAAGTGAGAGCGGGATGCCCGGAATCTCCGGGACCTTGCCGATGAAGCCTTTTTCGGTTTGGATCGTATGCGTACGCCAACCGCCCGCGCAGAAGACTTTTGTACCAATAGGGTAGTCTGGGTGCTCACTCGCATCGACAAGACCGACACTAAAGCCATCAATGGGTTTGCCGAGGGGGAGGGCAGACGCATAGCTGTCACCGCCAGAGAGACGCGACCGCGTACCGGGATCAACGGAATTGAAGATATGGCGTACCCGGAATTGGCCGTCGCGCGGCGTTGGCGCGTCCACAGTTTCAAGACTGAAATCACTGGGCTTCGGCGCGCCCTCACAATACTGGGTGAGGACGATCTGTTGCATTTGGTCAGCCATATCTGCGCGTCTCCTATCGCTGCAGACATCCGCTTATAGGACTTTCGCGAAGGATCAAACGGCTTTGCCGCTTATTTGGGGCGACCTAGGCCGGCGCTCGCGTCTTCAAGGCAAGGGCGTGCAGTTCGCCGCCCATCGTTCCTTTGAGCGCAGCATAGACGAGCTGATGCTGCGCGACGCGGGTTTTGCCACGGAATTGTTCAGAAACAATCTCAGCCTGCCAGTGATTATCATCACCGGCGAGGTCTGTTATGACGATTTCAGCCTCTGGAAAAGCATCTGTCAGAAACCCTTCCAGTGTTTCACGCGTCATCGCCATGTTTTAGGCCGGGCTTGGATCGCCGAGCGGTTCGTCACCGCCTTTGTCCTTGCGCCGCTTGCCAATGACAGGAACTGCTGATCCAGCGCCGCCATTCCCAGAGCTCGGGTCGGGCTCATCCGGGCGTTCTGGCATCTTGCCATCATTGATCATGGCACGGATCTCGTCACCTGTGAGCGTCTCATATTCGAGCAGCGCCTCAGCAATCATGCTCCATTGGTCGCGATAGTCCGTCATGACCTTGCGGGCATCATCCATGCCAGTCTGGATCAGTTTGCGGACCTCTTCCTCGATGTGCTTGGACGTTTCCTCTGACACTGAAGATGACTGTACCAGTTGCTGACCGAGGAAAACTTGGCCTTGGTCTTCGCCATAGTCGACAGGGCCGATGGAGTCCGACAGACCCCAGCGTGTCACCATCGCACGAGCTAGGCGTGTCGCCTGCTGGATGTCGGAGGCGGCACCGGCCGTGACTGCGTCATCACCGAATTTCTCTTCTTCAGCGACGCGGCCACCCATGATGATGGCAAGCCTTGAGGTCATCTCAATCCGGCTCATAGAGAGCTTGTCGTCCTCTGGTAGCTGCATCACCATGCCCAGCGCGCGGCCACGTGGAATGATTGTCGCTTTGTGGACAGGATCGGCCTTCGGGACTTTCAAGGCAACGATAGCATGTCCGGCCTCATGCCATGCGGTCAGCTCTTTTTCTGACTGAGACATGACCATTGAGCGCTTTTCAGGGCCCATTAGAACTTTGTCTTTGGCGTCCTCAAACTCAATCATAGCCACAACCCGCTTACCGCGACGGGCAGCCAGGAGCGCTGCCTCGTTGACGAGATTGGCGAGATCGGCACCAGAAAAGCCCGGTGTGCCACGCGCGATGACCTTCGGGTCGACGTCTTTTGCCAGCGGAACATTGCGCATGTGAACTTTCAGGATTTTTTCACGTCCAATCACGTCGGGATTGCCGACAGTGACCTGACGGTCGAAGCGACCGGGGCGCAGAAGGGCTGGATCGAGAACGTCCGGGCGGTTGGTTGCAGCGACGATGATGATGCCATCATTGGCTTCAAAACCGTCCATCTCGACCAGTAGTTGGTTCAGTGTCTGCTCACGCTCATCATTTCCGCCGCCGAGGCCTGCGCCACGGGAACGGCCAACAGCATCGATCTCGTCAATGAAGATGATGCAGGGCGCATTGCGTTTGGCCTGCTCGAACATGTCACGCACGCGGCTGGCACCGACACCAACAAACATTTCAACAAAGTCTGAGCCGGAGATTGTAAAGAAGGGGACACCTGCTTCACCCGCGATCGCACGGGCAAGCAGCGTCTTACCGGTTCCCGGCGGGCCAACGAGGAGGGCGCCTTTGGGGATCTTTCCGCCGAGGCGTTGGAACTTTGCGGGATCACGCAAGAAATCGACGACTTCTTCAAGTTCTTCCTTGGCTTCATCGACGCCGGCGACATCATCAAATGTGACGCGGCCCTGCTTTTCCGTTAGCAGTCTTGCGCGGGACTTACCGAAGCTCATCGCGCCGCGACCACCGCCGCCGCCCTGCATCTGGCGCATCATGAAGACAAACAAACCAACCAGCAGCAGGATTGGAAGCAAGCTGCCGATAATGCCCATAATGCTGATGCCGCTTTGGGCGTCTTCCTGAACAGGGACCCCCTGCTCAGCGAGCCAATTTGAGAAGTCAATATTGTTGGGCAGTTTTTCAGCGTAGAAAGAGACACCATCTGTCGTCTCACCGAAGACGCGGTCCGGCGTCACAGTCACATCGCGCAGGCGCTGTTCTGTAGCAGCGGTGCGCACTTCAGAAATCTTCCACTCCTGGGCGCCCGACTGCTGCGGGTTTCCGTTCATGACGGCCAAAAGGCCGAGCAGAAGCAGTCCGATGAGACCCCAAATGGCAAGGTTACGCATATTCATGTCGGCTCCGAAAGTCGTGTTTTAGCGAATTCAAATAGAGATATAGGACAAGATCGGCGTGAAAACGACTCAAATCCTGTCAATGATTGCGATAGAGAGGCTAAATGCGTCAGTATGGAGCAGGCCGCGGGTTCTATCTGCGGTTCTAAGCGAGGTAGAGTATGAAAGAGGCTTTGAAACTCTGGGGTCCCGTTGCCCTGATCGCGCTTTTTGCCGTCATTGTCGTGCTGCGCCTCATTGCTCCACCGCCGCCGAAATCGATCGCTTTTGCTGCCGGTGCCTCGGACGGGACTTACTATGCCTTGGCAACTCAATATGCGGAGGCTCTGTCTGAGCACGGAATAAACGTTGAGGTTTTGGAGACCGCCGGAACGGGCGAGAATTATCAGCTCTTGCTTTCCGGCGAAGCGGATGTCGCCCTGCTACAAGGTGGACTTGCCGATGACGCAGTGAGGGCTCAGCTGCTGACGCTTGGCGGGATGTTTCCTGAGCCACTCTGGGTCTTTGTGAGAGGCGACAGTGATACAGGCGCGTTTGGCGACTTACGCGGTACGACATTAGCCGCTGGTATTGAAGGGTCTGGAACGCGCGCTCTGGTCAATCAGATGCAGGAGGCTTGGGGCGGCCGATGGCCTAGCCTGTCGTCACTTTCAGGTCAGGTGGCTGCGGATGCGCTCAGGGCTGGCGAGATTGATGCGGCCGCTTTCGCTGCCTCGGTTGAGGCCCCTTACATCAAAGAGCTGTTGCAAGACTCGCAAATCCGTCCGCTCGCCTTCAAGAGAGCAAATGGGCTGTCTATGAATTATCCTGCACTGGCCCCGATCAGTTTGTTTGAGGGCGTTGTCAGCCTCGAGCCGAACATTCCTGATCGTGATATCGATCTGGTCGCAGCGATTGCCCAGCTCGGCGTTAAACAGGATTTGCATCCAGCGCTACAAGCTGTGCTGATGGAGGCCGCTGATGACATCCACACTCAAGGTAGCGCTTTGACGAAAACAGGGGCGTTTCCGAATCCACGCGATATTGATTTACCGCTATCGGCTGAGGCGGATCGATATTATCGAAATGGGCCAACGTTTCTGAGGCGCTATTTTTCTTTTGGCGTTGCGAATTTCCTTGAGCGGGCCTGGGTTTTTCTCATTCCTCTGGCAGCGATCCTGATCCCGCTCGCACAGATGGCACCGCCTGTTTACCGCTGGCGGACGCGGCGCAAAATTTATGTCTGGTATAATGATCTGCACAAGTTGGAGCGACGCGGGATTGAAGCCCAAACCCCTGATGAGCGTAAAGATGTGCTTCTCGAGATACAGGCTCTGCAGAAAGAAACGGGACAGCTCAATGTACCGATCTCTTATAATGAAGAGCTTTTCCAGCTCCGCAGTCATATCAATTTTGTCGAAGCGCTGATTACACGCCAAGGCGTGAAAGCGGGTTAGGACAGGGTTATGGCTCGCTCTTTCATTTTTGCCCGGCACGGCGAGACAGATTGGAATAAACAAAAGCGTTTCATTGGGAGCGAAGATATACCGCTCAACAAAACGGGTCAGGCGCAAGCCCTCCGACTATCTCAAGAAATGGCAGAGCTTTCGGTTGCTAATATTGTCACGAGCCCACTCAAGCGCGCATGGCAGACTGCCGAGTCTATTTCTGATACTTGCGGTTGCACACTCGCTACAGACAAGAGATTGAGCGAAGTGGATTTGGGAGATTTGCAGGGGCGAAGTGAACCTGAACTGGATTTTT
>JBCCDF010000189.1:0-5915 GCA_039030935.1 Pseudomonadota bacterium | reverse complement strand
TTTTCCAGGTTTTCGATCTCGATGAAAACTTGTCCCGACATTGAGAACGTTCCTAGCTCTAGGTTAAATTTGGAGGACGGCTGACACCAGAAGCTGCGTGTAAGCATGCTGAGGGTCGTCCAAAACTTGATCGGTTAGGCCCGTTTCAACAACGTACCCATTCTTCATGACCATCAAACGGTCTGCGAGCAGGCGCGCGACGGCGAGGTCGTGCGTAACCACGATCACAGCAAGCTGCGAGCGACGCACCAGGTGGCGCAAAAGGTCGAGTAAACGTGCCTGAACGGAGACGTCTAGGCCGCCAGTTGGCTCGTCCATAAACACAAGGCGTGGTCCATGAACAAGATTGCGCGCGATCTGAATGCGCTGCTGCATGCCGCCTGAGAAATTACGCGGATTGTCGTCGATGCGGGCAATATCAAGCTCGACGCGGTTCAACCACGTGATCGTGTCTTCTCGCATGTTGCCATAGTGCCGGTTGCCAAGGTTCATTAGCGGTTCTGCAACATTGGCACCTGCGGAAACCCGCATGCGCAAACCGTCGCGCGGGTTTTGGTGAACGAAGCCGAGTTCTTCCCTTTGTACACGACGACGATCGGCTTCTGAGAGGCCGAACATGTCTGTTAGACCGCGTTTCTTGGTTGCGAATTCAACTGTCCCTGAAGTGGGGTTTAAATGCCCTGAGATGCAATTAAGCAGGGTCGACTTGCCCGATCCGGACTCACCAACGATTCCAAGCACCTCGCCTGGAAACAAATCAAAGCTGACATCTTTGCACCCTGTGATCAAACCATATTTCTTGGTCACATTTGTTGCACGCATGATCGGCGCGTCGGGCACGAGATTGAGGGGGCGTTCTTCGGTGGCAAGCGCGGTCATGCCATTACCTCCTGTGTTTCATTTGATGCGTCGTCTGCGATTTCGCTGAGCTCATGACCGGCGTGCGGGCCAACATGGCCCTGAGCACGACGCTCGGCGCAATAATCACTGTCTGAGCAGACGAACATCCGATTGTTGTCATCGTCCAAGACGACCTCGTCCATGTAACTATGTGTGGCGCCACAAAGACCGCAAACTTCGTCCCAAGACTGCACTTCGAAAGGATATTCCTCAAAGCCGAGGCTTTCGACCTTGGTGAAAGGTGGAACGGCATAGATCCGCTTTTCACGTCCCGCCCCAAACAAGTGAAGCGCCGGGCTATTGTGCAGTTTTGGGTTATCGAATTTTGGGATCGGCGAAGGTGACATAACATAGCGATCGTCCACCATGACCGGGTAGCCCGCGGTTGCGGCGATACGGCCAAAATTGGAAATGTTTTCATACAACTTCACGTATTGCAGCCCGTACTCTTCATAAGCATGCATTGCGCGCGTTTCGGTTTCGCGAGCTTCCAGATTTCTGAGCGGTTCAGGCTGAGGAACCTGAAACACCAGGATTTGTCCTTCAACCAAGGGTTTCTCCGGGATTCGGTGGCGGCTTTGGATGATAGATGCGTCGCCGGTATGTTCAGTTGTCGCGACACCGCCAACTTTAGCGAAGAACCTGCGGATCGACACCGCGTTGGTCGTGTCATCTGCGCCTTGGTCAATACACTTGAAAACATCGTTCGGACCAATCAAGCTGGCGGTGATCTGAATTCCGCCTGTTCCCCATCCATAGGGCACTGGCATTTCGCGAGAGCCAAATGGAACTTGGTATCCAGGGATTGCAACCGCCTTGAGAATGGCGCGTCGGATCATGCGTTTTGTTTGCTCGTCAAGATAAGCGAAATTATAGTCTGCGAGGCCGGGGCCGGCATTAGCAGACTGTGTCTGAGCCTGTGTCATTATTCAGCAGCTTCCTTTGCAGCTTGACGTTCCGCCCACTCTTCACGCTGATTCCGCACGAACTGAAGGCTCGCCTGGAAATCGACATAGTGTGGCAGTTTCAGATGTTGGACGAAGCCGGACGCTTCGACATTGTCGCAATGGTAGAGCACAAACTCTTCATCGTGCGCGGCGAATTCTGGCTTCTCGCCTTCCGCTGGGCGGTTCTTCAGCGCTCGGTCAACGATCGCCATAGACATGGTTTTGCGCTCATTGTGTCCGAAGGTGAGACCATATCCGCGCGCATAGCGTGGTGGTTCTTCACCGATCGAACGAGAGTTGGAAATCATTTGACATTCGGTGACTGTGATCTGACCGATCGCGATGGGAAATCCCAGCTCTTCGGGAATGAACTCCACATCCACGTCGCCCATTCGAATTTCACCACAGAGCGGGTGTGTGCCGCCCCAACCGCGTTGTGTCGAATAGGCGAGGGACAGGAGGAACCCTTCGTCCCCACGCGCCAGCGACTGCAATCTTTGATCGCGGTCAGCGGGGAAACTCATTGGCTCACGCGTGAGGTCGAAGGGGTCCGTCTCGTTTTCATTTGCGGCCGCAACTTCGTGCTCAAGCAGATCTTCGTGTGCGAACACGTCTTCAATGTTCGGAAGCTGCTCAGGAAGATGCTCGTCGTCGAGTTCTGTGCGATCGAGCGGCGTTTCGCCATTGGCCATCAATTGAAAATCTAGCAGGCGGTGGGTGTAATCGAAGGTAGGTCCTAAGACTTGACCGCCTGGAATGTCTTTAAACGCTGCCGAAACACGGCGTTCGACACGCATCTCACGAGTATTAATCGCCTCGCTGACTCCAAACCGAGCAAGCGTCGTACGGTACGCACGAAGCAGGAAGATCGCCTCGCCAATATCTCCGCGCGACTGCTTTACCGCGAGCGCCGCCAGATCGCGATCGTAGCACGAGCCTTCCGCCATGACGCGGTCGACGGCCAGCGATAGCTGTTCACGGATTTGTTCGGAGTCGATCTCGGGAATGGAGACATCGCCGCGACGGTCTTCCGCCAAGAGATTGTGAGCGTTTGTAATAGCGCGCTCTCCGCCTTTTACTGCAACATAAGCCATATGCGAGATCCCCTAGGCCGGCATTGTTCTGGTTGTGCGGGGCAGGCCGATGACCTGATTGCCCGCTGTGAGGTAGCAATCCACGCCGAGCTGGAAGTCTGCGACGTTTTCCGCGCGGGCATTCCAGAAGTTCTCTGGCATTGAATTCGGATGAATCGTCTCTTGCGTTTCGATGCCCGGGCCATTGAGTGTAATCGCCGGGCCCGTCTCAAGCGATGAGAGCTGGATGACGAGACTCGTCGATGTGTCCGGGTATTTTGCGTCGCCAGGATGGAACTCGTCGATGCTTGGCCAGACATCACCCTCTTGAAGAAAGGCAAAGGCGGCTTCATTCGGTACGGTCGTAATAGGGGCAGAGCAATGGAATCTGAGCCATGACACAATGCTGTCAGTCTGCAAGGCTGGGCTTAGATAGATAGGGGTGTCAAAGTCCATGAGAGTCAGCGCCAACCCAGCAGAAGCAGGGTTGAGTGGTGCAGGTGCCGGCGGAACATCCAGGGCGGAAATGCGGCCAGGATGAGAAATCGCGTCTAGAACTTTACGAAAGCAAGACTGCGCGTCGAGAACCGGGTCGTCGAAGCCAGGTGTGACCTGTGATAAATCGAGCGTCTGTGTCATTTTTTGTCTTCCCGGGTACGGACCATCGTGAAGAAATTCACGCGGGTCGCGGCTACTTTTGAAGCGCGCTCCGCTTCACGGTCGTCAATTTGCTTCTGAAGCGGCTCGATCAGAGCCGCGAAAGCTTTGTCGTGATGTGTTTCTGACTGGAGCAGAGCGTCTGCTTTCGCCGCGATCAAAGCGTGCTCAAGATTTCGACCGGCAATGTAAGAAACGCCCGTTTCGCCTTCTGCCAGCCGAACGGCGCATCGCGTCACCGTCATTTCGCCCAAATTGAATTGCCCTCCAGCGCTTCCGGCCCGGCCCCTGACCATGACCAGTCCGCGTTCGGGCTTGCGGATAATCTCGCAAGGCACTTCGTTGAGCCCCAGCGCACTATTCCAGGCGCTTTCGACGTTCACAGGGTCACTACAGGCGAGGATTTTCATCCAGGATTGCCGGGCAGCATTAGCGTCGTTTGGAAGTGTGTCAGTTTCGACAAATTTTTCGTTCATGGCGTTTTGAGTGTTGCGAGCTTTGAGTAAAAACGATAGTTAGCGAGTAGTAAAAATATTCAGGAACGGGCGTAAAAGCAATACAAAATTCTGTGACGAATTTATAAACAAGGAAAAATTTGTCTAAGAGCAGTATAAAGGGAAATAAAAAACCTTTTAAGGAGCGAAGAATTGCCAAACAGAATTTGGGAACGGGTTTCAAGCCAAATAGAAGAAAGTATTCGTAAGTACGAATACGCACCTGGGGACAAGCTTCCAACAGAAGCGGAGTTTTCTCGCCAGTTTATGGTAAATCGCCATACTTTGCGGCGTGCGCTTTCTCATTTGCAGGAGATTGGACTGGTCGAAAGTACGCAAGGGCGCGGGAGCTATGTGCGTCGCCCGGCGATTCGGTATACAATCGGCAAAAGGACGCGGTTTTCAGATCAGCTGACCAATCATTCAATCAAAGCCTGCACCAAGACGCGACAAGTCTTGGTCAAAGGCGCGACCCGGGATGTTGCGAAAGCCCTGGATATTCCAATCGGTAATAAGGTGATTGTGGTCAGTCGGATCGGATACGCGGGCGACTTGCCTATTTCAATGGCGACTCATCACTTCGACTTTCATCGATTTCCGACGTTTCAAAAGATCTACCCGGAACACAAAAGCATCACGCAGACGCTGATCCACTGCGGTGTTCTCGACTTTACTCGCAAGTGGACCCAGGTGCGCTCGCGTCTTCCCGGGCCGGATGAATGCGAACACCTGAACATCCCCAAGCATGTCCCATTGATTGTTACAAAATCCTTGAACGTCGACCCGCTTGGTAAACCACTTGAGTACGGCGACGCCGTCTTCGCATCCGATCGTATGGAACTGGATATTGCGAGCACGGACGACGCGAAACGCTACGACGACTAGACTTTCGAACACAGGACTTTCTATGGATACCCGAATCACGAATGCGAAAATTGTAACAGCTACAGATGTCGTGGACGGCTCGCTGGCTGTCGTTGACGGTAAGATTGAAGCGTTTGAGCCGAATGGTTCTGGCGTCGATTTTGATGGGGATTACCTAATCCCAGGCTTGGTCGACATTCATACCGACAACTTGGAGAAGCATTTCTATCCTCGACCTGGCGTGGATTGGGACGCTCAGTCGGCAGCGATTATTCATGACGGGCAATGCGTGTCCGTTGGGATTACGACCGTGTTTGACAGCCTTTCAGTTGGATCCTGGTCTGACAATGAAGCGCGGCACCTTGAGAACATGCTGAAGCTTGTGGAGGGCCTGGAAGTCGCTGATCAGAAGAAGCAGCTTAAAGGCAGCCACCTGCTCCATTGGCGCTGCGAGACCTCGAGCCCGGTTCTAGAAGACTTGATGAGCAAGCTTGTTCCACATCGGATGACGCACTTGCTATCCGTTATGGATCACACGCCAGGTCAAAGACAATATCCAGACATCGAAAAGCACAAAGCGCGCTGGAAAGCGCATCTCGGTCTAACTGATGACGAAGTTGAGGCGCGGGTTGCTAATGCTCAAGAAAAGCAGGCCAAGTATACGCCTATGAACCGTGAGGCTGTGGACCGCATCGCCAAGGAACGCGATCTTAAACTGGCAAGCCATGACGATCAGCTGCCGGAACACATTGAGCAAGCGGTTGAAATAGATGCAACGATTGCCGAGTTTCCGACCACGTTAGAGGCGGCCAGGCTCGCCAAAGAGCACGACATGACTGTCGTGATGGGCGCGCCCAACCTAATGCGAGGCGGGTCCTATTCCGGCAATGCGTCAGCGGCAGACATCGCGAATGAAGGGCTGCTTGATGCTTTTGCATCTGATTATGTGCCAAGATCGATGATCGAAGCAGCGTTCCGCC
>JBCCDF010000188.1:0-5919 GCA_039030935.1 Pseudomonadota bacterium | reverse complement strand
GTGCACGTCGAGCCTTGTCGACTGATTTATGGCGTGTGCGAAGCGCATTTAAGATGGTTGGCTTCGATAGCGGCGACCTTTTGGTCACAAAGGGCCAATCAATCGCTTTTCATGACAGCGCGAATGTGTTCGTCGATTGCCTTTTCTTAGAACAAGCTTGGCGAATGGTCCGGAACAAAAAGCCGGATGAATTGACGCCGGAAGAAGTCACCTTCGGACAGAGTGCAGTCGACATCTATATCGGTGATTTTGCACTCGGTTTTGAACAAGAGTGGTGTTTTATTTTGCGTGAGCGTCTTCGCTCAGTCCATCTCAGTCTGATTAAACTGCTTATGGATAATGCGGCTCACAGAGATGACTGGAGCCGAGCAGCTCGTCTCGCGGAGCGACTTCTTGTTCTTGATCCATTACTTGAACATGCACACCGAACTTTCATGCAAGCGCACTTCCTTATGGGAAATAGAGCTGTCGCTATTCGTCAGTTTCAGACCTGTCGCGACATTCTGGACCGCGAACTTGGTGTAAGCCCGTCTTCAGAAACAGTGCAGATGTATCGTGGCCTCATCTCTCTACCTGTTTCGGAAGCGTCTGTTAAAGACGCGGGGCAGGCGGACTTCTCTGCTAAATCCGTTATACCGCCATCTAAGGTAGGTCCTCAGAAACCGCTAACAGATCAATTGTCGATGGCGCTTGGCTCATTGGATGCCGCCCGGTCCTTAGTCGCTAATGTTGATCGGCGGCTGCGTAACGACTCCAAATAAGGGTCACTTTCTTAGACTTACAACTAGACTGTTTTTACAGGATTTTTCTGTGAACGTCACAGACTTTTTGTGTTTGAGAGACCTTTGTGACACCTCTGTGAGACTGCTGTGAGAACGCTGATCCAATACTTGTCTCTCAAGAATTTGAGGCAAGGATCTGAGCCGTGAACGCATACCGGTTTGTTGTTTTCTTCAGAGGTGAAGAGTCGAACAGAACAATCGATGAGCAACCGTGGCGTGGCTGGGTTGAGCAGGTTTTCCCCACTCCTACGAACCGGAATGCAAGACAGTTCTTCTCGTCTCCTGACGACATCAGCCAGATCATTAAAGAGGCGGTAGAGTATGCCTCAGACTAATTATCAGCCCTACATCGATACATCCCTCACTCGCGAAAATCTTCGTCGCATGTCTGGGGGGCAGGGTGGCGTTTCCTTGGCTTACAAGGACCGTGACGTTCTCCCGATGGGCCACAGTCCGCGGGATCGCCACAGCGAACACTTGCTAGACGAGAACAATAGTGAGCGAAGCTCTAACCGCGCACCAGATTTAGATAGCCAATTCACAGATTTGGACACTGCGCCGCTCACTCTCGCATTAGACCAAAATGAAACTCATTCGGTTGCTGCAGACCGTGAACCGATCATCTCCGCAGATAGCGAGCAAGCCCCTCATTTGGAGACATCACGCAATGGTCCAAAAACTGCACACCTGTCAGCACAGATAAAGCGGCGTATTGTTCTTTATGCAACGACTGCGGCAGGAGGTAGGCCTGCTTATGGGCGCGCACAGGCTAACATTGGTGGACGCGGATTATGTTTCGGTATCGGGCGTTTTTGTCAGGCCGATGGCGGGCTCGGAGACTATCTCGCCAATTGCTACCGTGCTGATACATCCGAGTTTGAAGCGGCCTTCAATAGGACAGATCATCCTCATGCAGTAGGCGCCGGAGCGCTCCTCGAAGCCTTACAAAGCGATGACGAGACAGTACGTATGGCGGATATAGGAGGCGAGCCGCTCTGGTCGGGTGATTGGATCGCGGTTTTTAAAGACGCCGCCAGAATTTCTGTCTTCCAAGACATGCAGTTTAAGACCGCTTCTGAGCGATATTTGGAGCCTCTGATCGCCGATGCGCAAGCCTTAAGTCTCTTTAACGAGAAAGGCCTTGCTCTTTTGACGGAGAGGGCTGTTCTGACGAGTATCGAAGAGGCCGTCACGCTCGCGCGAACTGTTATAACAGAAGGGTCGACCCCGCAAGCAGCGATCGCTTCGCTGGCAGCTGCAGCGAGCGGTGGCTCAATGCCCGGCCTCGCCGCCTCGATCGCGATTTCACCTGACCTCTCGGATACAACAATAGAGGCTGCGTCCTCTGATAATCAAAGCGACTCATGAGCCAAGGTGCACCTCATCTGCCCGCCAGCGCCAAAGATCTGGCTGATGCGCTACACCAAAGTAAAGCTTTCAGGGCTTTACCTCCACTGGAACAGGAAAGAATGCGCGCTCAAGCTGCAAAGGTCTTCGGCTATTTGGAACAAGGGCCTGAAAGCCTTACCATGGCAAGGCCTTTGAATGATCCACCAGCTGGACCTGGAGCGAGTGGCGATAGCGATCAGTCCGCCAGTCCTGATGTTATACGGCGTGCGGGCCCAGCTGCTCAAAACATGCTAGAAAGCCTAGCCTTTCCTGATTTCGTTGCTTCGCTCGTCCAAGGCACCTTTCAGGCCATCGTCGATAGCTCGATTCAGCAGATGGAAGCCTACAGCCAGTTGTTGGCGTCTGTATCCAAGACTGTGGACCAGTTTATGGATGAGAACATCACCGATGATATGGCCAGAGATCACCTTGCCGATAATTATGGTGATGTCTTTCAACGAGAGACGACTTCAACCGGACCAAGATTGGGCGTTTCGCCTCCTCCGCCTCAGGGTGGTGGTTTGCCGCTACCCAACTTCCTTCAAGATTTAGGCTTTACGGACGCTGGAGATATCGATGAGCCAGCTCTAAATGAGGCTGTCATTCCACAAGTTCGCCGAACTCTGGCGGAAACGCGTCACCAGTCGCTTGCGACGATGGTGATGATGGGCATGAATCGGATCGTTGTTGATGAGGGCGAGATCAACGCGAAGCTTATCTTCAATGTCGATGCCTCTGAAAGTAACACACTTACTTTCGATGATAATAAACCAACGAACTGGACGCTGGCTGGTAAAGCCGGTCGCAATGCGTTTGGTGCAAGTGGGCTGGTGGTTACGACGACAAACCTGAACACACAGTCCGATATTTCAGTCCGAGCTGAACTCACTGGTGAAGTCCGCATTAAGTTCAAGTCTGATTATTTCCCAATGGAACGCTTCGCCGATAGCGCGGCCATCCAATTGATCAATAATCATGCGAAGCCGTTTCCGAGCGACCGTCAAAGCAATGAGTCCGCGCCTAATGGAGACGATGCGACTCAAACGCAGCAGCCGCCAATTGAAGCACCGCCACCGCCTTCTCTTCGAGGCGCATCGTCTCAATCGCTCTTAGCTGATGATCATACTCTCACTGGCTGGGAAGATCCGATCCGTAGAGGAGAGGGGTCATGAGCCGTACCGAATTGGCCATCACACTCAATGATATGCTTGCGGCGCTCGACGGCTCCATCTCGCTGGGTGAACTGGTGACCACAGAAGCTGAGATTGAAGCTGCGCTGGAGATTAGCTTCGGGTATCGCGATGGTGAACTGACGGCTTTTGGCGCGCCGCCATCGTCACGCTTTGAGACTGGCATACAGAACCCCGTTCACAAGATGCAGCTTCGGGCTGCAATGACACAGCTGGAAGGGGAGGACTGGTAATGACAGCAGCAGCCCCGATTGAAGATTTTCTCGAAGCCATAACTGCACAGTTGGATAAGACGCAGGACAGTTTGCGGCTAAAGGCGGTGAATAGGCCTCTCACCTTCGCGCTGAAAGATTTTCACATCGATCTTTCCGTCTTTGTCGAGATGGATCGAGACGGTCTGGTCAGATTGCGTCCATCGGGGCCGAATGAAAGCGGCGCAAGCCTCATGAAGGTTGGCTTTACGACGATCACGCGCCCGATGATTGAAGAGAACACAATTGCGATGGAACTGGCGCAAAGTCCCTCTCTGGAAGAGGCGGGTTTGGCGCCTGAGGAAAGCAAACAGTTGGAGCGCCTTGGTGTGCGGAATATGGCGCAACTAGAACGTCTTAGCAGCCGAACCGATGAAAACAGCGTGTCTCGGTTTTCTGGCGTTGATGTGGGTAGATTACGTCAGGCGCTACAAGTTGGTCGTCCGCGTATTGACTATGTTCAGATCGGCTCTCGTAACCGGCAGACGCCAATCAATCGCCATCGTGACAGCGAGACGCCCACTGTCTCAATGCGACCTGGTCAATCACGACTACGCCTGCGCGGAAGTCGTCTCAGCGATCGCGGGCAGTCTCCGATCGTGCGTCTTGATGGGACTGATCTGCCCATTAGTGCCTTCAGTCAGAGTCACATCGATATTGACGTCAGCAATGTGACCGATGGGCTCCTCGAAATCGAGTTGCCTGATGGTGTCGTAGAAGCCTTTGCGCTCGATACAGAGCAGGCGCCCCAGTCTGAGAGTGATTGGTCTGAACCCTCTAATGAGGAGGGTATCGATGCATAGACCATCTCTTATAACCGGACGGGTTCTCGTTAAGCTGTGCGATTGTAATCTTAATGCACCGGCTCACCTCGATGTCGTGTCAGGGGCTGCACGCCCACTTGGTCGTACAGGTCAAAACTCAATCGATCGCGCCATACATGGCCATGTCAGCGCTATGCGGGTGCGTCGGGTGTTCCATGCGGCATCAACCTTAGCCTACGAAGGCGAACGTGCGCAGGGCTATGATACAATCGAACGCAATCTTGGTCTCGACCGGATTGTTGCATTGGACATTTCCAAACCTGAACGCGCGCAAGACGTCGCGAATGATCTAACGCAACGTGATGATGTTGATTGGGCCATGGCTGAGCCAATGTCGCTTGCGCCTATGGATATTGCACCGGTCAGAGGGTTTAGCGCAAGGGACCTTGAGCCCGAAATAGTTCGCGAACCCTTTAATCGGGTCGGTGCTTTTGAAGCCTTAGACATGGAATCTGGCGACGCTTCGATTCCGGTTGCAGTTGTAGATACGGGCGTATCCCTTAGCCATCCAGAATTCCGCCATCGTATTATGGCAGGTGTAGACACAGTCGATCTCGGTCTAGGGCCGATTGGTAGCGGTGCGACTCTCGTGGGTGATAGCGACACCCCAGATGCCCTCGCTTCAGATGAAACCGGACATGGCAGTCACGTTGCTGGAATAATTGCTGCTAATGGTGATTTCATGCCGCCAGGAATAGGCGGCCGCTCAAGCCTTATTCCTGTACGAGCGCTGGCAGCTGCGCGCTCCAGCGATGGTCGGATCGTCGGTATTGGCGGCACGATGGACATTGATGCCGCTGTTAAGGCAGCCGTGGATATGGGCGCACGCGTTCTGAACCTCTCTTTCGGCACCTCTGAAGCAGAGTTACCAGAAGGCGCACCACCAGTACATGCGGATACCACTGAGTATGCAGCGTCCCGCGGCGCTGTTCTTGTCGCTGCTATGGGCAATTCAGGGCAAAGTGAACGCTACTTCCCTGCAGCACTGGATCACGTAATTGCGGTTGGTGCGATCCAGCCTAATGGTCGGCGAGCGTCTTTCTCAACAATGGGTCATCATATTGCGCTGAGCGCGCCTGGTGAGAACATTATTTCTGCTGGTCTAAAGGGATACCGTTCTTCGACAGGGACCAGCCACGCTGCACCTTTTGTAACGGGTACCGTCGCACTGATGATGGCGCGCGCTGATCGTATGGGAATATCCCTCGCACCGAGAGTTTATCGTGACATCCTCATCGAAACCGCGACGCCAGCACATCCCTCCGCGCGGCCTGATGAAGTCGGCGCCGGCCTTTTAAACGCGGCAAACGCTCTCTCCAAACTCGATACCATGCTTCAACACAGAAAGGGGCAATCCTATGAGTAGTAAGAAGAAAACCCCGTCTCTACCGCGGCAATTCAGACTGGATTTTGCCAGTCGCCTTTTCCCCGATCTAGACGCATCGGGGCGCAACAAGAATGTAACGACCCTGCTGAGGAAAGC
>JBCCDF010000187.1:0-5928 GCA_039030935.1 Pseudomonadota bacterium | reverse complement strand
TGCGTGATGGGGTTCTATAGCCACAGTATCGTCAAAATACCGGTGAATGGTCATATGGAAGAACGCAGCAAATACGGGCATCAGTGCCCAAAGAAACATCCAGCTTCGCCAGAATGGCATATTCATTTCTAAGCCCTTCGTCCTTCGCCAAATACGCGTATTCTTGGGGTGAGTGCTACCGTGAAGTTGTGCAGTTTCTCAGGTTTCTTAAGATAGCAGACATTAGCCGCGTCGCAGAGATATGCAATAATGGGCTCTCTGGAGCCCTTCGTTGCACCAACCATCTAAGTCCGGTTCGTTGTCGATCCACCAGTTCAGGCGTTATATATCTCGGCTCCGTACCCTGCTCCTAGCCAACCCGCAATTTCTCTGTGCTGCTATCCAAAACCGCAAGATGGGGGAGGCTCGAAACGTCATCACGTAAGCAGCTCCGGCATTTTCAGCCATCGCACGGGGCTCACGCCACATCAGTCCAAGATGTTCCTGAGCCGCCGCCCCTCCGCATACCAGAGACGAACAAGGATGCAGGGGGTATGCGTTTGGTGCCGGACCCGTCAGGGGTCCGGGCCGCGCGCCCCCGTCTCCCACCATGGGTGCGTCCTTCGACACCCCGCGCCATCCACCGTATCGATCCAGCACATGCCCTGCCTGCTATGGCAGGCGGTCTTGGTGCCTTAGACTGATGTCCTATCAGTGTAATCAAATTGAATATGAAGACCCAATTTGCCCTCGATCTGCGCACGGCACGTAAGAAAGCGGGCTATACGCAGGGCGATGTTGCGCATCTCCTTGATTGCCACCAGTCCCTGGTGTCAGAGCTGGAGCGTGGAAAGCAACGCCCGAGGCTGGAGCAGATCGTTGATCTGTCCCTGATCTATGGCGGCTCGTTTGAAAGCCTGTTCGCAGAGGTAATGGCCGAGCGTCGCGCCCATCTACCAATCAGCTCAAAGACCTGCCGGAACCGGAGCAGGCAACTGCCCAAACCTTTAATCGTGACGGATCGCTCGCGCGCTTGTTTCATCGACCACCGCCAATCCACTGCAATATAACGTTTTTTACTCATCGAGCTTGCTACATTATGTTGCCACCTACTGGGCAGCGCGACCGTTTTCTGGCTACCCAGGTTCTGAAGTTGGTAGGGTGCAGGCGCGAAAAATATGTACTTTGTTATGTTTGGGTCAGAGCGCCTCGCAACATGCGGCAAGGTTCTAAAAGATGTGGTTCTATGTGTCTCGCGAGTATCACCATCGCTCAACACTGAGCCGCTCGATACAGAAATCACACTGCGCGGCTTGGTCGACTGAGTCTACGGTTGCAAAAACCTGTCAGACTGGCAAATTTGGACTATTAGGGGCCCCTGCTACGATGGGGTGTAATTACAGAGAACCACGGGTCGTTCGGACTAGCGAGATTACCGCAAAAGAATCTGGGAGTGGTGAAAATTGCCAAAGAAGATAAAGTACTTATTTGAACCACCTGAACCCAACCGAATTGCAACGCTAGTGGCTGAAATTAGAGATGTCCTATCAGGCGATGACATCGGGATCTTTGTAACAGATCTAAAGACAGACTCAGTAAGGCGCTATAATTTTTTAGATCAAGTCATTGACCGAAGTCACAGAATCACAACTGGCTTCAAGGATGTCATCGATGAAAACGTCACATATGTTGGAAAGGTAGACGGAACGAAGAGAGTATTCTCACCGCTTCAAGGCGTCTCTGATAGATTCATTGGTTCGTTGGTTGTATCTGTCTCAGATGACTTCACTCTTACTCCGGCAAAAAAATACGAAGTAGAAGTGAGAGCGAGGCTTCTTTCGATGGAATACGAGTTTCTACACCAAAAACCATCGTTCGTAGAGTTTCCACCTTTGACAGGTGAGTTTTCGACTTTCAGTGATTTCCTAGAACAGACTTATAGCAACGTCATGGAGGTGCTTGAGTATCGAACGTCAATGGTCGTTAGAGCTCAAGATGAAGAGTTGCAGACTTCGCTTGCCACGCCCAACATTGATGTCACTTTAAGCCCTCGAATGAAGTTTGGCCGAGTCGTCGAACAGTCCATCCAAAGTGACAGCGTTTCAGTCCACTCGCATGGGATCTCAGTCGATAGAGCAAGACCTTGGACAAACATCGATGGAGAGCCGATCACTACGGTTGTAGTTCTTCCGCTAAACTCTACCATTTTCATGGGCGCATTGATCCTTGGCACAAGCCTAGCTCATTTTGTCACTGAGATTGAGCTCACAACTCTTGATCTCTTGCGACGGCAAATGGTGAGCCTGTTTGATGCCTACGGGGAAATTGCAAATGAGTTGCGTCAAGCCAAGTCAGAGGCGCGGGATGTGGCCTTGCACGAAGTCGGCACATTAGCACAATCTGCAAGACACAAAGTAAGAACGCAAGTCGACCTAACCAGCACAGCCTGCCAAAACCTTACGGATCGAATTAGTTCGGGCACGGCAGATGAGAGCTACATCGCTGGCAAAATCGAGACAATCGTTCGTGCATCTGATCAAGCAAACATACTGCTGGACGAAATGGCAGACCAAGCGCGCATAATGAGCTTCAGACCTAAGAGAACTGAGTTGCGGGCACTTATATCACGAGCGGTTGCGGTGGAGGCAGCACGGGCAGAAATTAATGGAATTGATATCAAGATACCCAAGCGAAACCTCTCGTTGGTTTGCTACCCGTTGTTCCTAGAACATGCAGTGTTTCACCTGATACAAAACTCGATCGACTGTTTTGAACAGAGGCGAGAGCTAAGACGGCGAAAGAAGTGGATATCAATACGTCTCGATGGAAAGGCGAGCAATCCTACACTCACTTTTGAGGATAATGCTGGAGGCTTCCGACTGAACGAGTGCTACTTTAACTCAGAAAAGCGGGCTGAGGACTTAGAAGACGTTTTCGAAGTTGGATCATCTTGGCGACATGTATCACACGATCCCGACGATGGCCGTGGACCGAATGGGCAAGGGTTGTCGACAGTGAGGCAATATGTGACGATGCATCGCGGGTCAGTTGAGGCCAAAGACGGCGCGAACGGAGCAATTTTTGTTATGAGACTAGAGGGCGTTAGAGATATTTAATGAAGCCACTTGCACTACTTCTGGAAGACAATGAAGGCGTTCGAATCGAGCGGGCGGAGCAACTTCGAAACAAAGGCCTTTCCGTTTTGACGGCAAGTTCCGTCGATGAGGCCAGAGAACATCTTTACTCATCTCCATCGCTTGACCTTCTTATTTGCGACATAAACTTGGATGAGGCAAATCCAAACGATAAGTCTGGCTACGAATTTGCAGAAGAGGCTCGTAGTCGATTTCACCGAGTCGAAATTGTGGGGTACTCTGGTCAGTTCGAAGCTAAGAATTTCAAGCGGACTGAGAAAGCGCAATCCATTTTCACCGAAATGTTCGCGCGAGGGAAACAACGTGAGTTCAATAGCTATATTGCTGACAAAGTTGAAGAGCTATCCCAAAAGTTCGACCTCTCTAGTCTAGATAACGAATTCAAGGAACTCGTAGGTATCATTAGACGAAATCTTCTGTCTGACCAAGCCATTGGGTCGAGCTTGCACGAGTTCATATCACAACTACAGAGCATTACCACCGACTTGTCCGAACTTGCCGGCGATTTTGACTTGGCGCAATCTGGGTACAAAATTGTGGTCTTTCCCGCCCAAGACGTTGTGGCGTTGGACCGGAGTGGTCAAAATATAAAGCTAGTCCGTTCCATTCCAGTTTGGTGCCGTTATGAGAATGGCATGTGGAGAATGGAGGTGTTTGGACATCATTCTTTTGAGGCGACGTGTGCAAACCGAAGCGACGGGTTCCGAGAAATTCTTGCTTCAATGTACAGCGCAAAGACTGAAGCTGCTGATTTTGACCAACAGCACATGATGTTTGCGGATCAGTCTATTGAAGTTCAATGAACATACAGAGACTGGTAGGGTTTTGTAGTATATCCTGTGCGAAATTCAGTGCTGAAGCTGGTTTGAGGCCACTTCTTGGGGCTAGAGCAGATGCAGATCGCTTGGAGGCTCTCGGACGAGACATCGTTTTATCGACTGACCGGGCCGCGGTGATACATATCGACAGCAAAGGTCGTAACGCAGTTTTTGCGGACTTTTGCGCTTGGGTGGCCAAATTAGACGAAGGTGTAGCGGTGGTGTATATCGGCACTCACGGCTTCCATGGCAGCAATGGTTTGACATTGCAATTCTATGACTGTGTCGCTGCGGATAGAGATTTCTCCGGTATCGCACTTAAACAGTTTTATCACATCCTGGCCAAATGCCCATCGCACTTTCTGGTTCTCTTGGATTGTTGTCGGGAAGAGATAGCTGATGGAGGGGGAATAACTAACGATTTCCACCCGGAGAATGTTACCGTCATTTACGCATGTGATCGAGGAGAGAAGACTCGGGATTTCGGCCACGGACTATCTGAAGTGTTCATGACAGCATTTTTGCATGAAGCGGAAAACGAAAGCTCCGTTTTGAAATCTGATCAGTTAGTTGATCTTTTAGGAAGAAGGTACGCAGAAATTGGAAAAAAACTGTTATTGCACGGTAGCAGATTGCCGGAAGCGATACAGTATTCTGATTTTGATAGTAACAAGTATAAAACCACCCAACTTTTTCATTCAGTGGAGATCAGAAGTAGGCAACTTGATGAGGGACAGTATCAGTCACTTGCAAGTAAGTGCAGGTTTCTGTCTGCAGAACTCAGCGTAGGCATTGAGGTAAAAAAGATCGAAGGTACCGATATTGCCAATGTGTTGATTGATGGTCACGCCCTAGCGTTAGCATACACGCTCGTTCAAGAACTTTGTGATGCCCATGACTTTTTTGAAGTGGTTCGTTTTCGATATGTTCCTGATCAGCATTCTAAGGTCGTCCGACGGATAGTTGACTCCGGATTTGTGAGGATTTCAGGGGGAGCTGTTCCGTTTTATCAGTCTGTCCATTTGGATACGCAGCACCGTGCGTACATTCAATCTTCCTCTGTAGCAGTGCGATTTTGTGATGGTAATGAGGTTACTGTTCCCGTTCCGTCCAATGGCGGCAGCTTGTATCATTTACTACAACTGAGAGAGGCATAAAATGGAAAACCAGATTTTGGAAACCGAGCTACGCCGGTTGGAAGACACCCTAGAGGCAAATTCAAGCTTCTCATACCAGAGTATGCGTGGAGTGGATGATGAAGACAACGATGTAAACTTCCTGAATTTCGTGGTTTGGGAAGCAACTGATTTTGCCTGCAGTAGAACCGGAAAGTATGACATCATTAAGGAAGAGCTCGATGATGTCTTTAGTGACGGCGTGAAGATGATTGCTGGTGCTCTTGCAGCCTCACTAGATTTTATAAGTGCGGGCGCGGTACTTATAATTGAGAGCGTACTTCGAATAGTCATAAAGTACTCTGCTAACGGCGCTTGCGGTCTTTTGCCTTTGGTTCCTCCCCATTAGCTCGCGTATATGTTTTGACCGGCCTTCGTACAAATGCATAGAACTTAGCCTTAGTGAGAAGGGTCCGCGTGTCCATGCCCACCGTAGCACATCGCTAGCACAATTTGGTTTCGCTCCAACACTATCAACGACTTAACCCACCATGACGCGCATTGAAAATCCGCGTGTCGGTGGTTCAAAGCCGCCCCCGGGCACATCGCTTCAGACAGCCATATTTCGTCCAAGCGAAAACACCGTCAGCTGAAAATTTTGCGGATCCTGAGACAATACAGAGACAACTGGCGGAGGCGTAGAATGATAACCAATTGGAATTATTGGTCGGAGTGGCGAGATTCGAACTCACGACCCCTGCCTCCCGAAGACAGTGCTCTACCAGGCTGAGCTACACTCCGACGCGCACCGATATAGCGCCGCGCCCATCGGCGCGCAAGGCGGCTCGATGGCGTGCGGAT
>JBCCDF010000186.1:0-5933 GCA_039030935.1 Pseudomonadota bacterium | reverse complement strand
GGCTCAACGCCGTCGGCCTATAATTGGGAAACGGGCGAGTGGGTCTATCGCGGTGATGAGCTCGCGCGTTACCCAAGTCAGCTTTATGAGGCTGTCCTTGAAGGGCTGATCCCCGTCATTGTGACCTCACTTCTCGTCTGGCGCTTCAAGGCGCTCCAGCGCCCCGGCCTGATCGGCGGACTATTTCTTTTGATGTACGGGGTCGGCCGCAGCATCGCTGAGCAATTCCGTGAGCCCGACGCATTTGTGACATGGCTTCCCGACTGGATCACGATGGGCCAGTTGCTCTCTATCCCGATGTGGATGGCTGGCCTGTATCTGGTCTGGCGCGCGCTCAGCCAGCCGCGTATCGGCACAGCCACAAAGGCTTAGCGGTTCGCCCCCGGCACCCATTTTACGTCATCAGCCCCATTGTTGTTCGCCGCGCGCCCGGCAACGAACAACCAGTCAGATAAACGGTTGGCGTAAGACAGCGCTTCGGCGCTGATGATCTCGTCGTCCATCGACGCGGCATGTGCGATTTCACGTTCCGCCCGCCGTGTCAGTGTGCGGGCCACATGCAGATGCGTTGCGAGCTGAGACCCACCCGGCAGGATAAAGCTATCCAATGGCGCAATGTCAGCGTTCATCACATCAATTTCAGCCTCGAGACGTTCCACTTGCCCTTTAATGATTCTGAGCGGCTCCCAGGACAGCTCTTTGCCTCGGTCTGGTGTGGAGAGATCAGCGCCCAGATCGAACAGATCATTTTGAATTCTTCGGATTGCAGCGAGCATTTCACCTTCTGCATAGAGCGCAGCAACTCCCAATGCGGAGTTGACCTCATCGACCGTGCCATAGGCTGTAACGCGCGGATGCCACTTATTCACGGGTTCGCCGGTTGAGAGCCGTGTTTTGCCCTTGTCACCTGCCTTTGTGTAAATCTTGTCGAGTTTGACCATAGCCGCCTCCTAAGACAGTGAAATTGAACCGACCGCGATGCCCAGCAAGACCAGAATTGCGATAACGATAAATTGAACAATCACTCGAACGCGCATCAACTGGTTGGATCGGCTCGCCTGCTTCTCGTCCGTGCGCGTAATGTTGATCAGCCCCAAAACAAGCACCACAACGAGCGCGGCGAGGGCGAGATAAAAACTGTAGGATAGAACTGCTGCCATAGACCGGCCTCTCTGTGTTGATAGCTGACATAGAGATCAAGCGCTGAAGGTCCAGCATCTCACCGCATTGAGATGAGGGCTTTGGCCCGTTCGCAGAAAAGCTATTGGCGAATCCTATTTAGCGCGCTATGTCGGCTGTGAAGATCAGCGATGCGGGCTGCATCCATCTTCCAATCTGCGCGAAACGATCAGATTAGCCACGACCTTCTTCGCGCGTGAACCGTCCTGTAAAATGGACCAAGACAGATCAGGAAATTTGCCAATGGCAATGCAGCGCAAGCGCCGTCGCCGCTCAGGCGGAAACAATAATAACAATAATAATCCAAACCGCCACTTTGAGAGCAATGGGCCGGACGTTCGCATCCGTGGCTCCGCTCAGCAGATTCTTGATAAATACCTGCAATATGCTCGCGACGCGCAGACCTCTGGCGACCGGATCAAAGCCGAGGGTCTGTTCCAACACGCTGAACACTACGCTCGCATTGTTGCTGAGTTCGAGAAAATCAAAGAAAAAGAGCGCGCTGAACGCGAAGAACGCGATGCCAAGCGCGCCGAAGAACGCGCTCAAAGAGAAGCAGAACGCGCCGCTGAAAGAGCCGCTCGTGGTGAAGCAGATGAAGATCAGAGCGAAAATGTCTCTGAGGAGGCTGAAGCCAGCGCTGACGAAGGTGAAGATAAGCCTCGCCGTAGCCGTCGTCGCAAACGTGACGATGCCGGGTCTGATGCCATGAAAGTTATCGATGGGGATGAAGGCTCAGAGGATACTGTTAGCGCTGACGGTGAAAGCGAAACCCCAAAGCGTCGCCGGTCCTACAACCGCAAATCAGAATCTGCTGAAGAAGATGGTGTTATGAAGACCCTGTCCCGCGGTGCTGAATCCGAAGCAGTTGCTGAGGCGGAATAGAACCAAGCTTAGTCAGAGCGTTTAATACGCGCCTGACCGCGACCTTCTGCCAGTGCCTTAATCGCGCCTCTAAAGGTCCGGACTTCCTGAAGCGTCCAATCCCCTCGAATAAATCCGTTGCGGATATTGGATTGCATGAGCGGCTTTTTCTCAGTTGGATGAAAATAACCCGCACGCTCTAGCTCGTCCTCCAAATGCTCAAACATGCGGATCAGGTCTTCTCGCGGTGCAGGAGGCTCGACGCCTGCTTTCTCACCTTCCCAGCGTCCTATCTGATCACTTGCAGCTCCCCATCCCGCACAGAAGACCCCTACGGCTTGGGCAAGGTTCAGTGAAGCGAATTTTGGATTCACAGGATACGTCAGGATCGCATCAGAAAGGGTCACGACCTCACTTGGAAGTCCATGCGCCTCACCGCCAAATAAGATCCCGGTATCGAGACCCCGCTTCTGAATAAATGAAACGCCGTCGCTGACATTCAGAACCTGCTTTTCCATGCCGCGCGGCCGCGCTGTGGTCGCAAGGACCGTCGATAAATCTGCGACAGCCTCTTCTGCGGTGGCAAATACCTCAACCTTAACGCCTTCACGGAACGCGCCAGCCGCAAGCGGTTTTGCCGCCGGATTGGGCCAGCCATCGCGCGGGTCAACAAGGCGCAGCTGCGTCAGGCCAAAATTCAGCATCACACGCGCGACCGCGCCAATATTCTCGCCCATTTGCGGCGTATGCAGAATGATGACGGGCGGCTTCATGGTCGCGTCTTGGCGTATCGTCTATCGCTCGTCAACGCGCTCCTTTGTGAACCAGTTCCAAGCTGCCCGCGTACAGCAAATATAAGACTAAAGTCGCAGAGTCTCCCATGACCCCAGTCACAGCCCTCCTTGTCGCCGTCGCATCCATGTATGCCGCACATCTCTCAAACACGACCCTTTTCCCACGCAGGCACGGTGAAATACGTCCGTCCATCGCTTGGTTGATCGCTGGCTCCGGAACGCTGGTCTTCTTTACACTGCTCGCTGGCTCCTTCTTCATGGCATCCGAAATCGCCTTGCTTGTGATCGCCATCATGTTTGCAGGTGGTGGCATTGTGATGATTGGCTTTTATTTTCACCGCCGTCTCATCTTTCGTAGGCGCGCACTCTACGATGTGAAAGCGGGCCGGGTTGCAACAGCTGTTCCCTATATCTGTGCCTGGCAATGCCAGCTTGGTCGCGACATTGAACGCGAAGGCATCATTATTCAGGGCGTCGGCGCGCGCAGATGGGCGATCCCCGGCGCAACATCGCGCGAAGCGCTCAGCGAGGCCTTGTGGTGTTTGAAAGATGCCGGCGTCCGCTTGCCGGAAGAACACGCTCTAAAACAGCGTTTCGGCATTACACTCAATATGATTGACCGCGCGGCCCCACAGCGCCTTCATCCCTAATTCGATCGCATTTCCTGCTGACGCATTGGCATGGCGTCGATGATCGCAAAGACGTCTTTGTTTGAAACAGAAGTGCGCCATGTGTTCTTAAGCCCGGTATCTTTTCCAATTAGATGCACACCTCTCGATCCGGGAGCGCAGTTTGTACGCGCGCGAAGCCCTGCGATATCCTGACTCTCCGCCAATTGGCGAACTTCGACCTCCCCACTCTCATTCAAAAAGGGCGTCCAGTTCGTCAAAACGTCATCGCGAAGCCAGACGACAATCATATCTCTCTCCAGATAACCTGCCCAGTCTTTTGCCACCTCATCATATTGCTCAGCATATAAAGGCAGTCCTGTTGCGCCTGTGTCATCCCCTGTGCAGATGACCAGAAGACGGTTTTGCATCGCCGCTGAAGCAAGCGGGCTATCGCCCTGCTCGGGATGTGTATCGTAGGCTTGCCCACATCCCGTGAAAACCAGCGATAGAAGGCCAATCACCGTAAGCTTGGTATACATTGATACTCCTCTTGCTGTCCAACTTACGTCGCCCTTTTGACGCGGCTGTTTCACCTGCTATAGGCAGCGCTGAATAAGAAGTGCAATCGCAAAAGGAACACCTCCCATGGCTAAGATCAAGGTCGATAACCCAATCGTCGAAATGGATGGCGATGAGATGACCCGCATCATCTGGCAGATGATTAAGGACCAGCTTATCCATCCCTATCTCGACGTTGATCTGAAATATTACGACCTGTCGATTGAGAGCCGGGATGAGACCGACGACCAGATTACGCATGATGCGGCTCACGCCACAAAAGAGCATGGCGTCGCTGTGAAATGTGCCACGATCACCCCGGACGAAGCCCGCGTTGAGGAATTTGACCTTAAGAAAATGTGGAAGTCGCCAAACGGCACAATCCGTAACATCCTCGGCGGTGTCGTTTTCCGCGAACCGATCGTGATCGACAATGTTCCACGTCTTGTGCCGGGCTGGACACAGCCTGTCGTTGTCGGCCGTCATGCGTTTGGTGACCAGTATAAAGCCACTGACTTCCTCGTGCCGGGGAAAGGCAAGCTGACCATGAAGTGGGAAGCGGCCGATGGCTCCGACAGCCTTGAGCATGAGATTTTCGACTTTCCGGAGGCTGGCATCGCCATGGGAATGTACAATCTCGACCAGTCGATCCGCGACTTCGCCCGTGCCAGCATGAATTATGGCCTGCAGCGTAAATGGCCGGTCTACCTGTCGACCAAGAATACGATCATGAAGAAGTATGACGGACGTTTCAAAGACATCTTCCAGGAAGTCTTTGACGCAGAATTCAAGGACGCCTTCGCTGAGTTCGGTGGCACGTATGAGCACCGCCTGATCGACGATATGGTTGCCGCCGCGATGAAATGGTCGGGCGGTTATGTCTGGGCCTGTAAGAACTATGATGGCGACGTTCAGTCTGACACAGTCGCGCAAGGGTATGGCTCTCTCGGCCTGATGACCTCGGTTCTGATGACTCCAGATGGCAAGACGGTTGAAGCCGAAGCCGCTCACGGCACGGTTACGCGTCACTATCGCAACCACCAAAAAGGCGAGGCGACATCGACCAACTCCATCGCGTCCATCTTCGCATGGACCCGCGGGCTCGGTCATCGTGGCCGCATGGACAATACGCCAGACGTCACCGCTTTCGCACAGCGTCTCGAAGACACGGTCATCAAAACCGTCGAAGGCGGCCAAATGACGAAAGACCTGGCGCTCCTGATCGGCCCAGACCAAGACTGGCTAACGACTGAGGGCTTCCTCAATGCTGTTGGCGAGAACTTTGAGAAGGCCATGTCCGCGGGTTAAAGACATAAGGGCTGCTGCTCGGGGCAAACTGGGCAGCAGCCAAACTCGAGGGCATTGAGGAAGAATGGCTATTCCGTTCCACTGGGATCTTTCAAAGCGCGACCAAACAGGAGCGCCAAAACCTCTCCCAAGCCATCGCAAAGCACCCCCGCATGAAGCACAGCTCGGTCCGTAAAATCGTTAGCATTCTTCGAAATTCATGACGCCTGACATTTCATTCAAACGGGCAGATCATGCCGACGCGGAAACTCTCAATACAATTGGGTCGGCAACCTTTCTTGAGAGCTATATCGAACTCATTCCCGGGCCTGATCTGATTAAACATTGTCAGACCCAACACAGTGTCGAGGTCTATCAACATTATCTCGGCCAGTCCGATCCGCGTTATGCCTGCTGGATCGCGTCTTATACGGAAACGGGCGCGCCCATTGGCTATGCGCTGACCTGTCCGCCTGAGCTTCCGATTAAGACGTCTGAGACTGATATTGAGCTGAAACGGATCTATGTCTTCTCCCGATTTCACGGGACCGGCGCGGGCACAAGGACCCCAATTTGCGCACCAGCGGACTGGTGTCTGCAGAGGGCTGCAGGTCGGTCTCGATACCTGGCTGGCTTGAGG
>JBCCDF010000185.1:0-5941 GCA_039030935.1 Pseudomonadota bacterium | reverse complement strand
ATCGGACTGCGCCCAACCTCAGAGACGTTACCTGGCATTGTGAATATCCGTAAGATTGAATTCCGACGTCAGCGCCGCTGGGCGGACTGAGATAAGGTAATCACTGTCCGGGGCATTAAGTCTCCGCTCACTCTTCGCATGGCATATCTTAAGGATGCGACGTGTTCATTCTTCTATACTTGTTCTTGCTGCCATCACCTTGGCAAGCGCGCCTGCTCTATCTCAGCGGGCTGACGTCACACGCGATGAGCTTTCGCGATTGGAAGCCGAGCGCGATGACACGCTGATGCAACTGCAAGCTCTTGAAGCCGCGCAAAATAGTGCTGAGCGCGAAATTGGTGATCTCGAGTCGGATTTGATCGCTGCCGCAATGGAAAGCCAGCGGCGCGAAGAACAGGCCACGGCATCCGAGTTGAAACTGGTCTCTTTGACAGCAAGGCTGGCTTCAGCACGCAAGCAACTCATAGATGGTGAAGAGGCTTTGCAGGGTTTAGTCGCCTCACTCGCGATATCAGGGCGTCATAGACCTCCTGCACTCGTGACCACTCCTAAAGATGCCAATGCAGCTATCCGCTCCGCCATCCTTATGGGCGATGCTGCACCACGCATTCAAGATCGTACAGAGGCCCTCGCAGATGAGATCGCATCGCTGCACCGACTGGAACGGAGCGTCAAACGTGAACGCACAAGACTTGAAGCGGCCGAAGCCGTTCTAGCGCTGAAGCAAGCGGAAATCTTGCAAATGACAGCCACCAAACGCGCGGCTTTTGAAGATGTCAGCGGCGATGCAAAAATTCTGCGTGATCGGGCTGAACAGCTTGGACGGGAGGCAACAACAATTCGGAGTTTATTGGCCGCTCTTGAGCGCGAAGCGCCCAGCGCCCCCGGATTAAAGCCGAAGCTACAATTTGCAGCCCGCACTGGCACAAGAACAGACGCACCGCGAACACTGCCCAGCGCGACGAGACCGGGCCGTGCTTTGTCTGACTCCCTCCTCGGTGGACTGTCACGCCCTGCTGCGGGCCGCCTTGTGCGAGCTTGGGGGGACCAAACAGCCGGCGGTGGAAAATCTGAGAGCCTCGTGATCGCAACGCGAGCAGGCGCGCAGGTCACATCACCTGTCGACGGACAAGTCGTTTATTCCAAACTGTTTAGAACCTATGGTCGCCTCTTGATTGTCGAGACAAGCGATGGTTACCATATTCTCTTAAGTGGTATGGCTGAAAGCTATGTCACCGAGGGTCAGCGTGTGAAACGGGGTGAACCCGTCGCGCGCATGGTCAATCGTGTTTCGCCGGAGCCCGAGCTTAGCCTTGAGGTTCGCAAAGATGGCAAGCCGATGGACCCGGCCCGCTGGATGAAAAGTGGCTGATGCCACCATAGAGCAGGAGTTGCAGATGAGAGCTATGCTGACAGGAGCCGCAATCGGCGTCGTCATGGGAGCAGCGGCATTTGGGATTACTGCAGGGGCTTGGTCAGACAGTCAGCAAGATAGGCGTCTTGCAACCTACCAGCAACTTGATTTGTTTACGGATGTGCTCGCCCGCGCAAAAGCCGATTATGTTGAAGAGATCGACGAAGTTGCCGCGATCGAGGCCGCAATCGATGGTATGCTCGGCTCGCTCGATCCGCATTCAGCCTATCTTTCGACGAATGATTTTGAACGCATGCAGGTCACTGCGTCCGGCGAATATGGTGGCTTGGGCATCGAAGTAACCCAAGAGGACGGCTTCGTGAAAGTCGTAACGCCGATGGACGATACGCCAGCCAGCCGCGCCGGCCTTGAGCCAGGCGATCTGCTAACGGCAATTAATGGCGAGCCGATTGTCGGACTTAGTCTTGATGATGCAGTTCGTGATATGCGCGGACCTGCGGGAACAGAGCTGACCGTTACAGTCTTTCGGGATGGCAGTGATCCTTTTGACGTCACATTGAAGCGTGAAGTCATTCAGCCAAAGTCGGTCACGTGGCGCGCTGAAGAAGGTGAAATCGCTTATCTTCGGGTTTCGACATTCAATGAGCGCACGACGCTATCGCTCAAGGAAGCCTTAGATGATGTACGTGATGAGCTTGGGGCACGACCGAAGGGGCTTGTGCTTGATCTACGCAACAATGGCGGCGGGTTATTGGACCAAGCTATAACCGTGAGTGATCTCTTCCTTTCTGGTGGCGAAGTCGTATCCACAATTGGTCGGCGCGACGGCGATATCGCACGCTATAATGCACGCAATGGTGAGGAGTTTCGCAATGTCCCGATCGTGGTTCTCATCAATGAAGGGTCTGCCTCCGCCTCAGAGATTGTCGCCGGCGCCCTACAGGATCGCGATAGAGCGACCGTTCTTGGTATGACAAGCTTTGGCAAAGGATCGGTTCAGACTGTGATCCCGCTGGGTGCAGATCGCGGAGCCATCCGACTGACAACAGCAAAGTACTACACCCCCTCTGGGCGCTCGATTCAGGCAACTGGAATTGAGCCCGATCTTGAAGTTTCCAATGAGCGATTGAGTGAAGAAGACTTTGCGAAAATTCGTCGTTATACGGAAGCTGATCTTCCAAACGCGATCGCGAATGAAGAAGGCAGTGAAAGAGTCTTGCCTCATGTTCCACAAGATATGCCGCCTGAGAATTATGAAGGTGATGACTATCAGCTTGAACGCGCGCTAGACCTCCTTCGCGGGGAGCGTATTCTAGCAAGTGGGGATGTTCGCGCCGGCTGATCAATTCTATGTTTGAAAATGAAAAAGCCGTCCTCAGAAGGGGCGGCTTTTTGTCTTTGTCATGGCCTCCAATTCGCCAATAGTTAACGCGGATTTGCGATCCTTTAACCAATCACAGCGTAACCCTTATCGCTACAGTTTGGACAGAAAATCAAATATGCCAGCACGTATTCCGAAAGACCCTTCGCCAATGAAAGCAGGCCTCATTCATAGTGGCTTGAGCCTTCTGACGCTCGGATTGATCTTTGGGAGTGCAGGTGGAATTATTCATCTGATGGGGAATGCCGATGCAGGCAGCCCGCATCTTGAAATCGCTTTGTTCGATGAGAACGGAGAAGTTGGCCCAAATCTGAAAACGCGCTTACGAAGCGATCAAGCTGAACGAAGCCTCGCTATTGCTTCCCTAAGTGTCGATCGCAGTCGCAACCAGCCTGAAGAGCCGTCGCTAGGTGTTGAGTATGGCCGCCCGTCTTTAGCAACACGACAGGCATCATCAGAACAAGCTGTGCCTTCTCGGCCTGATCCTGGCGGCATCCGTATTAACGGAAAGCTCGTCGCGCCGGGACAATCTCTTAGTCAGCTTGGCCAACCTGAAGACGACAATGCCGATCGCAAAACAGTCATTGTCGGCGAACAACAACCTCAGGGCGCACAAGCAACGACTGTCTCAGCAGAAACAGTATTATCCCGAGTGGCTACCCCATTTGAAAAATACTCAATTCCCTTCGAGAATGCGGACGGCAAGCCAACCGTTTCCATCATCGTTGGAGGTATGGGTATTAATCGTCGCCATACCCAAGCCGCGATCGATGAATTGCCAGCCGAAGTCACGCTTTCATTCGCACCGGGAGCGAAAAACCTACCGACTTGGGTTCGACGTGCTCGCGCAGATGGGCACGAAGTTCTGATCGAGCTTCCAATGGAGCCTTATAGCTATGGCAGAACCAGGCCGCATCCACAGATCTTAAGGGCTAATGCCAGCGATACTATAAATGCGCAGAGGCTGAATAGTCTTCTGCGTCGGGTCTCAGGATATTATGGTGTGATCAATTATCAGGGGGCAAAATTTGCGACCCATGAATCCGCATCACAAACAGTCCTTAGCGCGCTCAAGGATAAAGGCTTTGCTTTCTTTGAAGATGGTAGTCTGACAAAGTCCGTCTTCGAAGATATTGCGACGAAACAAAGCATGACTTTTGCAAAATCGGAGACCGTCATCGATGCGCTGCCCGAAGGCGATCCAATCGAAGCCAAACTCATGTATCTTGAGAGTCAAGCCCGTACCAATGGGCAAGCTTTGGGCACTGCTTTCGCTTATCCGATCAGCATTGATATGATCAAAGACTGGACGGCGTCACTCGAGGCAAAAGGGCTGACGCTCGCCCCGGCGAGTTATTATGCGCGTCAGCAAAACAAGGCGCAGACGCTGTCTGTGCAAACATCAGGACAAGCGCTACAATCTTCTCTGTGAGTAAGCCAAGCAGAGATCCATCGCGTTACCGCGCAAATGTCGGTTTGGCGATGTTTTCGTCTGCCGGTTATGTCTTTGTCGGACGGCGCATTAATGGGCGCGGCGCTTTTCAATGGCAGCTCCCTCAAGGCGGTGTTGATAAAGGTGAAGCACCTCCAGACGCGGCCCTACGGGAACTTGAAGAAGAGATCGGCGTTGCACCGAAACTCGTTGATATCCTGCAGGAAACCGATGACTGGCTGTACTATGACTTTCCGCTGGAGCTTCGAAGACGCATGGGCGGGCCTTATCTCGGGCAAAGACAGAAATGGTTTGCCCTTCGGTTTAAGGGCTCTGATAGTGATGTTCGCCTTGATAAGCACACCCCGGAATTTGATGCTTGGCGGTGGGCAAAACTGAGTGAAATTCCAGACCTGATCGTTCCCTTCAAACGCCCTGTTTATCAAGCCGTTGCCGAGCGCTTTGCGCCATGGACTGAGGCTGGCGACCGCTAAGCCACTTTTCAAACGATGAGATCCTCGTATCCTCCACAATAAGGAGGCCGAAATGGTAAAAACGATTTTGATGATTCATGGTGTGGGTTGCGGCGGCGAGGTTTGGGATAAGATGCGCCCGGCTTTTGAGGCAGAGGGCTGGGCTTGCGACGCGCCGACCTTGTTTCCGCAATTCAGAACACCTGAGCCGACGGATGGATTAGCTGACCTGACCCTTAATGACTATGTCGAGGCGATGGCTGAGAAAGCGCGTCAGATCGAGGCGGCTAATGGCGAGAAACCTGTCGTCATCGGACATTCTATGGGCGGATTGATCGCGCAGAAACTGACTGAGGCCGGCCTTGTCGAAGCCGGTATTTTCCTGACGCCTGCCCAACCCGAAGGCTGTACGGTGACCGATCTCAGAGTGATGCGAACGTTCTGGAGCATTCTGAAAGCGGGGCGAAAGAACATACCGGGCGGTGTCTTTAAAGTCGGCCCCAATGGGTTCTCCTGGGGCGTTTTGAACTGCGTTCCGAAATCGCGTCATGATGAGATTTACAAGGGTGCACTTTACGATAGCGGGCGTGTCTACGAACAACTTGGCGAGCCATGGCCGATTGATGAAAGCCACATCAAGGTCCCGACCCTGACCATTGGCGCCAAAAAAGACCGCGCGACCGTGATCAAAGCCGTTCGAAAAGTGGGCGAGAAGTATGAGGGCGCTGCGGTTGCAGGCGACTATCTGGAATATGCCGATCATGCGCATTGGATTGTCGATGAACCGGGGACAGAGAGGGTCACAAGCGATATTTTGGACTGGTTGAAGTCTAAGATTGGGTAAGGTGAGTTTATTTTGAACGCCTGCTGAGGGCTGCGCGCACGCCTCGTGAAGCAGGTTCCGCGCCCTTCGGGCGCATGAACCAGGCTGAGGGCTCCGGGTGCTCTCAATCTGGTTTCTGCGCTGGCTGTAGATCTCCAAATGTCTGTCCTGTCTTGATTGGGGGTGAGCGCCTGCGGCCTGGTTCATGGGCTGGCGAAGCCAGACCGGAACCTGCTTCCATCGCGTCGCCCGAAGGGCGTTAGCGCGGTGGCAAAAAGACATGCGCGCGCGTCCTCCGCGGGGCCGGTCTTTGGCGGGGTTGGCGGGTCTGATTGTACGGTTGAGCGCTGACCTACGAGCTATCGTCGATGGCTGGCGCGGGGTCGAAACCCGTACGGCCTGAGATAAAGTTGATCAGGTGCCCGCGCGCCATGTAGCGCGGGGTCCAGTAGCGGAT
>JBCCDF010000184.1:0-5978 GCA_039030935.1 Pseudomonadota bacterium | reverse complement strand
TTCCAGATCAGGGGTGAGAAACGGATTTGGCTCTACCCTGCGGACGAACACCATTCCCCGTCTGATCAGGTTGAAGACATCGTGCATTCGCGCCGCGAGGAAGACCTGACCTTCAAGAACGGCTTTGACGACAATGCGACCGTCATCGACCTGAAACCTGGCATGGCGATCACCTGGCCACAAGCCGCTCCGCACCGGGTTCAAAACGCTGACTGCGTGAATGTCTCGCTGTCCTGCGAATATATGACCCTGCCTGCCCTTATGAAAGCGAATGCGATTTATACAAACGGCATCCTGCGCTCAAAACTGGGCTTGAAGCCTCAGACAGGGCGTCGCGTGACGCCAAGCATTATTGGTAAAGCTGTAGCGGCCCAAGCGATCAAGAAAGTCACGCGCCGTCCTCAAATCGCGTCATCGACGCCTGTGACCTTTGAGTTGGACCTCTCAGCGGAAAATTACGCTCGGGCGCTTTAGCTGAACAAAATTTGTAACTTTTGAAATCTGAATACACCGTTATACACTAAATATGACGTATAAAACTTATATTGCTCTACCTATAGTTGCCCTTACTCTCATTGGAAGTCAGAGCAGCATCGCTGAACCGAAACCTGAAAGTTCCGCTAGTCAAAACACTTGCGAGGCCCCCCGTATCTTTGGTTCAAGCAAGACGCTGTTCAACCTCAAGGCACCTGAAGATGAGGAGAGCCCTGCTGTCGGCGATATTACACGAACGGAGAATGAGGTCTTCGGGCCCGATGGACGAAGACTACGCGTCGAATGGCGCGACGCAAATGGACGTGTCAGTCTCGCTTTTATGGAGCTCTATGACAATGATGATCTGCCCTATGGTGCCTTTTATGTCGAAACGGGTGAGCTGAATCCTACCCTTGAAAAGTTCGAATGGTCTGAAAACGGAACTGTCAAAACGATTACTTACAGTCAGCCAGATGGGGAAATAACAGGACGCAGCAGGGTATTTCTAGACGACCGCAGACGTGAAGTGGAGAGACGTTACGGTTTGAAAGATGACGGCTCCTTTTCATCCAGTGATATTGTTACATATGCCGGCAATAATGAGGTCAAATATATCTGGTCCCGTTCTGATGGGTCTCGAAGTTCAGCATTCGTCTACGAGATAGAGGACCTGGATGTGTATGGAAATTGGACGCAAAGAAAAGTCCGTCGAAATGGTATCGAAACCTTGCGGGAAATTCGAACCTTAACTTACTCTTCCCCACCTTGCGCGACGAATATGAAATAGCTCTGTCCTGCCGACTTGAGAGACACATCATCTTTACTAGTCGCCTACAGAGGCATTCTAACCTCGTCGCTGTAGACGATAGAGAATAAAAATCTGGGTTACAGAATCTAGACCAGTCGCGCTTTGAATTTCGCCCAGCCGTGAGCGGCTTCGCCGCAGCTGGGCGAAGCGGGTTCCGTATCGGGCCTGTCGGCCCTCACATGAACCAAGCCGCAGGCGCTCTCTCTGAATTTGAGCAGGTGCTACGAGCTATCCTCGATCGCGGGCGCAGGATCAAAGCCTGTGCGCTGGCTGATAAAATTGATCAGATGTCCGCGCGCCATGAAGCGCGGGGTCCAGTAGCGGATGGCATTGAGGTGGCCTTCTCCGCTCTTGTCATGCATCGGGACCCAGTGATCGCGATAGATTTGAGACTGTTGATACAGCCATGCGGTGAGGTCGGTCTCATCTGGGAGGAGGTAGACGACGACCTGTCCGTTCGGCTCTATTTGGTAGAGGAAGGGCTGGGGATCAGCGCGCATCTCTGCTTGCAGCTTGAGGAGCTGCCACCATACGATTGGCCAGAGCCAGATGGGCATGTCTGGCCACGTGTAAGGATTGAAGCTGATCTGCGGCATGGGCTGTAGTATACGCCAAGTGCTGGTGGGGGCGGATAGATTTTTGGGATTACCAATGCTGGCGGGGGTCTGAGTGCGGGATAGATTGGATATCTGGTCTCTCTTTCACGCTCCCCACGGCTCGACCGTGGGGAGCGTGATGGAACGAGCGGGCTTTTGAGGGAGGTGAGGTTGGACAGAATTTGGGGGATAGAGGGCGGTTTGGGCCTTGTTCTGACGTCCGGCATTACCAGCTTTCGCTGGTATCTGCGGCAGGTGGGGTGTGGGACGGAAATTGGCATATTCAAACTGTTAGGTCTTGTCTTTGAACCGAGTATAGCTCCACGCGCATATCGATCGTTGAGCAGCAAGCGGCGATTTTATTTGTTTGAAGCTCTTAGGAAGAAGCTTTCAATGCAATAGTAACGACCGGGACGGATCATAAATTCGGGCTCACGACTGCCACGTCGCCACCTTGGATTGCGCCTTTTTTGACCGATCTCATACTGCCAAAGCCATATCCTGATAGGGGCTCCCAAATCGTCTTTCATCAAATCAAAGGCCGAGGACGTGTAAGGATCATCTGAAACTTCCCCTGTTTCAGGATTACAAAAATAGGCGAATGTGTTTTCGCCGCTCGTCGCGTTGCTAAATCCAATCTGTAATCGGTTTGGCCTCTTAGAAGACCATCTGAACTCTTGTATCGTGGCATCAAACATGATCCCCCGATTGGCGTCTCGGACTTCGCCCTCTTGGATGGTTGGAGGTTCAGGTGGCGTACTGTCTTGGCCTTCTGTTGTTGTTCCAAGAGCCGTTCCCAAAACGCGCATGGCTGGGCTTTCCTCTATGACAACGACTTCGCGCCCTGCCATTGGATCGAAGTTTAGAAAGTCAGCATTTGGCGCCTGTGGCGGTTCCCCAAGTTGCGGTTGATCTGGCTCAAGATAGGTTCTGGGTATTGGCGTCGCGCGCCGCACAAACGGTGCAGACGGTGTAACAACGCGCTTTTCTTCGACATCTTTTTCCTGAGCAAAGACAGGTGCTTGGGCCTCAAAAAATGCGACCGCGACAATCAAAAATAGCATTTGCACAAAACGGGTCATCACATCCTCTCCCTATTGGTGACCACCGTAAGTCCCGTCCAAAACTGAGTAAAGAGCTAAACGAGTCGTCGTCGTGGAGGGAAATTGTGTGCCCTTCACCCTGCATTCATATCGCCTCAGACATAGCGGGAGGGTGCTCAGGAGGAGAGGGAAACCTCATTAGAAACAGGGTTAGAGTTATGAAATTGAAACTTGGATTTGCAGCCGCTGCGCTGTCAGTTGTGGCCGTAGCGGGCTGTGTGCATGTCAGCGATGATGGGCTGAGTGATCTGGAAGAAATCTCCATCAATACCGAGACTGCGCTGCGGGTTTGCGGCGGTCCGGGCACGGTGACCGAAGTCAATGATGACGGCTTCACCTGTAAGGACGAATAGAGCCTGAACGGGTCTATCCGCAGGTTTCAGCGCTGCCCATGTCAAAGTGAAAATGATCGGCGTGGGCAGCGTCATAATCGGGACCAAGAGTGACGGAGAAGAGGCGGCAGGCCCCCTCATGGACTTCGTGTAGATAGCGGCCGCGATCGCTGTCTTCGCGCCAATGGTCGAGGACGCTGATCTCGCGGCCATCTTCGAGCACGAACCCTGCAATGTCGATCGCGTTGGCATAGCTGTGCTGGCTGCGCGTGCGGGTCCCGGCAATGTTGCGGCAGGAGAAGCTGCCGAAGGTTTGAATTTGGCGGAGCGGACTGTCGAAGAGATCTTCGGCCAGCGGGCGGGCGACATGGCGTTCCCAGACGTGGAGCGCCGCGATTTGATGGCAGGTCATACGCAAGGGCGCGGCGCTATAAGGCGTGAGCGAGCGTTGGAGTGTGAAGGTCTCATCGAGGCTGCAGCGTCCGCCTGGATCATCAGGCGCAACGATAGCGACCTCAACCCCTGCCCTCTCTAAAGCCGATTTGCACATATCTTGATCGTATTTGAGACTGGTGAGCTTGTCATAAGTCGCCATGCCGATGGGGTCAGTGAGTTCAAGCGGTTTGAATGGATTATGCTGTGTCGGCAGGAAGCGATAGAAGGCGTAGCCAAGCGCTGCGATGAAGAGCGTCATCGCGATGATCAGAGCGAATTCTTTAATCTGGTAGAGCATGCTGTTTATTGGCGGCTGCCGTGATCTCTTCGTGAAGCATTAACCAAAAGTGTTTTTCTGTTAACCTAGGCAATAAAGTGGCGATTCCCCGCCGCCAATGAGATGAGCGAATAAGATGTCTGACCTGATCGGCGAGCCAGAAGATGATCGGATTATCAATGAGCCGCTGAGCGAGGCGCTGACCAAGCGCTATCTCGCCTATGCGCTGTCAACGATCACAGCGCGCGCCCTGCCCGATGTTCGTGACGGTCTGAAGCCGGTGCAACGCCGGATCCTGTATGGGATGCGGGAACTCAAGCTCAATCCGGATGGCGGCTATCGCAAATGCGCGAAAGTCGTTGGCGAGGTGATGGGTAATTATCACCCGCATGGCGATGCCTCGATTTATGACACAATGGTGAGGCTGGCGCAGGATTTCTCTGTGCGCTATCCGCTGGTCGATGGGCAGGGCAATTTCGGCAATATTGACGGCGATAGCCCGGCCGCAATGCGCTATACGGAAAGCCGGATGACAGAAGCGGCCAAGCTGCTTCTGGCCGGCCTTGATGAAGACGCTGTCGATTTCAAAGACACCTATGACGAGAATGATCGTGAGCCGGTCGTGCTGCCTGCGGGGTTTCCGAACCTGCTGGCCAATGGCGCAACCGGGATTGCAGTCGGTATGGCGACGAGCATTCCACCGCACAACGTCGCTGAGGTCATTGATGCCGCGATTACGCTGATCGAGCGGCGCAGAGCCACGACCGAAGAGCTGTTGGAGATTATGCCGGGCCCGGACTTCCCGACCGGCGGCATTATTGTTGAGGACAAAGCCTCAATTCTGAAAGCCTATGAGACCGGGCGCGGCGCGTTTCGGATGCGGGCGAAATGGCAGGTCGAAGACCTTGGTCGCGGGCAATGGCAGATCGTCGTCACAGAAATTCCGTATCAGGTTCAAAAAGGCAATCTGATCGAAAAGATTGCCGGTCTGATTGAAGCCAAGAAAGCGCCCCTTCTCGGCGATGTGCGCGATGAAAGCGCAGAAGACATTCGTCTGATCCTGGAACCGCGCGCGAAGACCGTTGAGCCGGACGTGCTGATGGAAAGCCTGTTTAAGGTCTGCGATCTGGAAACACGGTTTAGCCTCAACATGAATGTGCTGCACAAGGGTGCGCCGCGGGTGATGGGGCTGCGCGATGTGTTGAAAGCCTATCTCGATCATCGCCGCGAAGTGGTGATCCGTCGGGCGCAGTTCAGGCTGAATAAGATTGAGAACAGGCTCCACCTTTTGGATGGCTATTTGATCGCCTTCCTGAACATAGACGAAGTGATCCGCATCATCCGCGAAGAGGATGGGCCGAAAGAGATTATGATGGCCCGCTTCGGGATTACCGATGTGCAGGCAGAAGCGATCCTGAATTTGCGTTTGCGCGCTTTGCGCAAGCTCGAAGAGGTCGAAATCCGCAAAGAGCATGAGAAACTCTCAGAAGAGCGCAGCGATATTATCGCGATGCTGGGCTCTGAAGCGCGTCAGTGGACCAAGGTGAAACAAGAGCTGCGCGAGGCCCGTAAGGTCTTTGATCCCGAAACCGAGCTTGGTCGTCGCCGCGCTGCTTTTGAGGACGCACCGGAAATCGACATTGATGCCGCCCTTGAAGCGTCCATGCCGAAAGAGCCGATTACGGTGGTCTTATCCGCCAAGGGGTGGATCCGCGGCATGAAAGGCCACAGCCTCGATATGGGTACGGCGAAATTCAAGGATGGCGACAGTCTCGCTTTTTATGAAGAGGTCTACACCACCGATAAACTCATCCTTATGGCGAGTGATGGGCGGGCCTTTACGCTGACCTGTGACAAGCTTCCGGGCGGTCGCGGGCATGGCGAACCGATTCGAATTTCAATCGATCTGGAAGACAGTGTCGACATTGTCGGCCTGTTTAAACTCGATGGCTC
>JBCCDF010000183.1:0-6087 GCA_039030935.1 Pseudomonadota bacterium | reverse complement strand
GAGTGTCTCATAGGCTGTGATGGCTTCGCGCCCATTTTCATCAATGTGGCGAAGCGGTCTTTGTTTTGAGAGCGCAGCGATGGGCAAGTCAATCAAGCCTGCTGGCGGTTGCGGTTGGCCATGCACGATGGCCAGATAGGTCTTTTGAACCCGCCGGTCTTGGAAGGCACGCGATAGTCTGGACTGAGCAGGCTTCTGTCTTGCGAAAACCATGATACCGGACGTGTCCATATCCAGGCGGTGGATCGTCAACACCTCGCCATGACGTTCAGACAGAATGGATACGGCGCAGACGCTTTTCTCAGGCCCTCGCCCGGGGACGCTTAGTAATCCACCTGGCTTGCTCGCAATAATGATATCCTCGTCCACGAAGATCGTTTCGAGCTTATCCGCTGCCGGGGGATGATATGGATTGAGTGCAAGGGAAGGGATCATACTGGATCGGGAATACTGAGCGGTAGCCAGACACCGAAAGAGGTCTCGACACCAGTCAGGCTCTCTACAGCCAAGCCGCCTCTGTGACGGGTCATGATGTGCTTCACAATCGCAAGGCCCAATCCGGTGCCCTCAATTTTGCCGCCGCGGCTTTGGTCGACCCGGTAAAAGCGCTCACCCAGTCTCGCAATGTGTTCAGGCGGGACCCCTCGGCCATGGTCTGTAATCCTGATCCAAACCGCGGGAACCTCCGTTGACGCCCGCGGATGCAGCAGTACGGCAGACCGGCTTTCTTGATTGCGATTGATCAACGCTTGTTGTGCGAGCGACATACTGTCTGCGATGTCGAGAGAGATCGTGACTGTATTGCCCGTTGGTGAGTACTTTAGCGCATTTCCGATCAGATTCTGGACGACTTGGGTCATCTCATCAGCCTCGGCAACAACCATGGCAGCGACCGGGGCGAGTTTGAAATTCAGCTCAACGTTGGCTTCTTTCGCAATCGGAGCAAGGCCGAGGGCAGCTCTATACGTGCGCTCTTTGATATCGATCAAAGTGGATGGCGGCGAATGCTCGCTAAACTCAATACGCGACAGAGATAACAAGTCTGCGATCAGGCGTTTCATTCGCTCGGCTTGACTATGCATGATCGTCAGAAAGCCGTCCCACGCACTTTTGTCGTCTTTAGCCGCGCCTTGCATGGTTTCAATAAAGCCTGCAATCGCGGTAAGTGGCGTGCGCAATTCGTGGCTGGCATTGGCAAAGAAATCTGCGCGGGCTTCTTCTGCACGGCGCACAGCCGTAAGATCCTCCATCAGGATGAAGGCCGTCCCCTCGCTTGGGCCAGGGGAAATGTGCGCAAGCCAAGTCTCCAATGCGCCCCCGAGGGTAAACTCAACGATTTCCCCCGTACCGGTCTTGCGCGTGCGTTTGACGGCACGGATGAGGCCTCGATTTTGTAAGACGCTGTCGAGAAACTCCCCAGCCGGATCGTCTAATTGAAAGGCATTGATGGCTTTTTCATTCGCAATGGCGATTCGCGCTTCGGCGCTGATCAAAAAGGCCGGAAAGGGCAGGGCGACGACAAATTTTCCAAACAGCTTCTCTTTGTAAGCCGTGTCATTGACCGTCGATGTCTCATCGCTGTTGAGCATCAATTTGCCAGGTTGGCTTACACCGACATAAAGCGCCAGAGCGCCGGAAATAATGACCAAAGACGCAATGATCAGCTCGATCCATCCCAGCGACCCCGTGACAAACAAAATGACTAAAAGTGCCAGCACACCGCTCGTCAGTAACGCATAGTCGCGCAGGCGTTTTCGTCTGAAATCGCGTTCTAATTGTTCGGTGGTTGCTAGATCAGTCATTTTAAGTGTGAGACCACAGCTCGCGTTGAGGGAATTTTCATCTAAAGCGCTGATGTGATGCGTATACAGCTTTAGAAATGAGAGCAACCGCTCGAAGAATTAAAGTATATTGAAAAACGATAATTATTTGTTGACAGTCATTCAATGTGTACGTATGGCCGAGTCACGGAATATGAGAGGTCTCGATGAAAACTGCAGGTGCTTCTTTCATGCTCGCCTTGATGGCAACGGCATGTTCAACCCTACCTGACATGGGATCATTGGCGGGGGAGCCCGTCGTGGTTTTTCCCGTTGCACCTGATGCTCCAGAAGCTTGGGCCTCAAGCGGTGTTTCAGGAGACGCTCCTGTCGGAGATTGGCTCTCACAATTTGAGGATGAAACACTTGAATCTCTTGTCGTAGAAGCGCTTGAGGCCAATCCAAACGTGCGCTCTCAGTTTTTTGCAACTGAAGCCATACGCGCTCAGGCGCGTGCCGTTTACGGACGCTCTTTGCCAAATGTGACGGCGAGTTCAGACATCGGTGGAACAAGTGTTTACGTTGAGCAACTTGATGATCGCTCTAATGATCCCTCTTTTGGTGTTGGCCTGGGCTTAAACTGGCAGGTTGATCTGTGGGGACGCATTCGCGCAGGTATCGACGCGGCTGAGGCTGATCTGCTCGTCAGCGAGACCGATTTGGCAGGTTTGCGGCTTTCGATCGCCAGTCAGACTGCAATTGCATGGATCGATTTGAATGCTGCTTTAGCCCAAGAGCGTGTTGCGGTTCAAACCTTTGAGGCACGCCAACGCGCGCTTAATTTGACGGAACGCCGCCTTGGCCGTGGGTTGTCGACAGCGTTGGATGTCCGAACAGCGCGCACAACGCTCGCCTCCGCTGAAGCGACGATTGCTTTTCAGCGACAGCAAAGCCAACAAGCCGTCCGCAGACTAGAAATTTTGCTAGGTCGTTATCCCGCTGCAGAATTGGATGCGCCTGCCATCTTGCCAGACCTTGCGCCATTACAAAGTGGGGGCAATCCAGCGCTTCTCTTGTCACGTCGTCCCGACATTGCCGCTGCCGAAGCGCGGGTCGTAGCCGCCGGATTGCGCGCTGAGCAAGCCCGTTTGGCCTTGCTGCCGAGCTTGACGATTACTGGAAGCGCATCAACGACCGAAGATGATCTTGTCGATGTTTTTGATCCTGCGCGTATTGCTGCCCGATTGTTTGCCGGATTTGCGGCTCCAATATTTAATGGTGGTGCGCTTGATGCAGAGCGCGAGGCGGCTTTGTTCAGTGCGAGGGCGAGTGTTGAGTCTTATGCCTTCACAGCGCTAACCGCATGGCGTGAAGTCGAAGATGCCATTACCGCAGATGCCTTGCTGGCTCAGCAGGTTAGCGCGCTTACAGTTGCCCTTGAAGAGGCCCAGCTCGCTGAAGATCTCGCCGTGCGTCAATATACAAATGGGCTCGTTTCGATTTTCAATCTAATCGATAGCCAGACGCGGCGTCTGACAGCTGAAAGTCAGCTGATTTCCGCCCAGGCACAGCGCGGGGCGAACCGCGTGCAGTATCACTTGGCGCTCGGCGGCGGTTTGCCTGTTGATGTTCCGGCTAACCCCGTTCCACGTGATGTGATAAGATAAATAATAAGAAGAAGAGGCGCAGCAGCCATGAACCGTATCCTCCCCATCATTGTTACAGTCCTGACAGTCATATTGATTGCTGGGGGCGGTTTTTTTGTTTTAAACGCGCTCTCGCCCAAGCCTGAGCAGGTTGAAGAACCGCCAGCGGGGCTCTCTGTATTCGCTGAGCCCATTACGAGGGATGACTTACAGTTTAATGTTGAGATTCAAGGTGAAGTGAGGCCTCAACGCGAAATTGTTGTCGCATCGCAAATTTCAGGACGAATTTCCTATGTCTCACCGGATTTCATAGCTGGCGGAAGCATCGAACGCGGACAAGTTTTAGTGCGTCTGGAAGCCGACGATTATGAGTTAGGCGTCGTTCGCGCCAAATCTGTTGTTGCGAGCGCTGAGCAACGTCTCGCCCGCGAGATCGCCGAGGCCGAAATTGCGATTCAGGACCTCATTGAACTTGGCATTGATAACCCATCGCCGCTTGCGCGTCGTGAGCCGCAACTCGCTGATGCCCGCGCTGCCCTTGAATCGGCCAAAGCTCAGCTCGCTGAGGCTGAGCTGGCGCTGCGCCGGACAGCTGTCTTGGCCCCATTTACAGGGCGCGTTCGCGAGGGATCGGTTGATATTGGACAATTCGCGTCGCCCGGGCAGTCGCTCGGTCAGATTTTTGCGACCGATGTTGTCGAAGTGGTTTTGCCACTCAGTGACAGTGAGATGGGCCGGCTTGGCTTATCGCTTGCTTTTGCGGAGTCTGACACCGTCAAAGGGCCTGAGGTTATTTTCTCAGCGCAGGTCAGCGGCATTGATCGCGAATGGCGCGGGCGTGTCACCCGTACAGCGGCGTCTATCAATCCCCGCACGCGTTTGATCAATATTATCGCAGAGCTTCCTGATCCGTTTGGTGAGGGTGCCGATAATGGCGCTCCGATGGCACCAGGGCTGTTTGTTGATGCCAGCATTCAGGGTGCTAAAGTGGACAATTTGCTCGTCGCTCCGAGAGGCGCGCTGCGCAGTGGCAATCGCGTTTACGTTGGCAAGCCCGACGATGGCCAACTTCGAATATATGAGGTTGAGCCAGTGTTCAGTACGCCAGAGGGCGCGTGGTTCCGCAGCGGAGAGGTTGAACCGGGCATGCTTGCGATAACGAGCCCCATTCAGGCTGGATTCGATGGCATGAGCATAACGGTTCTTGAGAAGATGCCTGATGGGACCATCAAAACGCATAAGCCCAAAACTGACGCAGACGATGAAGAGATCAACAGCGGTGCACTCGCTGACGCAAGTGAGGCCGAACCTGCAAGCCTTGTAACTGGCGAAGGAGAATAATCATGAGTGGGATGGTTGCCTGGTTTGCGAGAAATTCGGTTGCTGCGAATTTGCTTATGGTGATCGCCTTTTTCGGCGGCGTATTCTCGTACTTCCAAATGGAACGGGAGATGTTCCCGTCCTTTGCAACGAATGGCGCTGTTGCCTCTGTCGTCTGGGAAGGGGCTTCGCCACAAGATGTTGAGGAACAGATTGTTACACGCCTCGAAGAAGCAGTCGCTGACATAAACGGCCTTGATCGAATTACCTCGATTGCACGTGAAGGTGTTGGCACAGTCATCGTCATCGGCCGCGAGGGCATCGATATGGATGTTTTCATCGACGAGGTTGAGCGTCGAATCACGCAGATCAATAATTTGCCGCAGGCCGCTTTTCAGCCTCAGATCCGCCGAAGCGAGAACCGAAATTGGTTCTTCGGGACAGCCGTCCATGGTGACGTGGATGCTTTGACACTGAAGCGGGTCGCGGATCAAGTCCGTGATGATATCGCCCTGCTACCGGGCGGAGATCTAGCTGTTCTCAATGGAACGCTTGATGAAGAAGTCTCAATCGAAATCTCAGAAACCGACTTGCGACGCTATAATCTAACGCTCTCCGAAGTCGCTCAAGCCATAAGGGAAGCCTCTGTGAATTCCTCAGGTGGTCGTATGCGTTCACCTGTTGGTGAAGTCTCTATGACAACGCGGAATCAAGCAGACACGCAAGAACAGTTTGAGAATATTATCGTCCGTCAGTCCAATGAGCAGGGTCTGATCCGCGTTCGTGACGTTGCCTCTGTGATCGACGGCTTTGTCGATGCCGATTTGGATGCACGTTTCAACAACCGGAAGACCGCATTTGTTTTCATGCCATCACCAGATGTCATGGACCTGCCAAGTTATGCACAAGGCTTCCGTGACTACATTGAGTGTGCCAATGCACGCACTGAAAAAGCTTGCGAAGATGTTCCTATTCGTCCCTCGCTGCCTCAAGGCATGGAGATTGACGTCCTCTGGGATGACAGTGTGATCTTCGATGCGCGCATGAAACTCATCACTGAGTCTGCCGCGCTCGGGGCGCTTCTCGTCTGCATCATTCTTATTCTCTTCCTTCGCCCGATCGTTGCTTTCTGGGTTACGATTGGGATCATCACGGCCTTTGCAGGCGGCATTTTCCTTCTGCCATTCTTAGGGGTCAGTTGGAATATTCTCTCGACGTTTGCGGTGCTGCTTGTGATTGGGGTGATCGTCGACGACGCCATTGTTGTCGGGGAAAACATACACAAAGAAGTGGAGTCCGGTCGACGAGAGGGTTTGGATGCTGCAATTGTCGGCACGCAAATGGTTTTGAAGCCAATCGTC
>JBCCDF010000182.1:0-6098 GCA_039030935.1 Pseudomonadota bacterium | reverse complement strand
TGCGAATGGCCGCTTTCTCGAAGCCGATGGCCGCACAGCCGGTGCGCGCGTCGTCGTCTGGGTCACGGATGCCACGATTAAAGGTCTTGAAGAAAGTTCCGCACGTGGCCGTTTGGAAGAGGCGCGGCAAGTCATCGCTCGCGACCCGGCCGCCTTCCTGGATATGCTCGGCAAAGCGCCATTCCCGGCGTGGCGTGTCTCTGGCGTAGGGCGCCTGCAATGGGCGAACAAAGCCTACATCGATGCGGTTGAAGGCGACTCACTAGACCGTGTTCTTGAACGCCAAGTGATGCTCGATGAGAAAGTCGTCGAACAAGTTCGCAAAACGCTGAGCGAAAGCACAGAGATCGACGATACGCACCATTTCGGCATCAAAGGAGAGCGCCGGGCCATGCGCATTCTGACCTTCCCGCTATCTGGCGGCGTTGGGGCCATGGCGTTTGATGTGACAGCTCAAGAAAAAGCGCGCGACGATCTCGATCGTCATGTCAAAGCGCATGATGAGACACTCAACCACGTCGCGGATGCTGTCGCTATCTTTAGCGCTGACCGGCGTCTGACGTTCAACAATCGTGCGTTTGCCAAAATGTGGGACCTTGATGAAGGCTTCCTGCTCGATATGCCAACGCATGGACAATTGCTCGACCGTTTGAGGGAGCGCCGCAAGCTGCCGGCCCGTACGGACTACGCCTCATGGCGAGCCCAAGAGCTGCACTATAGTGACGTCAGTGGGACGAATGAGGATGAATGGCATCTTCCCGATGACCGTACGCTCAGCGTCACCCGCCAGCACCATCCGATGGGTGGGCTTCTGCTCCTGTTCAAAGACATTACGAGCGAACTGAATTTGCGCACTCAGTTCAATGCAATGATCAAAACGCAAGGCAAGACGTTGGACAGCCTGCATGAGGCGGTTGCTGTGTTTGGCAGCGATGGACGACTCAAGCTTTCCAATGACGCTTTTATTGAGCTTTGGGGGCTTGAAGCTGATTTGTTGAAGGATGAGCCGGATTACGACCTCGTCGCTGATGCTTGCATCCCACTCTTTCACGATCGCGAGACTTGGGCAGCGATCAAAGGTCATATCACCGACCCGAGTTCGTCTGCGCGCCAGGAAAGCGTTGGCGAGATGAAACGCGCAGATGGATCGATCATTACCTACGTCACCAAGCCTCTGCCAGACGGCAACACGCTGATCGCCTTTGCCGATATCACCGCGCAAAGATCGGTCGAAGGCGCCTTGCGGGAACGCGCCGAAGCGTTTGAGACCGCTGACCGTTTGAAGACCGAGTTTGTGAAAAATGTCAGTTATCAGCTCCGCTCGCCGCTGCAGACGATACTCGGGTATGGTGAGTTCCTTCAGATGGAACGGATCGGTGATTTGAACGAGGCGCAGAAGGATAAGGTCGACGCCATTTGCGAAGCGTCGAACCATCTCAATGACCTGATCGCGAACATTCTAGACCTCGCTATGATTGAGGCTGGAACGCTCGGTCTGGAACTCGGCGAAGTTGATCTCGGTGCGCTCGTTAAGGACAGCGTCCAGATCGGGGTGACCAATATTGCTGACACCGAAGTTGAAGTGGTTGCTGAGGTGGCTAAGGACCTTGGCTTGATCTACGCTGATGAAAAGCGCGTTCGGCAAGTCTTGTTCAACCTGATTTCTAATGCGCTACGCTTTACCGATGCAGGCGGCAAAGTCACCGTCTCCGCGGAACGCATGGGCGACACAGCAGTTCTGAAAGTGACAGACAATGGCCGCGGGATTCCAGAAGAGGATCAGGCCACGCGCTTTGACAGTTTTACTTCAAGCGATCAGCGTGGCGCGGGTCTCGGCCTCTCTTTGGTGAAGCACTTCGTGCAACTCCATGGCGGCAATGTTGGAATCAAGTCAGTCCCAGAGGGCGGTACAGAAGTGGTCTGTTGGCTGCCTGTCGAGGCAGAACCCAAGGACGGCGCGCCTGAAAGTCCTCGTCTCGCGGCCTAAAGCGACTCAACCCTGAGGGGACTTCGCTTGTCAGCGCGATCCTATTTTGATCTTTATGTAACATGCATGGAAGCCTCCGTGCGCAACATAAAGGGAGCAGTGTATGGCTGTTGCACGCGTTACTGAAATTATTGCGGGATCAAAGAAGAGCTTTGACGACGCAATTGCGAAGGGCCTCAAACGGGCCAACAAAACACTTTCAGGTGTCTCCGGCGCTTGGGTTAAAGATCAATCTATCATTCTTGATGGTGGCGAGGTTCAGGAATACCGCGTCGTCCTGAAAGTGACGTTCGTTCTGAAGTAGGGTCAACCGAACCCTCAGAGCTTACCGGAATCAAAAAAGCCCTGCTGTTTCAGCGGGGCTTTTTTCGTAAGTCACTGAGTGTGAACTGACTTTTTTAGTACCCAGTTGATTCGAAGGACGCAGAATTCCCGACCGCTGTCGCAGAGCCGAAGACACTGCCGGCATGGGTCACGTAGCCTTGGCTGCGCGCAATCACCTGAGCGGAATTCCTCTGACTGATACCACCCTGAAGCGCGGCATCACCACAAGTGTTGCAAAGCGTTGCTGTTGCTGCGTTGCCAATGGACGTCGCGTTCACAACTGCGATCCCGCCAACTGTGGATTGACCTGTAAACTGCGCTTGCGAGTAAACTTGGCCGTAGTTTTCCTGATTGGCGAATAGACCTGTATCAGAAACACTGTTCGAAATCAGGGCTGAGTTCCCAACGCCGTATGCCGTTGCCGATGCTGATCCCGACCAATGGTCAAGGGTCACATAGGTTTGGGCATCAATGTCAGAACCATTGCCTTGGAACAGTTCCGAGCCATCGCGGCCGAGCGTGGCATATCCATACTGGTTATGCACAGTGACCGAGTTACCCGATCCAGCCGATGCGGCGAGCACGTTATGTCCGTCATGAATGTAGACATCCGTGTAGGCTTTCACTGATTCCTCAAACGCTGTTGTTTGAACCGCGCCGTTGAAGTTGGTTGAGGTTAGACCTGTCGACGAGACAGCATTTGCGCCCGCCGTCGTTGTGAAGGTCGCTGACTTCCCGTTACAGCACAGGTCCACGTCGGTCTCAGCAATGACAGACCCATTACTTTCCTGAATTTGGAAAGCACTGTTCTGGCCATACTCATTGGATGGGACAGAGACGTTTGCATATGCCGTTGTTGTGGTCGCAACATGTTTCGCGCCCGCCAGATCGACGTCTGTGTAGGCTGAAACATCACCATTCGATGTCTGTTCAGCGCGGTAGAATGTCGTGCCGTTCCAGGTTCCCCCTGTTGAGGAGTTTCCGTAGGCCGTAGTCGCAGCGACGGCGGTTCCAGCAGAATACCCATAAAGGCGGTTCTCTGCCCCGACATTACCCTCAAGCGTTTGGAAGACATCGAGATCAATGTCGCCGCTTTTGACCATGCCTGAGGCAGAGTTTCCAAGCGCCGTTGAGGTCGACACGGCATCATGAGCGTATTTTGGAACTTCGACGGTCATGTCCGACCAGACATTGTTCAACTGGACCTGATCGATAACGACAACCGAGATCGGTGCTTCATCCTCATCGCCGAAAGCTGGGTTGATGAGGAGCGCCGCAGCGCCGGCGGCTCCCATCAATTTCAAAGCTCTATTCATTTGTCTTTCTCCCCTTACTGAGGACACGTATCGCGTCACTGCTTTTCTATTCACGGCCTGCACGTGGAATTGCACGCTCAGGACCATTGTATTCCTGGAGATCAGCTCGGATCGGGCGGAAGTCGCCTGTGATTCCATTTGTTGAGATCGCGCCTGCTGTCAGGGAGCACACATCGATTGTTGGCGTTCCATACAGGTTTGCCATGATTTCAAGCGCAGCGCGCTCGATCACAGAACGAATTGCAAGCTGGATCGGCTCTTGAGCACCTTCGCCTGCACCAATGTCGAAGACGTTGCCATTCGCGAAGTCAAAGTAGCCCAGCGAAATCTCACGACCGATGATTTGCTTCTGGTAAGAAATCACGTCGACAACTTCGAGCGTGCCTGTCTCTACAAGACGCAGATCAAGACCAACATTAATGACGTAAAGATTGCCAGTGAAGCTACCGCTTGGATCTGTTGGATCCTGGTCGCCAACGAAGGCGTCAACACCAACTGAGCGAATATTATAGTTCAGCTCTGTGATACCACCGACCAGATAGAAATCTGATCCCGCGATTGATCCGGCTTGGATTTGAGCGAATTGCTGCCCGCTATCGCCTTCAATCAGCTTGTTGTTCTTATACTTCAGGTCCAATTCTGCGACTGAGGTGTCGAAACGCTCAACCAAGCGTGCCCCCGCCTTCGCAAAGGCAGACATCGCCATAAGGGACCCACCTTGAGTGACTTTACGTCCACCTTCGATGTCAGCCTTGCCTGTGTAGTCAAGAATACGCCCGACAGCGATTCGCGGGGCAGGGATCTGTGATTGGCGGGCATAGTGGCCCATGCAGACCAGACCTTTTGAGTAAGGCGTTGGATTTGCTGTTACCGGTGATCCGCCAATTGGCTTGGTGTAGTTTCCGCCGGGACCTGCGATTGGTGAAACGCATGCCGTTGCCATCAAGGCAGTTGCCGCCAGCGCCGCAGGGGCTTTTGCTCGTTTGAGGAGCATGGATGAAATGCTGAATGTCATGGGTTACTCCCCGTTAAGAATGACCGTTTGGTCGCCATTGTTGATTTGAGTGCTGTCGATGATGACAGTGTTGTAGTTGCCATCGACGGTAACATTGAGCTGGTTGCCCAGCGCGCTACCAATCATGCCGGAGTAACCTTCGGTCTGACCCCAACGCGTGTTGAGTCCATAACCGAGGCCAGAGCCACCATTGAGGAGTCCGTCGATGATGACGCGATTACCATTTGCGTCGCGACCATTGTCGGCCCTGTATCCGTAGACGTCAGCGCCATAATTCAACCCATAAGGCTGTGTGTAACGGGCTCCATTATCACTGCCTGCTCTTTGTGCCTGCGCACTCAGCGCAGTTGTTGCGAACAAAGAGCCCACAGCAAACAGAGCGGCTCCGATAGAACGAGTTGGTTGTGTCATGCCTTATCCCCTTCCGGGTGTTAGTGTCGCCGGACAGGTTGCAATGGCCGTGCCAAGAATCACGCGGTCGCTGAAGGGTTTCGCCTAATAGGGGAACAAGTGACGTGCTGTTTCGGCAGCTATAATCGGGATATGTGCCTCAAGCTGTCCCAAGATAGAACAAATGGTCTGTCTTGGATGTCACCTGACAGATGTTTTCGTCCGGTAGAAGCATATCGTCTTAAAAGCGCCCTACCGCATAAAACATAAAAATGCTGATTAGACGCATTTTGTCCTTGCCAAATAGGGGGAACAGATTCTATATACATGGCTCTTTCGGAAATACCTCTGGAATTTGGGGTCGGCTCGTTCGGCTCTTGGCTTCCTGCGGCCTGAAGTTTGAAGAACGAATAACGGCTCTTCTGCACTTTAACTGGCGAAACGGTGTTGACGGGATAAGGGCCGGTCTTTAGGGGTCGCGCTTCTTCGGAAATGCCTCTTTGATGCGAGGCCGGTTTATGTCGGTCTGCTGATGAGTGTCGGCTTAAAACAGAGACTTTCAGGTGACTGAAAACACTCTGCACAAAGTTGACAAAAGGGTGTTGACGCAAAATTCGGCGGCTATATAAGCCGCCACTTCGGGTTGACGAGGCGACTGCTTCTGAGGCCACAAAATGACCTCCGGGTCGGCTGTTTGACATCGCAGGAATTAGGAAGAGAAACGCAGGCGGCATGGGCGACTTGCGGTCCTTACGGACCAATATCGACTATGACGAGTTTGCGTTTCAAAGAAAATTCTTATCGCGCCAGATGGGTTCGCCCATTCTGGTATGTGACAAGGGTTTTCCGTCAATACGCAAACAAGCTTTACAGCTAAGCGTCGCTCCATTTTCCTGGAGCATATGACGCATCGTCAGACATCGAAATCTCAACCTGAGAGTTTGATTCTGGCTCAGAACGAACGCTGGCGGCAGGCTTAACACATGCAAGTCGAACGATATAGTGGCAGACGGGTGAGTAACGCGTGGAAACGTGCCTTTCACTACGGAATAGCTTTTGGAAACGA
>JBCCDF010000181.1:0-6134 GCA_039030935.1 Pseudomonadota bacterium | reverse complement strand
CGCAGATAGATCAAATTTGATCGATTTCTCAAAGCGGGCCTAAACCATAACCGATTAACCATACCCACACAAAGGCGGGCAAACCGCCAAGAAGACCCGGACTAATCCGGGCATTGAAAAGGGCGTGGTGTGGTGAAGGCGGTTTCCGTCATCCGAGTCGTATTGTGCGGACTGATCATGATGATCAGTTCCCTTTCGCTATTGGCACCAAAGGCATTGGCAGACCTCGGTGAGGAAGTCGTCAATATCGCAACCATCACTTATGGCATAGATGGCGATCAGATTGAGTTCCGGACGAATGAAGCCTCGTTCGTCATTCAGGCCAGAGCGACCCCCTCAACAGTCGAGTTCTTTCGGGATGCTCCGAGTGCACCTGATGGACAACTCACGGCCATTAATGGGACTGATTTTAGCCCTTCAGGGTCATTCGAGGGGCCCTTTCAAGATATCAACACGACATCAGGTCAATCGAAGACCGGACTCAAGTTTCCGGCATCGCTAAATCTCGTTCCAGCTGAGATTTACCTTGCTGGTGAGACAATTGTGGTCCGCGTCACTGATATCGGCCAAAACGGCGACCCGAACACTATAGAGACGGTTATTGCTTCGATTGTGACCGAGAGCGGCGATCAGATCGTTCTTCGATTATATGAAGACCAGCCAGCCTCGGGACAATTTTATGCCGTAATTCCGAGCAGTCCAGAGCCGACAAAGGTTAACGACGGTGTCTTAACAGCCCCGCAGAAAGAGAGCTTAACGGCAACCTATATTGATGCCTTCGATGCTACCGAAATCTCCATAGATACGGCCACAATTGACCCTACTGGCCGTGTTTTCAACAGTTTTACAGGTGGTCTGCTCGATGGCATCGAGATCACGCTTATTGATGCGGCAACGGGCTTGCCTGCAGAGGTTAAAGGGATTGATGGAATTGCATCTTTTCCGTCAACAATTGTAACTGGGGAAACACAGCAGGATACGATTGGCATTTCCTACAAAGTCGCTTCTGGCGAGTTTCTGTTCCCGTCCGTGCAGCCGGGCACCTATCGTTTGTTAGTCATGGAGCCACCAGAGTTCAGCTACCCGTCTGCGCGCGCGGAAAGTGACTTTGAGACGCTTCCAAATGCACCCTTCAAGATTACTGAAGCCTCATATAGCAACGCGTTTACAGTCGAAACCACAGGACCGATTAGCCTTGATATACCGCTTGATCCAACCGGAGAGCTTTTCTTAGCCAAGACCGCGGATGTCAGCACGGCGAGTGAAGGCGACTTTGTTCGCTATTCGATCGAGTTGGACAATCGGAATACGACATCAACCTCCTTCAAAGTCAGTGATACGCTCCCATACGCGTTTCGGTATGTCCCAGATAGCGCGCGCTATGACGGTCAACCAATTGCGAACCCCGTGATCAGCGAGAATGGTCGCAACCTACTGTTTCCTTTGACTTTTATCTCATCACTGGGACGCTCTAAGCTCACATATTTGACCGTGATCGGACCTGATAGCCAGCCCGGTGAGGCTGTGAATACAGCGGTCGCACTCAACAATTCTGGTAATACTCTTTCCAACTTTGCCGAAGCCGCCATTACGATTGAGGAAGACCTTCTGACATCGCGTCTGACCATCATTGGTCGTGTCGCAGAGGCGGCTTGTAAGCCAGAGGATGATTGGGCGCGCACCATTAAGGCCGGAAGGGGTGTTGCAGGCGTACGTCTTTATATGGAGGACGGGCGCTATACGGTGACTGATGAACAGGGTCTTTATCACTTCGAAGGAATCGAACCTGGTACTCGCATCGTCCAAGTTGATCGCGCGACTTTGCCGAAAGGGTATGACCCCGTCTTATGCGAGGAAAACACGCGCTTTGCGGGGAGTGCGATATCGCAGTTCGTTGATGCTCAAGGCGGCAGCCTATGGCGCGCGAATTTTTATTTACAGCGAAATGGTGAGGCGATCGAAGAAGACGAGTTGCAGACTGAAGAGCTGTCCTTCGACAGAGCCTGGCTAGATCAACAACCCGCGGACACAGTTGGGTGGGCCTATCCAAGAGAGGGAGAGACGCCAAAGGGTCGCTCAGTCGATCTTGCCTTACTCCATGGTCCCGATCAGGGCGTCGAGCTCAGCTTGAATGGCAGACCGGTGAAAGGCTTGAACTTTAACGGGCGCAGGCTGTCGAGTGGCCGCGACGTTGCACTTTCGAGTTGGTCTGGGGTGGATATCGAGCGCGGTCGTAACGTCTTTGAGGCGAAAATCACGAGTAAAGAAGGTGAAGTCTTATCCACGCAGCGACGCGACATTTGGTTTATCGATACACCCGCGCGCGCGCGTGTTGTTGACGACCAGTCAATCCTTGTGGCGAACGGTCTCACAAAACCTGTTATCGCTGTCCGCTTGGAAGATGCAGCGGGACAAGCTGTGCATGAAGGCCGCCTCGTCGAGATTAGTATCGCCGACCCCTATCGCCTTGCCTCCACAGCGGAGGAGGAGTTTGAAGACCCCATCGCTGCGCCGCTGAGCACTGTTTCAGCAACACCAGTGGGTCAGGGTGGCATCGCTTATGTTGAACTTGAGCCGACACTACAGGCTGGGCGTGTTCGATTGAATGTTGAGCTGGCCAATGGCCTCGTTGAAGAGCTCGATATCTGGTTAAAACCCGAGAAGCGGGATTGGGTCCTTGTTGGACTCGCGGAGGCAGAAGGCCTCCTCTCTAATTCGGACGGCCCCGAAGGCCGCAATGCCGAAGAACTGATGACCGACGGTCGTCTCGCTTTCTTCGCAAAAGGTGTGATCAAAGGCGACTGGCTCCTGACTGTCGCCATAGATACAGCCAAACGCCGCGGCGATGCTGACGGGGAACTCTTCGATGAGATTGATCCGAACGCCTACTACACGCTCTATGGCGATCGAACATGGCAGTACAATGATGCCGAAAGCCGCTATCCGGTCTACGTGAAACTTGAACGACAGAGCTTTCAAGCCCTTTTCGGAGACTATGAAACAGATTTGCAAGAAACAGAGCTTGGACGTTACTCTAGGCGCTTATCAGGGTTCAAAACCGACTATGAGAGCGAGCACCTTTCTGTAACCGCCTTCGCAGCCGAGACCAATCAGCGCTTCGCCCGTGATGAGCTTGCAGCGGACGGAACGTCAGGGCCCTTTGAGCTTAGCGCAGATAATATTCTACGCGGGTCTGAAACGCTTATTGTTGAAACGCGCGACAGGCTGCGTCCGGATCAAATTCTCTCCACGCGTCCACTGACGCGGTACGTCGACTATGAGATCGATTATATCACGGGAGAACTTTTCTTCCGCTTGCCCGTGCCTGCGACCGATCAGAACTTCAATACGAATGTCATTGTCGTCGATTATGAGACAAGCGATCCAGTCGATCGTGGGTTAACGGCAGGGGGCCGTGCCGCTGTACGATTTGCCGATGAGCGCATTGAAACAGGGGTGACTATCATTCACGAGGATGATGGTGCGAGTGCGGAGACTGATGCTTCGCAATTGTACGCTTTGGATACGACTATTCGGGTTTCAAGCGCGCTTGAACTGCGCGCTGAGGTCGCTCAAAGCGATTCAGACACCGATGAAGGGCGCCGGGATGGTACCGCCGTCCTGTTTGAGGGGCTGTACAGGCTTGGGAAGACCGGGGTCACCGGCTATTACCGCGAAGAGACGGAAGGCTTTGGCCTTGGCCAGCAGTCTTCAAATACTGCAGCGACCAGGCGCTATGGTATCGATCTTATTCGCGAACTTAGCACAAAAGACAGCCAGACAGGGCAAAACCGTTCTGTGCGTTCTATAGAAGCGCGCGCTTATCGCGAAGAGAACCTGACCCAGAAAGCTGAGCGGACAGTCGCTGACATTTCACTGCGCCAAGATAGCCAGATCCTGAGCGCAAATGTTGGCCTTCGCGCAGTCGATGAAAACTACGAACAGACGGACGAAAACCGCCAATCATTACAATTACTTGGTGGCGCTCAAAAATATTTTGAAAGCCTCGACCTAACCCTCACCGTTCAGCATGAGCAGCCTATCTCGGTCAACGGCGGTGATGGCGATGAGGCGACACTCTTCCCGCAGCGCACCGTGCTTGGCGTAGATAAGGCGCTTGGTGACCGCGCAACGCTAACAGTGCGCCATGACATCACAGAGGGCGAGAACGCGTCGGGGGAAAACACATTCGCTGGGATTACGTGGCAACCAACGGCGGGAACACTCCTATCAGCGTCGTCCGACACAGTTCTAAATGAGAACGGACGCCGATTGGGCGCAACGGTTGGGGTTGATCAGACATGGCGTGTGACAGACGCATGGAGTCTCAGCGCCGGAGCCGTTAACCGAACCCGCATCAATGCAGGTGACGAACCTTTAGATGTGACACCCGACGCCGCTTTCGGCCCGCTTGAAGACGGTGTGCGAAGTCCGCTCACAGAAGATGACGGCTTTACCTCAGCCTATGTTGGCACAGCCTATAGAACGCCTGTCATGGCCGTGTCAGGACGCGCAGAAGTGCGTGACTCGACCCGCGGGGATCGATTTGTCGGCACGGTCGGCGGAGCACGATCAGTATCAGATAAGCTCTCTTTCTCTCTCGCGGCACGATATCAGAACGAAAGTGAAAGCGGTCAGGACAGGACCGAGTTTGATGCTCGAATTGCAGCAGCTTACCGCCCGAAGGGAGAAGGCCTGGTCGTTCTCAATCGCTTCGATGTTGGGACGGATGAAGTTCGTGGTGAATCTGAGCGGCTAAAACTCGTTAACAACATGACCCTTAACGCACGCGTGACCGATCAGTTACAAACATCGGTCTGGAGTGGGGTAAAATACGTCAAAGCCGACTTCTCAGACGATGTGTCCAGCTCAGGATATACATGGCTGCTGGGTGGCGAAGCACGCTATGATGTGACGCCGAAAATCGACCTCGGCATTCACGCAACCCGGACGAGTGGCGAGGCCAGCAAAACCGCAGAATGGGCGGTTGGGCCAAGCATCGGGTATAGTCCAAGACAGAATGTCTGGATTAGCCTAGGCTGGAACTTTGAAGGCTTCGAGGATGAGGACTTTGAGGCCGCGGAATACGCAAGTGACGGTCCATTTATCAAATTCCGCGCAAAATTTGATCAAGATACCGTTCGTGGCATGATCAGGAGCCTCGGTTTAGGGGCCGAATAAGCCCGGTTGACTTGATATCGCAGCAGGCGCAAGTCCAACGCCATGACAGCGGTAAAAATCTGCGGGTTATCCGATCCTCATATGGTCCGCGTGGCGGCAGAAGCCGGCGCGGACTGGATCGGCTTTATGCTGTACCAGACAAGCCCCCGAAATGTGCTGGGGCCGGGCCATGACCTTGAGCTTTACACAGATCTTGTCAATTTCGCTTTTGAACTTGGTGTCGCCTCAGTCGCGGTAATGGTTGATCCCGATGAGCGCCTTGTTGAGCGTGTGTTGACAGCAGCAACACCCAACGCCATTCAACTGCATGGCACAGAGACGCCGGAACAGGTCCGCCGTATCTGGCAGATGACCTATCAAACGTGTGAGGTTTGGAAGGCCGCTGGGATCAGTAATGAAGACGAATTGGAAGCGCTGCAGGCTTTCGAGGTAGATCGCTACCTCATTGATGCAAAACCAAAAGAAAGCGCAGATTTGCCCGGCGGCAATGGCGAAGTTGGCGACTGGTCACTGCTAGAGGACTTTGAAACAAGTGTCCCGTGGCTGCTCGCCGGGGGGCTGACACCTGCCAATGTCGCGGATGCGATAACTGCGACAGGCGCGCGCGCAGTGGATGTCTCCTCTGGCGTTGAGCGAGCCCGAGGCGTAAAAGACGAAGACTTAATCCGCGATTTTATTGATGCGGCGAAGAGTGCTTAGGAGTTTCTCATGGACGTTCGCAATACATGGGATCAGTGGCCTGACGAAAATGGTCGTTTTGGTGATTTCGGCGGACGCTATGTCGCTGAAACGCTTATGCCGCTCATCCTTGACCTCGATGCGGAGTATCGCGCCGCAAAAAAAGACCCAGCTTTTATCGCTCAAATGGACGATCTCTGGACCCATTATGTTGGCAGGCCCAGCCCGCTCTATTTCGCTGAGCGTTTAACCGAGCATTATTCAGGCGCAAAAAT
>JBCCDF010000180.1:0-6176 GCA_039030935.1 Pseudomonadota bacterium | reverse complement strand
AAGAGACGCGTTGATCAGGTTACCTGCTGTTTGTGCTATGACTCGCATGCTGTAGAGTATAATTTCGGTGGTTTTTGAGTCTAGAGAGCGAAAACTGAAGTAGCATCGCTGGCTTCGTTTCGCAGCTAATATCCGCTTTTGCTCGCCCAGCAGACCGTTCGAGCGACCGACTTGAGGCGAAAAGGGTCCTCGCGAAAGCGTTATTCCGTTTCGGCCTCTTGAGCGTCTGACTTCACATGTGTGTCGAACCAGTCCACCATTTCAGCTAGTGTATGAAGCACAGATTCGCGTCCCCGATAGCCGTGGCTTTCATGCGGAAGCATGACGAGACGGGTGGTTCCGCCCGTCCCTTTGATCGCTGCAAACATCCGTTCGGATTGCTGCGGGAATGTCCCGGAATTATTGTCTTTAGCTCCATGGATCAGAAGCATAGGTTCATTGATCAGATTTGCCGCCATGAAAGGAGACAGCTTGTAATAGGTCTGTGGCGCATCCCAGAAAATACGGCGTTCCGCCTGAAATCCAAATGGGGTGAGCGTGCGATTATAAGCCCCTGAACGAGCGATGCCAGCGCGGAATATATCACTCTGCGCGAGCAAATGTGCCGTCATGAAAGCACCGTAGGAATGACCGCCCACGCCAACGTGCTCACCATCACCAAATCCACGCTTAACACTTTCATCAACGGCAGCCTGTGCGGACGTCACAATCTGTTCAATAAAGGTGTCGTTGACCGTCTCGGGGTCAGAGCCGACCACGGGCATGGCCGTGCGGTCCATAACGGCATAGCCTTGCGTCAGGAAGAAAAGATGAGAATATCCCCCGATCCGTGTGAAGCGATACTTCGAATCCCGGACTTGGCCCGCCGTTGCGGCATCATTGAATTCACGTGGATAGGCCCAAACGACCACGGGTAAGGTATCACCCTCTTGATAATTTGGGGGCAGGTAGAGCGTCGATGACAGCTCTACACCGTCTTCGCGTTCATAAGTAATCAGTTCACGGCTGATGCCTGTCAGCTCGGGGTGAGGATCGGCGAAATTCGTCAGGAATTTATTGCCGCTCTCTTCATGCAGGCGATAATTGCCAGGCATGGTCGGGCTTTCATAATAGGTGACGAAAGCGCTTCCATCGTCCGTTGCCAGATCAACGACAAATTCATACTCCTCCCCGGCATTCCGCCAGATTTCGGTGGTCTCAAAAGTTTCAAGGTCAAGCCGCCTCAGGAAAGGGCGAGCCCCATCGGGCGAAGCTCCATCTCCAGACAGAAATAGCTGACCCTGATGAACATGGGCCACTGAAAAACCCGCTTCGTTCAACACGCGGATTGGGCTTCCAGGATCAGCGTAAGCGTCCTGAACGTTTCGAACCTCGATCACTCTTGGGTCGTTCCCATGCAACACATCGATCAGTGTTGTGCGAAGTTCCCGCGTATCTCGATCATAGTCATAGGCAATGATATCATCATCACCACTTAAACCGATAAAACCCGAATAACGATCTTCAAATGTGTGCAGTACTCTTGGCATCTCCGTGAATGGAGCAGACAAGACCATCATCGTATCCCGCTGATCGGTTTCAACCCGCGGGTCCCCCCCATCGAGCGCTTCTGACCACATTAAGGTGGCGTCATCCGTCGGGTGCCAACCAATATTGCGCGGCCCCGTCACGACCCCTTGCACGGGCAGATTGTCGGCTAGAGGTTGTTCCGCAATCACAGTTACGGGCTCCCCCTCCAAGGTCCAAATCGCGGTCGTAGTCGGGAAGCGATACCAAGGTACCTGATAGGAAAAAGGCTCGCCGATCCATTCGGCCATCAGGTAACGTCCATCCGGAGACGCAGACAAATCGATATAGATGCGAGGTTCCCCTACCTTTTTGGCCTCACTCCCGTCAGGTTTGATGATCACCGGCTGACTCTTCGCGAGCCACGTGTAGAGCGCCTCATCATAAGGCGTCTTCAAAAGATCCTGAAAGGTTCGGGTTTGGGCTTCTTGACCCCCAGAAGCATCTTGGATTGCCGGTCCAGACGGCGTCAGAGACGGCTGAGGCTTTGGATCACGCGTGTCAGGAACCGTAAGGACTAATAGATAACCATCGGGGAGCCAACGCGGCTCTTCGAATATAGGATTCAATCCACCGTCGAGGATTTTGCGCGCTTGAGCGGTTTTCGTGTCTAGCGTCCAGAGCGACATGCCGTCAGTCGTCGTATTTGTGAACACAACAAAGCGGCCATCAGGCGACCAGTTTTGATCCGCAATGTCCGCATTATTGGGAAGGCCCACTTTTCGGATTTCGCCACTGGCGATATCTTGCAATGACAGGCCTACAAAGTTGCGCGGATTGAAATTATCATTGGTCGCCGCGTCCAGTCTCTGGCCAGCCAATCGCTCCATGGGTTTGGCGAGTTCCGAAATGGGTGGAAGGCTTTCGCGCTCCAAAAGCAACAGTGTCGACCCATCCGGCGAGACACTGACGCTAGGTGCTGGCGGACGCGTAACAATATCGGCAATCTCAGCGGGCGGCAGTTTGTACCCCTGCGCATGTGCATCTGTCGTAGGGATGAAGCTCAGAGCGAGCATTATCACCGCTGATAAAGACCAAGCTTTCATGGGGTTCTCTTTCTAAAACGACCTGAGAACCTCTCTCTACGATTCAAACCACTCAATAAAGCGCATTAACTTTACATGAATTCGATTTAATGATCACGTTGCAGCACTTCAACATGACCAGCCTGTCTCGAACCGAGTTTCTCCGATCAAAGCAAGTGGGCTGCTAAGCGTCTATTTTAGAGCTGCATTTTAAGTCAGTGTTTATTCGGTGTTCAACAGTCGCTTAAGGATCAGTTCCGATTAGTCAGACCGTGAAATCTTTATGTCCGCTTCTGCTCGCTGAGAAGCTTAAAGATAACCCGCGACACTCAAACCTGCATCCGATGCCCAAGCACTCACGATGCTCCATTCTTCATTGGTCGGATCTCGGTTTGCGAGGCCACGGCATTGAACGATCGTTTTACTGTTATCGACCTCAATAGTTTGTCGACGCTCAGCCGGTTGAGCATTGCCACTCACCGACAAGCTCCAAATCGTGCAGACGTTTTTGGTGCATGACCAATGATAACTTGCAACGCAATGTCGGAGTTCATCGCTTTCGATCTGGAGATCGCGGGCGTTCATTAGCTGTCGAATAACCCAACGTTTGGGTTCACCGCCACTTGAGCGGTCTACGGCGAAGCCTGGGAAGCCGGCTTTCTCGTAGTTTTCGGATGGTAGGTTTCGATATTTGCCGAGACTCTGATGCCAAGCGTCCACTTGCCGTAACAGCGTGTTTACGGTGCGACCACTCATCGAGAGGTTTGGTTGCGGGGGAAGTTCGGTCTCCCAAAGCCCTGGTTCGATTTCTACTTCTGTGGGTTCGTACCGCTGTGCGTGTAGGTAATCCACAATCGGCCCAATCTGTCTGGGGTCGAGCATGGGGTTATCTGCGATGAATCTGAGCACGGTAAACCAAAAGTCTTCATTTTCGAATGACCGGCCAATCCTGGTTGCGGCGAGAGAGTGGATTGCAGACTCAGATGTACCAAGCGCCTTCAACTGAGCCCAACGCAAGGCTTGTTCCGCTGAATAGCCGTCAGGCGCGCTTCGGAAATGATGCGCCATTTTTTTCGTCAAAGGGATAATCGTTTTGGCGGTTCGCAGATTATGCCCCCGACCCATATGGACATACCAATCGCGGAACCGCCAACTTGGTCGATCATTTCTCAACCAGACGGACTCCATAAAGCGCGGAACATCTCCAAACTGATCGAAGAGGTGGTGTGTGAGCTCTCCGAATGCGCGGTCTTGGTTTTTGCTCTTGGGCTTCCACGCTTCCAGTGGGCGCAGCCACAAAGCTCTACGGTCATGCAGTTTGATCAATCCACGAATGAACGGAGCTTGATTGTTAGGACCGCCGGATTTTAACACGAGATCGGATTTAGCATTCAGTGAATTCAGCATTTCAAACAGCGATTGCCGCGCATCGCGATCTCGATCGCTCTCTTCGATTTCCTTCGCGACGACTTTAAAAACCGGCCTTTCGATTTCATCGGAGGTCGTTTCGCCGGAACAGACACTTTGCAGAAACGCTTTCGGATTTCGATGCAGTTTGTTTTGAGCGTCGCGCTTGGTTCGGTCGGCTTCGAAGGCGTCAACTTCATCTTGAAGATCTGTCTTCGACTTTTCTAGCGTCCCGTCGAACCCATGTTTCCAACACCAATCTATGTACTCATTGGATCTGTTGAAGCCGAGTTTCACCATATGGCGTTCAACGGTGATCGGTACGGGATCAGCTTGTTGCAAGTATTTCGGTCTGAGAGCCATGTGATCCAGATAACAAACCACTGGTTCTCTTGATAGCTAGATTAAGAATAGCGAAGTTCTTTTTAACAACTTTTGAGCGATGATTCGGTCGCCTATTGAATATTGGCAGATTGAGTGTTACGTGCCGCACAAATCAGAGAAGGTGAGTTCCATGATCCGGCGCTCTTTTGAAAGCTTAAGCCTCGATGTGTTCGCAATCGCGCACACAAACGAGCGCTATTGCCTGGATTTCTAACCCGCCTCTTTTCCCGGGAGGCTGCGGCCTCCCCTTGGTGTCCCAACGATGAGACCCTGGATGGCCAAACCTCCAGAGTTTTTCTTTGGGTCACTTGTCTCACGACTTTTGCCCCGCAACCGAGTTGGCGCGCCAATGCCAATGGTCGTTCCGGCTTCCCCTGGCCAGGGGAGTTCGGATCGACGCTTCATCAGGCACGAAAGGAGTAAACCGATGCCTATGAAAATTCATGTGAATGTCGGTACGATTGGACATGTCGACCACGGTAAGACCACGCTGACTTCTGCGATCACGCAGGTACAAGCGGCGCGGCTTGGCGGGCAAGCCATGTCCTTTGATCAGATCGATAAAGCCCCGGAAGAAAAAGCCCGTGGCATCACCATCAATACATCGCATGTCGAGTATGAGTCTGAGACGCGGACCTACGCACATATCGATTGCCCGGGTCATGCTGATTATGTGAAGAACATGATCACAGGCGCCTCGCAAATGGATGGAGCGATCTTGCTAGTGGACGGCACCGAAGGCGCCGCCAAACAGACGATTGAGCACATTTTGCTCGCGCGGCAGGTCAATGTCGATCGCATGGTCGTGTTCGTGAACAAAATGGACATGCTGTCTGAAGATGAACATGCAGAAATGCAGGAGCTGATTCAGATGGAGACGGGCGAGTTGCTTGAGTCGCAAGGCTATACAGACACACCCTTTGTGTTCGGATCAGCGTTGAAAGCGCTTGAAGCGGCGCTGGCAGGCGAAGCCGACAGTCCAGATGTGCAATGCGTGGTCGATCTCATCGAGGCGATGGATCGTCATTTCCCGGACCCGGTTCGGGACTTTGACAGCCCGTTCTTGATGCCGATTGAAGGCGTGAACACGATTTCCGGCCGCGGCACCGTCGTGACCGGCCGGGTTGAACGCGGTGTGCTTAAAGTCGGTGACACAGTCGAAATTGTTGGCCTCAACAATGACGGCGCTGAAGTCACCGTGACCGGTACTCAAGCGTTTCGGAAAGACATCCCTGAGGCGCGGGCTGGTATGAATGTCGGTCTGTTGCTGCGCGGTCTGAAGCGCGATGAGGTTCGTCGCGGTCAGGTGCTTAGCGCGCCCGGCGTGATCAAACCTTTTTCTAAAGGAAAAGCGCAGATCTTTGTGCTGACCAAAGAAGAGGGTGGACGACACACAGGGTTCGCCAGCGGTTACCGTCCGCAATTCTTCTTCGGCGTGACCGACGTCACAGGCGTCGTGAATGTTGATAGCGGAAGCATGATCAATCCAGGGGATCAGGCCGAAATCAGCTTTACGCTGAACAAACCGATCGGGATTGAGAAAGGCGTGCGTTTCGCTATTCGCGAAGGCGGGAAAACTGTAGGTGCTGGCCTTGTCACCGAGGTTGCCGCCTGAAACTCATCGCCTCCGAGCCTAGTGTCATTGCCAGGCTCGGAGGCACCATTATGACGAAATCCTCTCGGATAGGGGTTAAGAGTGTTTTTATCGATTTCAACAACGCACCAGCCTGCGACTGATCTTGGTTTCCTTTTGCGGAAGAACCCAGCAAATGTTCATCGCGCTGATCTGAGTTT
>JBCCDF010000179.1:0-6178 GCA_039030935.1 Pseudomonadota bacterium | reverse complement strand
TGAAGCCAGAACGCATGATCTGAAGGCTTACGGATCCGCTCCGGGTCCTGCATATCGAACATGACTGCCACAACGAAAGTGAGGATGCCGAGAAGCAGGAATGCCGTGCCCCCCAAGATCAGCCCGAGGCCTCCATAAAGGCTTAGATAGGTGTAGGCCGCCGCTGAGAAACTGATCGCCATCACAGCCAGCGAAAATGGCAAACGAAAGCGCAAAAAGACCAAGCCAGCCGCAAGCAATGATGACAGAAAAGCGACGATCCCGAGATTACCTGAACTCAGGAACAGATCATCAATATCAAAATTTTCCAGGCTATCGATCCCAATCGTCAGACTTCCATAAAGCGCAGTCAGTCCCAAGGACATGAAAGCACAGAACATCACAGTCAGCGCCATGCTCGGCAATAAAAGACGTCTTCGACCTGCGAAATATTCAAGCAAAGCCCAAGCTGCCCCGCCAATCACTAAAGCGGCTATTACCCCAGACATAATGCTTCCTGAGGCAAGACCGGGGGCGGCAACCATGCTGACAAATGTGGTCAAGCCGATGAATAGGATAATCAGGCCAAGCGTAATGAAGATGTCGTTGAAATTGGCGAGAAAACGCAAATTTTCTTGACCTGTCTCAGCGGTCTCATGGCCATCTTTCCGAGACACCAGAAACGCTTCAAGACGTGAAGCCTGATCGGCTGTGATGACATTTGCACCAACAGCTGCACGAAGGTCACCGCGATCAAACATCCATCACCTCCACAGTGAAATGCGCATTCGTGTAGACGCAGATATCTGCCGCAATCTGCATCGCCTTACGCCCCAACGTTTCCGCATCCTTTTCATAGTCAATCAGCGCCCGCGCAGCCGATAAAGCATAGTTGCCACCAGAGCCGACAGCCACAACCGGATACTCCGGCTCAAGAACGTCACCAGCACCGGTAATAACGAGCGTCGTATCCTTATCAGCAACAATCAAAAGCGCTTCCAGCTTTTGAAGATATTTCTCAGTGCGCCACTCTTTAGCAAGCTCGACAGCAGCCCGTTGCAACTGGTTTGGGAACCGCTCGAGCTTCTGCTCAAGACGTTCAAACAGCGTGAAGGCATCCGCTGTAGCCCCGGCAAATCCAGCGATAATATCGCCCTTGCCAATGCGTCTGACTTTTCGGGCATTGCCCTTCATAACGGTCTGACCCATGGAGACTTGGCCATCGGACAGCATGGCGATTTGCGTGTCAGTGCGAACGGCCAGAATGGTCGTTCCATGCCAGCTTTGGTGTGTATCAGTGATCATATTCATCGTTTATCGATATGATCGATCTCGCGAGGAATTGCAAGACTAAAATAAAATCAGGATGCTTTTCGCACGGCTTGACGTGATAAAATCGCTGAAATCTGGTCCACCGTTACCGGCTTACTGAAGAAGTATCCCTGGCCAATGTGGCAGCCACGGAGGGCAAGATGTTCCGCTTGCTGCGCGGTCTCAATGCCTTCTCCAACAATGTCCATCCCGAGCGAACGCGCCATACCGAGCATCATATCCACAATCGCTGTCGCTTGGGCGTCATGGGGCGTGTCTTGGATAAAGGACCGGTCAATCTTGAATGTATCAAACTTGAACTGGGTGAGGATTGCCAGATTCGAATGCCCAGTGCCGAAATCATCGACCGCGAGCCGAACACCAAGTCTACGCAGGGGTGAGAGGATGGCTCTTACGGCTTCGGGCCTTTGAACGGCAACGCTCTCAGTGATCTCAAGCTCAAGATGACGGGGTGGGAGACCGCTCTCTGCAATGCCTTGCAGGATCATCTGTGACAGGTGAGGATCACCAAACTGGATCGGAGAGACATTCACAGCGAGGTTGATTTTATGACCCGCTTTCACCCAAGCCGCTGCATCCTTGGTCGATTTCTTCAAGATTTGCTCGCCGATATCATTGATAAGGCCAAGCTCTTCGGCCAGCGTGATAAAAGCATGCGGAGAGGCAAGGCGTCCACTTTCGGTTTGCCATCTTGCGAGCGCCTCAACGCCATATATGCGTCCCGTTTTGAGATCAACTTTTGGTTGGTAGACCGGAATAAAGGCATCGCTCTCGACCGCTTCGCGCAGTTCAGTTTCAAGCTTACGCCGCGCATCATTCTGCCGATCAAGTTTCGGCGTGTAGAATTTATACCCTGTCCCATCTGTCTCGCTGACGCTTTGCAGCGTGACATGAAGGGAATGGAAAACCCGCTGAACGGTTTCGCCATCCTGCGGGATCATAACGATTGATGCCGAAATTTCAGGCTTGAACGAGACATTTCCAATCTCAATCGGGCGCCCAAGCTCCTTACGAAAAGGTCGCACAAGCGTCGATAGATCATCGCGATTGGTCATACCGGACATAAGGACAGTGAATGACTGTTCGCCAACACGCGCGAAGGCCTCAAGATGCAGCCCCTGCTCCGTGACATCGGCTTTATTTGAAGCTTTTGAAATGCGATCACCGAAGATCTTCAAGGCGATTTCTGCATCACCATGGCTAAATCGATTGCGCTGAGCAGACCAGTTTTGCAATTTGATCATTAGCACAGCATATGGAGCTTCCATGCTTGCATGATCGACAGCGCGCTGAAGATGCTGTTCGAAATCATATCGATTCGGAAGGCCAGTGCGCTCATCACGACGAGCAAGATTTCGGTAGCGACGGATCTCTCGGTTCAAACGACGCGTGGTTCTGAGAGCGACAGCGTTTAATCCGCGAAACTCTTTGAAAGAGACATTGGGGACCTCTAGCTCTGCCAAATCACCAATATCATATCCGTCGACATAGGACTTTACGAGATTAAGATTTCGAGCCGCCATTGTTGATAGCGATCTGATCATCCAGGCCGCAATCACCGCAACAAGCACGATCAGGAAGAGTGTCAGCATATGGGGGAGCGGAGGCTGATACTCTGATGTCGGCACAAGGGTAACTTCACCAAGCCATTCACTCCCGTTTTGAATGTCATAGCGGCGTCCATCTGCGAGGAGACGCTCGCCCTCTATGAGTGTCAGGATCTCGCCATCGCTGGTGGTCAGAATTAGGCCTTTTGGGGCCATGATGGCCAAATTCTTTTGCAGCGCCTCAGTGTCACCACTGATCAGGCCTTGCTTTGCGATTTCAACAACTTTCTCGGCGTGGATAGAAGCTTTATGATTATAGTCCGTGAGCCACTGGATGTGATAAACAGCGGTGAATACAATCGCTAGAAAGCCGCCTAGGATAAAGGCTGAAATTGGTAGAACATCCACAAAACTGGCGCGTGAGAAGCGGCGTTTAAAAGGCGCGATGATACTCAAAATTCATTCCCTAAAATCAGCACAGAGTTCCGCCCGTCTTACGGTCTAAGTGAAAACCTTTAGGGATTTCTGAAGATAAACGCTCTAGCTGTCGCGATCACTGCAGACTAAGTACACGCCATGACCGATCGAAAAGCGACCATTTCTCGCGCGACCAAAGAGACCGATATCACCGTCACCCTCAATCTGGATGGGACCGGGCAGACCGATATTGAGACCGGTATCGGCTTTTTCGATCATATGCTCGACGCGCTTGGACGTCACAGTTTCATTGACCTAAAGGTTCGCACCAAGGGCGACCTCCACATTGATGGCCACCACACCGTTGAGGATACCGGAATTGTCATCGGTCAAGCGATCAAACAGGCTCTGGGTGATTTCTCTGGCATAACCCGATACGGGCACGCCTATCTGCCTATGGACGAAACACTTTCGCGTGCTGCCATTGATCTCTGTAACCGTCCTTACTGCATTTTCAACGTCGCGTTCAGCCGTGATAAGATTGGCGACTTCGATACAGAATTGTTCAGAGAGTTCTTCCATGCCTTAGCTGGAAATGGCGGAATGTGCCTGCATGTCGAAAACCTCTATGGCGCAAACAATCACCACATCGCGGAGACCTGTTTCAAAGCCGTGGCGAGAGCCTTGAAAATGGCCGTCACCCCAGAACCCCGCCTCGGTGGCGCACCCGCCTCGACAAAAGGCAGTCTTTAGGCCACAGCGGCGCAATGAAGACGATTGCGCTCATCGATTATGGCTCCGGTAATTTACACAGCGCAGCGCGCGCTCTGCGTGTGGCGTCGAATGAGGCAAAGAAAACACGTGAGATCCGCATCACGAATGATCCCGCTGTGTTGTCTTACGCAGATCGGATCGTCCTTCCCGGTGTCGGCCATTTTGCCGATTGCGCCGCGAATTTGCGCAAGCATGACGGGCTGATTGAGGGTCTAGAAGACGCGATATTAAAGCGTGGTGTCCCCTTTCTCGGCATCTGTGTCGGCCAGCAACTCCTCGCCACAAAAGGCCTCGAGGATGGTGAAACCCTAGGCCTTAACTGGATACCTGGGACCGTTGATCGCATCCAACCGGGCGAAGGGTATGCTGTCCCGCATATGGGATGGAACGCCCTCCATTCGCAGCAAAACCACCCACTTCTATCGGACCTCGGCGACGACCCGCACGTCTATTTCACCCACTCTTACGCCTACCGCGATGCTGCTGACGGCCACATCGCAGCAACGACGACCTATGGTGAGCCTATCATCGCCGCTGTCGCACGCGATAATATCTTCGCCACCCAGTTTCACCCTGAGAAGAGCCAGCGCGTCGGTTTGAAACTCCTCTCCAACTTTGTCCTGTGGCGGCCTTAAAGACGACAAGATGACCCTCAAAACCCGCATCATTCCTTGCCTCGATGTCAAAGACGGCCGCACTGTCAAAGGCGTAAACTTTGTCGATTTGCGCGATGCGGGCGATCCGGTGGCCTTAGCCAAAGCCTATGATGAACAAGGCGCTGATGAGCTTTGCTTTCTAGACATCACAGCCAGTCATGAAAACCGGGGCACCTTGCTCGATATCGTCAGCGCCACCGCAGAACAGTGCTTCATGCCACTTACCGTTGGGGGCGGGGTCCGCAGCGCTGAGAATATGTTGGCCCTTCTGCGCGCAGGAGCCGACAAAGTCGCTGTTAATTCCGCCGCTGTGGCAAACCCTGACGTTATTTCAGAATGCGCTGCGCGCGCCGGGCGCCAATGCGTCGTTGTCGCGATAGATGCCCGGCAAAGCGGAGATTCTTGGGAAATCTTCACCCATGGGGGTCGAAACCCTACCGGAATAGACGCCATCGAGTTCGCGCAATTGGCCGAGACCAAAGGCGCAGGCGAAATCTTACTCACCAGTATGGACCGGGACGGTACCAAAAGCGGCTATGACCTACCCCTCCTCAAAGCCATCACGTCAGCGGTCAATATCCCTGTCATCGCGAGTGGCGGCGCCGGCAAAGCCGACGACCTCGCCCCTGCCATCCTGACAGGCGGGGCAAGCGCAGTGCTCGCCGCATCGATTTTCCATTTCGGCGAAGTCACGCTAGATCAGGCGCGCAAAGCCCTCTCAGTTGCGGGCGCACCTGTGCGACCCTTTCCATAAAGGCCGAAACTATGAGCCAGTCTCCCCTTGGACCCAGCACGTCTCTCGCGGATATGCTATCGCATCTCGCCGAGACGATTGATACCCGTGCCACAGCTGATCCGGCTGAGTCCTATACCGCTAAACTCCTCTCAAAAGGCCCGCTATCTTGCGGCAAGAAAATCGCTGAAGAGGGCGCAGAGCTTGCATTGGCGATCGCAGCTCAAGGCGAAGAGGAAAGTGCATCAGAAGCCGCTGACCTGCTCTACCACATGCTTGTCGGTCTTCGCTCAAAAGGTGTCAGTCTGGATAAAGTGGCACAAGCCCTCGCAAAGCGTCAGGGCGTGTCAGGTCTGGCAGAAAAAGCCTCAAGGAAAGATTAGTCTTTTTCGGATTTGTCGCCAGCTTTACTGTGCTCAGGCTCAACGACACCATCAGCGCGAACAGCAATGTCTACAGGCAAAAGTCCAACAGGCACGGTTCGCCTATGCACGAGATTGGTTTCGTAGATCGTCTCGGTGTTGCCACACTCCGGTGAAGCAAAATTTCTGATGACGCTATCTTTGGCATCTGCAATTTCTGAACTGTCGCGATCTGCAGCCAAACGCTCGACCTCAATTTTGCAAGCCCGCGCTTTTGACTGCAGATCATTATCGCTCACAATAACCACTTCACTCACAATCGGGCTGGATACAATCAATCCAATAGACGCCAGCAAGCTCATTTTTACGATCTCCGAT
>JBCCDF010000178.1:0-6257 GCA_039030935.1 Pseudomonadota bacterium | reverse complement strand
GGATCATATTTTCCCGTCTCAATCGCGTTGACCGATTGGCGCGAAACGCCGAGCTGATCGGCGAGTGTCGCCTGACTCCACTTACGCTCGGCGCGAAGGACCCTGAGACGGTTCCTCATAGGCAGTCTCCGCCACCCATAGCGCGATGACTGATCCCGTATGCGACGAAGAAGGCAGGGCCAAACCAGAAGACTTGCACGCTGCTAATAACGTCGAAGAGTTGTAGGAAGCCAACGAGCATGATCGCGCTGACCGTGAAAACGGCGCCATAGGCAAATGATTTGAACTGCAAGAGCCGCGAATATTCATCGGTTTCATTGAAGTAGCGCAGCATTGAAAATAGCACTGCGATGATCGGCGCTGCACATAGAAGTGAGAGTGCCACTTTCAGCCATAGCGGCTCTGTCTCTAGGCTTGCGAGATAAAAGGATCCGGCCAAAACGATAACGGTATAGACCGCCATTAAGGGCCAGAAGACGCGGACATAACGACGTCGTGCAGATTTGTAAGTTTGTTGTGTCATAAGACGCTCCATGAAAAGTATACCTGTCATATAGACAAGCTAACTTTACATGTCAAGCGTGGTTGACATAGCTTGCTTATGGGATAGCGAAATGCTTGCTGAGTTTGAGGCCCTGGCCCTGATAGTTACTTTTTGCTCCGCCATAGAGGGCCGCCGGTTTTGACGCCATAGCTTCATAGATCAGCTTCGCGACAGGCTGGCCGTGCTCCAGAATAAACGGCACGTCGCGCGAGCGAACCTCAAGCACGGCGCGGCTGCCGCCGTCATTCATGCCGAAGCCGGGATCAAAGAAACCGGCATAATGGGCACGAAACTCACCAAGTTCGGGCGCAATAGGCGCCATTTCTGCCGCTTTTGCGGGGATGACTTTCACAGGCTCCCGACTGGCGAGGATGTAAAATTCTTCTGGGTCGAGGACGAGACGGCCGCCATCGGCATAGAGCGGTTCCCAGAAGTCACGCACCTTGTGTTGACCGATGGCGCGCAGGTCTATGACGCCGCTATGGCGCTTCGCCCGCCAACCGACAGGTTGATTATTTTCGCTTTCCAGATCGATCGAAACGGTCTGCTCGTGGCTGATGTCATGTTTGCCGTGGCGCAGGCGAAGCTGTGCCAGACGATCACCGGGGCGAACCCGAATGGGGAAGGTCCGGGGACTGATCTCTAACCAAAGTGGACCTGAATAGCCGGGCTCAATCGTATCAAACTGTTTTGATTTATTGGTCACGACGCGGGTGAAGACATCGATCCGACCCGTAGAGCTTTTCGGATTGGTGCGTCCGTATATCCCCGGCGGCAGCATCAGGCTTTCCATCAGAGGCACCAGATAGACACATCCGGTTTCCAGCAGGGCTGAACCATCGCGCTGGATCGTCTGGCGCTGAAGTTCCAGATCAGAGTTTTGCAGCACCTCAGCGACTTTGCGCTCTTTGCCCGGCAGAAAGCTTGCGCGCACGCGGTATACTGTATCAGACAGCCGCAGATCGAGGCTCGCGGGCTGAATCTGATCCTCGTCGAGGGCCATCTCGCTGCGGATCGCGCCGTCCTTAAACAGGGTTTGTAATTCCTGATCCGGCAATACGCCTTTGATCCCGTCAACCATCACTTGATTCCTCTTCTACAGCAGGCTTATGACGACGGGGCAGAATTGCAAGGATGGACTATGACAGACCGCAAGACCGCGTGGAAAGAGGCGACGAAGCTCGTGCGTGGCGGCACGGTGCGCTCGAGCTTTGGCGAGACGTCTGAGGCGATGTTTCTAACTTCTGGCTATGCCTATGACACTGCCGAGCAGGCGGCTGCGCGCATGAGCGGTGATGAAGAGGGCTATGTCTATTCGCGCTATGGTAATCCGACCAATCAGATGCTGGCTGAGCGGCTTGCACTGTTGGAAGGCGCAGAAACATGCCGGGTGACCTCTTCTGGCATGGGCGCGATTTCAAGCGCGATGATTGCACCATGCTCAGCGGGGGACCGCGTCGTTGCTGCGAGCGCTCTATTTGGCTCGTGTCGCCATATCTGCTCGACCATCCTACCGCGCTACGGTGTTGAGACAGAATTTGTGAACGGGGCTGATCTGGCCTCATGGGACCGCGCGCTGTCGAAGCCGACACGTCTTGTCCTGATAGAGAGCCCGTCTAATCCTCTGCTTGATGCGGTTGATATCGCGGCAGTGGCTGAGCTGGCCCATGCGGCTGGCGCGAAGCTGGTTGTTGATAATGTGTTTGCAACGCCGATCCTGCAGAAGTCGTTCGATCTTGGCGCCGATGTGGTTGTCTATTCAGCGACCAAACATATGGATGGGCAGGGTCGGGTTCTGGCGGGTGCTATCCTAGGTGAGAATGAATTCATTGAAGAGCATATCGATCCTTGGTTGCGCCATACCGGCCCGGCCTGCTCTCCGTTTAATGCGTGGGTGGTTCTCAAGGGTCTTGAAACGCTGGAGCTTCGGGTAAGGCAAGCGAGCGCCAATGCAGCGCAGATCGCAGATGTGCTCGCAGAGCATCCAAATGTGGCCGCGGTCCGTTATCCGAAACGCTCAGATCACCCCCATTTCGACATTCACGACAAGCAGATGAGCGCGGGCGGAACGCTGATTGCGTTTTCAGTGAAAGGCGCGCGCTCTGAGGTCTTCCGTGTGCTGAATGCTCTAGAGTTGATAGATATCTCAAACAATTTGGGCGACACGAAATCTTTAGCCTGTCATCCGGCGTCAACAACACACCGCGCACTGAGTGCGGAGGAGCAGGCGGATATGGGTCTTGATGAGAGTTGGATTCGACTTTCAGTTGGATTGGAAGATGTGAGCGATCTTCAAGCCGACCTACAATCTGCGCTCGATCATCTGTAAGGCGCGGTCTCATGAAAAGCTCTCATCAGACGTTTGAGGCCCAACTGGTAGCGGCCATAGATAGCAAGACGAAACCTGTCGGATCGCTCGGGCGGATCGAGTCTCTTGCCGCGCAGATGGCGCGTATTCAGCAGACTCTCAAGCCGCGTGTAGAGACCTGCAGTCTGACCATATTTGCCGGTGATCATGGCATGGCGGCCTCCGGCGTATCGGCTTATCCGCAGGCGGTTACGCGCCAAATGGTGCTTAACTTTCTGGACGGCGGAGCAGCCGCCAATGTCTTTGCCGCGTCCGTTGGCGCAAGCGTGCAAGTCGTCGATGCCGGCGTAGCGGGTGAGGTGATTGATCATCCGCACTTGATCCAAAACCGCGTCTCGCCTGGGACGCAGAATGCGATTGAACAGCCTGCTATGACAGGTGGGGACCTCAATCGCGCTATTGAACGGGGCCAAGCTCTTGGTAAAGCGATTGAGGCGGACGTGGCTTGTTTTGGAGAGATGGGGATTGGCAATACGTCATCAGCCTCTCTGGTGTCAGCCAAAATCCTCGATCGTCCCGTTGTTGATCTCATCGGGCGCGGGACCGGGCTTGATGATCAGGGGCTTGAGCGAAAGCTTGAGTTACTTGAACGCGCCGCTGGGCGCACAGCTCAAAATCTCGAGGCGCGGACCGCTTTATCTGAATATGGCGGCTTTGAAATTGCCATGATGGCAGGCGCGATGATCGGGGCGGCATCGGCCCAAAGCGTCGTCATTGTGGATGGCTTTATTGCGACGGCGGCGGCCTTGTGCGCCAAGCATATGCATCCGGGTTGTGAAGCGAATTTTGTTTTTGCCCATAGGTCAGCCGAGTCTGGGCATTCGTGTGTTTTGGACGCTCTGGGGGCGGTTCCCCTTCTTGATCTGAACATGCGCTTGGGTGAGGGGACCGGGGCGCTGCTTGCTGTCCCGCTTGTTAAAGCGGCGGCTGCGATGCTGAGAGACATGGCGAGTTTCGATGATGCCGGGGTCAGCGGGCCTGCATGAGAGATGAAGTCGCGTCCTTCCTGTTGGCGGTACAGTTTTTAACGCGGGTGCCTATTGGGTCGGCAAACATTTATTCGCCAGAGCGGATGGCGGCTTCGGTTCGATATTATCCACTGGTTGGCCTGTTAGTCGGCGTTTTGTGCGCCGGGGTCTTCTATGCGGCCAATCTGATTTTTCCGGTCTCAGTCTCTGTGCTGCTGAGCCTAGCGGCAGGCCTGTTTTTGACCGGTGCATTCCATGAGGACGGGTTGGCCGATACGTTTGACGGGGTTGGCGGTGGTCTGACACGCGAAAAAGCCTTGCAGATCATGAAGGATTCGCGCCTCGGCACATATGGCACGCTTGCCTTGTTTGTCGTGTTATTTCTGAAGGTTGCGGCCTTGATTGGGCTAGGAGCGATGATCATTCCGATCGCTCTGATGGCAGGCCATGGTCTATCCCGGGTGTCGAGTGTTCTGGTCATTTCGACCAGCAATTACGTCCGCGATGAAGGAACAGGCAAGCCGGTGGCAGGTACGGTTTCCACGCCAAGTCTGCTCATCGCTTTAGCGACTGGCATCATCATAATTGCAGTCTGGTGGCTCATCATGCCTGTGATGGCTTTGGTTTGGGCGATTGGGGGACTGCTGTTGGGGCACATTCTCATGCGGGCCTTCTTCGAGCCAAAACTGGGCGGCTATACCGGCGACACGCTTGGGGCTGTTCAACAGGCCAGTGAGATTGGTTTTTACCTCGGCATCCTCGCATGGCTCTGATCCTCTTGCGCCACACAACGCCGGATATCGACGAAGGGGTCTGCTACGGTCAGACCGATCTGGATGTGCTTGCCACCTTTGAGCGTGAAGCAGAGAACGCACTTGCGGCACTGCCCCCGTTTCAACAGATCATTTCGAGCCCTTTAGTCCGATGTCGCAAGCTTGCAGAGTTTATCGCGGATCGCACTGGTCTTTCTGTCCAGAGAGATGAGCGTTTGATGGAAATGAATTTCGGGAACTGGGAAGGTCAGCCCTGGTCAGATATTCCTCGTGCAGAGATTGATGCCTGGGCCAGTGATTTCATTCATGCGAGTCCACATGGCGGCGAAAGCGTTGCTATGTTGAGACGCCGCGTGCATCGAGCGCTCTCTGACATCGCCCGGACAGAAAAGCCGAGCTTGGTTGTGACCCATTCCGGTGTGATGAGAGCCGCACTTTCCAAGGGTGATGGGTTCGCAGACTTCGAAGCAAAGATCGACTTTGGCGGTCATGTGACCATATCTGATGTCGAAGGAGTGACCCATGAGTGATGCTGATATCCACAAAGCTGAAATGCAGAAATTGCAGGCTGAGCAGAAACGCAAAACCAGTGAGGCCACCGATCCGGGCAGAGGGCTGATTTTGGTTCATACAGGGAATGGAAAAGGAAAATCCAGCTCAGCCTTCGGGGTCATCATCCGCGCGCTAGGTTGGGGCCACAAAGTCGGCGTGGTGCAATTCATCAAGGGCAAGTGGATCACGGGGGAGAAGCAGTTTTTTAGCAAGCTTGGGACAGTCGACTGGCATACAATGGGCGAGGGCTTCACTTGGAACACTCAAGATCGAGACCGCGATATCGCAGCCGCTTCAGCAGCCTTTCAGAAAGCGAGCGACATGATGGCCAGCGGCGATTACGACCTGATCGTCCTCGATGAGATCAATATTGCTTTGCGCTATGATTATCTCTCTATTGAGACGGTCTTGGACGCTTTGAAAGCGCGGTCCCAGAGGACCAGTGTTGTCCTGACAGGTCGTGATGCGAAACCGGAGCTTTGTGAGTATGCAGACCTTGTCAGCGAAATGCGCGAGGTGAAGCATCCCTTCAAAGCCGGCATCAAAGCGCAACGCGGGATTGATTTTTGAGCGCCCCCAACCCCTTAAATGCCTATGTGGTCATGGATACGATATGGCTTGGGTTTCATCTTGGTGAGGCCATGAACGTCTTAAGCTGGGCTATAAATCGGCCGGGACTTGTGAAAGCGTCGCAGATCGTTTGGCGGCAGATTAACCCTGAAACGCTGACCGAAAATGTTGATGCGAAGAGCTGGCTTGATCATGAGCTGCGGGAAAATAATTTGTCCGATACTGTCGCCTTTTTGACATCTCGTACAGTGTCGGAATTTCGTGAACAGCGCGTCGAGCGGTCTGAATTTCAAGTTCATTGCGTGACTACAGTTGGCTTGGGGAATGCCGAGCGGGTTGGACAGCGGATGATGAGCCAAGGCGAAAGTGTTGGGACGATAAATATTGCCGTCGCAACAAATCTGGGTCTGACAGAGCAGGCACGCTTGGAAGCGATGAGTATCATTGTTCAAGCACGCACGGCTGCAATTCTGGAACAACGC
>JBCCDF010000177.1:0-6265 GCA_039030935.1 Pseudomonadota bacterium | reverse complement strand
GGCTTTTGCGATTTCCAGCGCGATATCTTCATCCGCGACAGCAAGTGAGAGCTGCAGAAGCTCGGGGCCATGTGCGCCTAAAGGAAGGCCTCTGGCAACCAAACGACGGATTTGATCAACAGCGAGGTCTTGGCGCTTCGCTGCCAAAGCACTCCGCACAGCCTGCACAATTTCCTGATGGCTCAAACGGGTCTCCAACTTTATGGTTTCGAAACGCCTGTTTCAAACTGCCTTTTACGCCGCTTATGGCAGATGAGTCGAAGAAAATTCTCATTTCAGATAGACTATGAGAGGCTTGATACTTTCACTGAATTTAGAAACGCGATAGCAGCGCAACTCATTTCTTAACGTGCTGGAGCCTACTCATGGAACCGATTGCAACGCCGCATTGGACTGACCGACTGCCGGGCTGGGCGCAGCAACCTGCTCAGGCCATCTCCGACATCTGGAATGAAGGAGCCTTTGGCCTGACATATGGCGAGATTACGATCGCGGTGCTTATCATCATGTTTGCCCTGATCGTTCGTGGAATATTCGCGCGCACTGTGGTGCGGTGGTTCACACGCATGGCAGACAAAACCGCGACTAGCTTCGACGATGCCCTTATCGATGCCACAGCGACCCCATTAAAGCTCGTCCCAATCATTGTTGGCGTGTACTTTGCCCTTCAAGTTGTCGACATTGGCGGAAACGCCGCCGACAACGCCTATAAGGCCTTGCAGTCTGTGATCGCTCTAGCAGTCTTCTGGACGCTTTCGCGAGCCGTTCACGCGTTTGAATTTATGTTTTCGAGCCTGCGAAGTGCCTTGTCACCAGCAATTGTCGACTGGATGGTGAAACTCCTCGAGGGCGCTTTAATTGTTTTCGGTTTCTTAGCGGTCGCGCAAATCTGGAACATACCTGTCGCTCCGATCATCGCGAGTCTGGGTATATTCGGGATTGCTGTTGGGCTCGGTGCTCAGGATCTCTTCAAGAACCTGATTTCCGGCATTCTCATCATGACAGAAAAGCGCTTCACCCCAGGGGAGTGGATAAAGGTTGAAGGCGTCGTTGAGGGCACAGTAGAGCAGATCAACTTCCGATCGACACTCATCAAACGCTTCGATAAGAGCCCGGTTTATGTTCCAAACGGTCTTTTGTCTGACAATCCGCTAACCAATTTTTCGCGGATGACCCACCGCCGGATTAAGTGGGTCATTGGGGTTGAGTATCGCACAACGATTGAGCAATTGCGCTATGTCCGCGATGAGATTGAAGCGCTAATCTGGAATGATAAGCGCTTTGCGCGCCCGCCTGAAGCGGCGCTGTTCGTGCGGATCAACGCATTTAATGACAGCTCCATCGACTTCCTGATCTATTGCTTCACTAAGACGACAAACTGGGCCGAGTGGCTGGCCATAAAAGAAGAGCTTGCAACCAATATCTATGAGATTATTGAGCGCGCCGGAACGGGCTTCGCCTTCCCAAGCCGTACGCTCTACATGCAGCAACAAGATGCTCCGGAAATCATCACACCGCCGGCGCGCAACGAGGCGACACTGAAAGCGCTTCAAGAGCGAGCAGACACCGAACGCTCTAGTGCACAGCTGGATGAAGAAGACGGTTAGTCGCCAATAGCTGCTCTTGCACGCTGACCCGCACCCGCTTAGACCGCGCTTATGAATGGAATCAAACTTTATAAAGGCGACCTTCCAAGCAACCTTAACCTTGGTCCGGTTATCGCCGTCGATACAGAAGCTATGGGCCTCAATCCTGAGCGAGACGCCTTGTGCGTTGTACAGATTTCAAGCGGTGACGGCAAAGCCCATGTCGTTCAACTGACCCGCGATTATGATTGCCCCAATCTAAAGGCGCTTTTGAGCGACAAAGATGTGCTCAAAATCTTTCATTTTGCGCGCTTTGATGTGGCGATGATGAAAAAATGGCTCGGCATAGTGTGCGCGCCTGTATGGTGTACGAAGATCGCGTCGAAGCTGGTTCGCACCTATACAGATCGCCATGGGTTGAAAGATGTCACTCGCGAGATCATCGGCGTGAACATGGACAAGTCACAGCAGAGCTCAGACTGGGGCGCGGAGACGCTCAGCGACCAGCAAATGCATTATGCGGCGAGTGATGTTTTGCACCTTCACAAAATTCGAGAGGGCTTACTTGCCATGCTTGAGCGCGAAGGTCGGTCTGATCTTGCTCAGGCGTGTTTCGACTTCCTACCGGTCCGCGCAGAATTGGATGTAAGGGGCTGGCGCGATAACGATATTTTTTCTCATAGCTAGAAAAGCCGATCTGTTGGCTGTGATTTCAACGCTATCGGAAATCAAAGCGGTGATATAACTAAGTCTCATGGATAGCGCTGCTTCTTCTGGGACGCTCTCGAACTGGGAGCCGCAACGTCAAATGACGTTAGAGCAGGCAAAACGCAGGTCGCGTTTTGTCAGCCTTCTGCGCGTCATCTTTGTTGCGGGCGCTGCCATTTCAGCCGGCCTATTCATTGGTCCCGTCGTGGCCAGCGCATTTATGGCGACGACGACCCAAATAGAGCGACTTGAAGGGGACCAAGTTGTAACCATGGTCAATGCCCGTTTCACTGGCCGCAATGATGCTGGCGACGCTTTCGAAATTACAGCAGATACGGCACGCAGAAGACGCACGGACTCAGATGTTATCGACCTTGAAAACCCACGCCTGATTGATGAGACAGGTACAGTCGTAACCGCGCCGACAGGCACCTATTATCAAAGCAAGGACTATCTCGATTTGTTTGAGGATGTTCGTCTCATCGATGCGGATGGGTATGAATTTAATACGACGGCAGCTCGGGCTTTTGTTCAGAACGGACGCGTTGAAGGGCTGGAGCCACTGCTTGGGCGTGGGCCGCTCGGAGATGTTCGCGCCGACACTTACGAGATTCTTGATGATGGTGACCGCGTTGTGCTTCGTGGGAATGTTGATATGACATTGTATCCCGGTGGTCGCGACGAAGATCCCGTTCTTGAACCTTTGGAGTAGACTTATGCGCCCTGTTATTATCCCTATTCTTGCCTGCGCCCTGACGTCGAGCTTTGCCGCCGCTCAGGTCTCAAGCGATGGTGGACCAATCCGCGTGAAGGCTGATCGCTCAGAGGTCTTGGAGCGCGATAGCAAAGTCATCCTGATCGATAATGTGGACATCACACAAGGAGATGCGCGTTTGCGGGCTGACACTGTAACGCTGGCTTATGGCCCTGGTCAGGGCACGTCGAGTTCAGGCCTCGGCTCAGGGTTCGGTGATATCCAAACTATGACCGCCACGGGAAATGTCTTCTACGTTACGCCGGATCTCAGAGCAAAGGGCGATCTAGGAACTTATGACGCGGAAACTGACACGATCACGCTCACCGGTAATGTTGTTCTCGTTCGCGGAGAAGATGTTGCGACCGGCGAACAGATGAGTTTGGAACTCTCAGAGGGCCGTACCGTTCTTGATCCAAAAGACGGCGAGCAAGTTAATATTGTGATCATACCGGCCGACGAGTAGAATTCGTGAAATTCCACACAACGGCATAAACGGATTTTAAGTCTGTTACGGTAACCATACTGAAATAAGAGACGTTAAGGAAACAGCGGAATGGACCAGACCGAAACCGGCCTCATAGCCAGTGGGCTCGCGAAAACCTTCGGTAAGCGCCAAGTTGTCCATAATGTGTCGCTGTCGCTTCAACGTGGTGAAGTTGTTGGCTTGTTGGGCCCAAACGGTGCTGGCAAAACGACGTGTTTTTATATGATCATGGGCCTGATTGGCGCTGATGGAGGCCAAGTTCGCATCGACGGCGCCGACGTCACAGTTCTTCCGATGTATCAGCGGGCTCGATTAGGGCTTGGTTACCTGCCTCAGGAAGCCAGTATTTTCCGCGGGATGAGTGTCTACGACAATGTCATGGCCGTTGTTGAGCTTGTCGAGCGTGATAAGAAAGCGCGCAAAGAGCAAGTCGAGGGACTCCTTGAAGAGCTGAACATTTCGCATCTCGCCAAGCAAGCAGCGACCAGTTTGTCAGGCGGTGAACGTCGCCGCGTTGAAATCGCCCGCGCGCTGGCCTCAAAGCCGAGTTTTATGCTGCTTGATGAACCTTTCACCGGGATTGATCCTCTCGCTGTTTCGGATATTTCCGATCTCGTTGGTTATCTTAAACAGCGCGGACTTGGCGTTCTGATTACAGATCATCAGGTTCGTGAAACCCTGCAAATCGTCGACCGCGCCTCAATCATATTTGAAGGCAACGTCCTCTTCGAAGGCTCGCCAAGTGAAGTCCTTGCCAGTGAAGATGTTCGCCGAGTTTATCTCGGGGAGCGCTTCGCAGCGTAAAGGGCGGACCGGCACTCATGGCTTTCAACCAACGTCTCGATATGCGCCAGGGCCAGTCCCTGGTTATGACGCCGCAATTGCAGCAGGCGATCAAACTTCTGCAATTGTCAAATATCGAGCTCGCAGAATTCGTTGCTGAGGAGATTGAACGAAACCCGCTTCTTGAGCGCGGCGAAGCTGCTGAGCCGAGCGAATATGATGGGCCTGAGGCTGATAAAGGAGCGGGTCGCGAAGAGTTGGCCCTTGATGGCTCAAACGACAAGGCACTCGACGCGGTCGATGCCTCGGACGCCGATCTGTATGAAGCCGGGACCGGAAGCGATGAAGCCCGGCCTGCAAATGCTTCATCCGGACCATCTGCCAGCACCGATTGGTCCAGCGTTGGCTCTGGTCGGGGCGGTGAAGATTTTGACTTTGAGGGATCGCTCAGCAGTGAAAAAAGCTTGCACGAGCATCTGCATGAGCAGCTGAATATGGCGGGGCTGAGCCAAGCTGATCGACTGATTGCCGCTCGCCTGATCGATGAAACGGATGAAGCAGGATACTGTAAAGTTGACTTTGATGAGCTTGGCGCAACACTCGGCGCGGACCCGGCAAACGTGGCGGCTGTCCTTGAGGTCTGCCAAGGCTTTGACCCAACCGGGGTAATGGCGCGGGACCTGACAGAGTGCTTGTCACTGCAACTTAAAGAGCGAGACCGGTTTGACCCGGTGATGCAGATCTTTCTCGACAATCTCGATAAGGTCGCCAAGCACGACATCAAAGGCCTCGCTGAGCTTTGCGGCGTCGACAAAGACGATGTCATGGACATGCTCGCTGAGCTTCGCACACTCAGCCCGAGACCGGGTGCTGGATTTTCAGCCGAAACCGTCATTGCTGTGGCGCCTGATGTGTTTGTCCGTGAAATGCCGAATGGCATGTTTGCTGTCGAATTGAATTCAGAAACCCTTCCTAAGGTTCTGATGGATAAGGCTTATTATGCCGAAGTCTCAGCACTTCCCATGCGTGATCAGGAAAAAGAGTTCATCTCTGACTGTGCCGCGAACGCGACATGGTTGATCAAATCCCTTGACCAACGCGCGCGTACCATCCTGAAAGTCGCCAGCGAAATCGTCCGCCAGCAAGATGCGTTTTTTGCTCATGGCGTTGCGCATTTGCGTCCTCTCAATCTTAAACAAGTCGCCGACGCAATAGAGATGCATGAATCAACCGTCAGCCGTGTCACGAGCAACAAATATATGGCGACGCCGCGCGGCTTGTTCGAACTGAAATACTTCTTCTCTGCAGCCATCCCTTCGACGGGTGGCGGCGAAGCCCACTCGGCCGAAGCCGTCCGCCATCGGATCAAACAGCTGATCGACGAAGAGGGTCCGAAAGTCTTGTCTGATGATAAGATCGTCGAAATCCTCACGGAGTTCGGCATCGAAATTGCGCGCCGCACCGTCGCGAAATATCGCGAAAGCCTCGGTATCCCAAGCTCGGTCCAACGACGCAGGCTTTTGAAAGCAGGTTAAGTTTGATACGCGTTCTCTTTTCTGCCCGTCTCTGAGACGCTTCGCGTCAGACGGGCGAAGCGGGTTGAGTTTTTTGACGAGGCGCTAAGCGCTTCGCGCACGCCTCTTGAAGCAGGTTCCGCGCCCTTTGGGCGCATGAACCAGGCTGAGGGCTCCGGGTGCTCTTGATCTAAGTTCTGCGCTGATTGTGTCTCTCCAAATCTGTGTCCTGTCTTGATTAAGGGGTAGCGCCTGCGGCTTGGTTCATGGGCTGGCGAAGCCAGACCGGAACCTGCTTAGCCCGTCTGACGCGAAGCGTCTCAGAGACGGGCAAAACAACAGACATGCGCGTGCGTGCCGCGAGGCCGGTCTTTGGCGGGTTTGGCGTGTTTGATTGTCGTGTTGTGCTTCGACCTACGAGCTATCTTCAATC
>JBCCDF010000176.1:0-6267 GCA_039030935.1 Pseudomonadota bacterium | reverse complement strand
GGGGTCCGCTTCGTAACAGAACTTTGCAAGATGCGCGCATTCGTCGATTTGTGGGAGGAAATTGGAAAGAGCCGCTACGGCGTCCACGATCCAAAAGCACTGCGGTTTCGATATGGGGTTCAAGTCAACTCACTTGGCCTGACGGAACCGCAGCCGGAGAATAATGTCTACCGGATTTTGATCGAAGCTTTGGCGGTGACACTGTCGAAACGCGCCCGCTGTCGTGCTTTGCAGCTTCCAGCCTGGAATGAAGCGCTCGGCCTGCCTCGCCCATGGGATCAACAATGGTCGCTGAGAATGCAGCAGATCTTAGCCTTTGAGACAGATCTTTTAGAATATGAAGACCTGTTCGACGGCAGTCATGTTGTTGAAGGCAAAACCAATCAACTCAAAGATATGGCTCGCAACGAGCTTGCCCAAATTGATGATATGGGCGGGGCGGTTGAGGCGGTGGGCTATATGAAAGAAAACCTCGTCGGGTCCCACATTGATCGCATTCGCGGGATTGAGAGCGGCGAGCTAAAAGTGGTCGGCGTGAATGCCTATACGCAGACTGAGGATAGCCCGCTCGGCGCAGGCAATGACGCCATCCAAACTGTCGACCCAATGGTTGAGCGACAGCAGATTGAAGCCCTGAAACAGTGGCGCTCGAAGCGTGATCAAAGCGCTGTGGACACTTGTTTGGTTGAGCTAAAGGCGGCCGCGCGCGACGGACGCAATATCATGGAGCCAAGCATTGCTGCCGCAAAGGCCGGTATGACGACCGGCGAATGGGGCGGCGCTTTAAGGGAAGTCTTTGGCGAATATCGAGGCCCGACGGGCGTCGCGCTCTCGGTTGAGACAGGGGGCGATCAAGATATTGAAGCAGCAAAAGAGCGAGTTGAGGCCGTGTCACAAAGGCTTGGGCGGCAACTGACTTACGTCTTGGGAAAACCGGGGCTTGATGGTCACTCAAATGGCGCAGAGCAAATTGCGTCGCGGGCGCGCGCTTGTGGGATGAAAGTGATCTATGAGGGCATCCGGTTTACGCCGTCTGAGATTGTCGCTCAGGCCAAAGAGGCAGACGCGCATGTTCTCGCGCTGTCCATCCTGTCGGGAAGTCATCTCGACCTGGTTCGCGATGTTTTGTCAGAAATGCAAAAAGCAGGTGCTGATCATATTCCGCTCGTGGTTGGCGGGATTATTCCTTTTGAGGATGAGCAGGCCCTGCGTCAGATGGGTGTGCGCCGTGTTTACACGCCTAAAGATTTCATGATCACAGAAATCATCGACGACGTTGTCGATGTTGTTGAAGATCGTTGGCTGGAAACCGTTTGACCCGAATTATTCTTTTCAACAAACCGTTTAACGTTCTATCGCAATTCACCGATAAGGGGCTAGACGCGTCTAAGCGACAAACCTTGTCTGATTTTATTGAGGTTCCCAATGTCTACCCAGCTGGACGGCTTGATAAGGACAGCGAAGGACTTCTGATCTTGACGGATAATGGGCGGCTTCAGCACCGGATCAGTAACCCAAAGCACAAGACACCTAAGACATACCTTGCTCAAGTCGAAGGCATTCCAGATGCGGATGCGCTAGACACGCTTCGCGACGGAGTCGCGCTGAAGGATGGGCAGACCGCCAGAGCCCTCGTTGAACAAATCGATCCACCAAGTGATCTTTGGGACCGCGATCCGCCCATCCGGTTTCGTAAAAGTGTTCCTGATAGCTGGATTAAAATCACGCTGACAGAAGGTCGAAATCGCCAGGTTCGGCGTATGACGGCCGCGGTGGGTCACCCAACTCTGCGGCTTATTCGCTATTCAATCGGAGAGTGGTCCATTGACAGTTTACCAAATGGCGAATGGCGGAACGCTTAGCGCGATGAAAAAAGACGGCCCTTCTCAGTCCATAAAATCAAAGCAAGAGACAGACACCCTAGCCCGATAAAGCCCGTGGTGATTGGAATGACAGAGCCGTTAAACTGGCTGGCTACAATATAGCCGAACCCGCTGGCGACTGTGCTCGTCGCAAAGCCATGAGCCGCACTGGCCGTGCCAGCGATCTTCCCTAAAGGCTCAAGCGCAAGCGCTGAAAAGTTTGACCCCATCATGCCGAAACAGGCAAATGTCAGACAAAATAGCGGATAGAAAATGAAGATGTGCTCACCAAATGCGCTGAGCAAAACCACATTCAGGACTGAGAAACCGATGAAAGCAAACATGACTGTATGGCTGATCCGGCGCATACCGATCCGCTCGACGATGCGGGAATTGGTAAAGTTAGCAACAGCCAAACAGGCGGCCACACCCGCGAACCACAGCGTGAAAGTCTGTTCCATTTTAAAGACATCTCTGAAAATCTGTTCTGATGATGCCACGAACGCGAATAGCGCACCGAAAATCACGCCACTTGCGGCCATATAACCGAAGGTGATGCGCGTCGTGAGCGTCTGCTTGTAGGCGCTTATGGTCTGCTCTGGATTTAGAGGCTGACGCCTTTCAGCGGGAAGCGTTTCAGGCAATCGAAATTGGACCCAAATCAGCATCCCAATCCCGGCAAGGCCCAGTACGCCAAAGGTCCACTCCCACGGCGCGACAAGCATGACCGCGTCGCCCATGAGCGGGGCTAAGATCGGGACGGCCATGAAGACGGTCATGACGAGCGACATCACACGGGCCATCGCGCGTCCCGCCATAAGGTCTCGCACCACCGAGACCGCGATCACCCTAACGCCAGCCGCGAACACACCTTGAGTGAAGCGTACTGCCAGAAGCATCCAAAAAGCGCTTGTCGCCATACAGGCGAAACCCATCGCAATGTACCCAATCAAACAGAGCCGAAGCAGCCCCTTACGCCCGTATCGATCGGAGATCGGGCCAAAAACCAGTTGGGGCGCACCAAATCCCGCGATATAAGCAAAAATCACAAGCTGCTGGTCATTCGGGTTCTGCCGATCATAAAAAGAGGCAATCTCGCTCAGCGCTGGAAGCATGATATCAATCGCCATCGCATTCAGCGCCATCAAGCCCGCAACCATAGGCACAAGCTCCCAAAGCGGCATCGGAAGGCGACGCTCAATGACGCTTAGCGGCACTTGTTCCTGATTGTCTCCCTGATAGGCCAAGCCGTACTCCAAAGCTTTGGTCGCGACATGTGGCGCGGTGAGCGGCCTCCAGCAAGCGAAAACTTCTTTGTCGCCGCGGCAGCCGATAACCAACCCTTTGAATCAAAACCGATATAGGCCATATGAGGGACTGGGTTTTGAGGTCTATCCCAGATGATTACAGTTCTGATAATTGCTGGCTTTGTTCTTCTGTTTATCGGCGGTGAGGCTCTTGTTCGTGGCTCTGTGGGCGTCGCGCGAAAGCTGGGGCTGTCAGAATTCATTATAGGCGTGACGCTAATTGGCTTTGGGACAAGTCTACCGGAACTCGTCACGAGCCTGCAGGCGCTCTCTCAAGGATCCGTGGGCCTGTCTGTAGGTAATGTTATAGGCTCCAACGTGGCCAATATTATGCTCGTAATTGGCGCGGCTGCTCTGATTGCCCCTATTTTCACTCAACCCAGGGCTTTGGCGCGTGATGGGCTGTTCATGGTCGCCGTCACGATACTCTTCATTGCGCTTGTTTATTTTGACCTGTTTACGCGAACCACAGGCATTGCACTTGTAGCACTTCTCCTGATTTACCTCATTGGGTCCATTCTTTTGGATCGGCGTGAGACAAGCGCGGCAGCCTCAGTCCATGCGGCCGAGGCAGAAGAATTTGACCATGATGATCCCCTCTGGCTTGCATTTCTTTTGACCTTGGCCGGGATCGCCGGTGTCATCTTCGGTGCACGATTTTTAGTTGATGGTGGCGCTCAAGCCGCGCGGCTTTTTGGCGTCTCTGAGACAGTCATCGGCATTTCTATTGTCGCCATCGGAACCAGTTTGCCGGAATTGGTGACAGCCATCGCTGCGGCTCGCAAAGGCAAGGCCGATGTCGCCTTAGGCAATGTCTTAGGCTCAAACGTCTTCAATATTCTCGGCATTCTGGGCGTTTCGGCATTGGTGTATCCCTTCAGTATCCTCAATGGCGGCGTGGTCTTTGACCTTGAGGTCCCGCTCGCTGCCGAGGCGCTTCAATATGCAGAAACGCTTGTTACAATGACGGATATTGGCGCGATTATGCTATCTGTCGTCTTGCTGGGTCTATTCGCATTTACCAGAAAACGAATTGCCCGCTGGGAAGGTGCGATCCTGCTCACCGGGTATATTCTGTACATGGGACTGCGCTTTGAGCTGATCCCAACTTTTGGCTTTGGAGTTTAACGCATGTCTGAGAACGATATCTACTCTGGGCTGGATCAGTTGGGAAAACAGACCGGTGCGCCATCCTCACCGGATGAAGCGATCCTCGAACGCGTGCCCAATCCGCATCCCGAAACGCTTTATCTTGCGCGATTTGTCTGTCCTGAATTTACGTCGCTGTGCCCCGTGACGAGCCAACCCGACTTTGCGCACTTGGTTATAGATTATGCACCAGAGGCTTGGCTGGTTGAAAGCAAATCCCTGAAACTCTTCCTGACGAGCTTCCGTAATCACGGAGGGTTTCACGAGGATTGTACTCTGCGTGTCGGAAAGGATATCGCAGACCTTTTAGAGCCCCGCTGGCTGCGAATTAGCGGGTATTGGTACCCACGGGGCGGCATTCCGATTGATGTCTTCTGGCAGACCGGTGATGTGCCGGCTGGGCTTTACGTCCCGGATACTGGGGTTGCGCCGTATCGTGGACGTGGCTAGCCTAAAAAGGCTATACAATACAAAGAACAGAGTGACTAAAAGTCACCCTTTTTCAGACGAACTAAGTCTTCCGGTTCGCCAATAATTGCAACGAAATCACCAGGCTGCAAAACTTCTTTGGGCGCGGCGATAATTGTATTTCCATCACGCTCGATAAGAGCAATCAAGCAACTATCTGGCAACTCAAAGTCAGATAATGGTTCGCCGACATGTTGTTCCAAATAGGGAAAGTCATGAATAGGCGCGTGAAGGAAATGATCATCGCGCATCAGAATCTCATTCATATCCTTATCACTTTCAGCTGATAGCCAGCGACGGTCAAAGTCAAATGACTGCACAACTTCAGCTAAATGGCCCGCCAGCCTTAGATCGAGGCCTGCAGGGGTGCGCGGGCAGATAAGCACCATGACTGTGTGGACATCCTCCATTCGCTCGATTGCAATACGTGTCTGCTCACTAAAGCGGAAGACAATTAACTCTGGTCGCTTAAGGGATTCATGACTGCGATAGGCCAGCATGACGTGTTCGCTTAAGGGGTGAAGCGTAGCAGCTCCGGAGGCGAAGATCGCGTCGAGATCTTCTCTTTCAATGTCGAATGCGGTGTGGGCAACGTTCTTAACCTCTTCGACCAGCATATCACGCGAATAGCTTCCGACTCTGTAATTATGAACGACGCAGCGCGCGATCAGATTTTCATAAGAGAGGTTTTGATCCTGCGTGCGATCATGGATGATGGTCATCAATTCGCGCTCAAGACCCTCATAACGCATTTGCCCGAGGCGCTCGTGAATATGGAAGATCGCGCCTCGACGCTGCAAGTTTCCCGACGCGTAAAACTGGTACCAAAAGGCGCAGACGATCACGACCATTCCGGTAAATCCGATTGATAGAATACCCATTTCGACGATCAACCAGAAACTGATCAGGATTCCAAAGACCTGCATCCAAGGATAAAGCGGCGATTTAAAACCGGGCTTGTAACTCGCGATCCGGCTTTCACGCATGACAATGACGGCAAGGCAGATCAGGCCGAAGAGGAGAAGCTGGAACGCCGACGCTAGCTTGGCGACCGCCTCAACATCAAAGAGCAGGATGACAGCGATCATTGCTACGACTGTAACCATGATCGCAAAGGTTGGCGTTCCAAACCTGCCGATCTCGCTGAAGCGTGCCGGAACAAGCTTATCTTTGGCCATAGCGAAGGGATAGCGTGAGGCCGATAGAATGCCGGCATTTCCTGTCGACGCAAACGCCGCAATGGCGGCCACAACAATCAGAATGATCCCAAGGTCTGCAGGCATCCAACCCAAGAAGACCGCACCCGCATCTGCGACTGGCGTTAAGCTTCCATGCAGCTGTTCAGGAGGGAGAAGATTGATAATCACCAGTGTGCCGAGGGTGTAAATCGCTGTCGCCGTAATGAGTGACAGAACCATTCCTAGCGGAATGTTGCGGTCTGGATTCTGAATCTCTTCAGCAACCGACGCGACTTTGGTGAG
>JBCCDF010000175.1:0-6314 GCA_039030935.1 Pseudomonadota bacterium | reverse complement strand
GCAGAAACCAACACAGCAACGGAAAGAATTGCGCCTAGCTGAGGCCATGGCACCGTCCAGTCAGCCTCAAACTGGAGCGTGACCACTGGCCAGGCCGCCGCTGTTCCTATTGCCAATCCGATCAGGCCAGCAACGGCGCTCGATAATCCAAATTCTGATGCATAGAGGCCAAAGACTTGTGACCGACTCGCACCGAACGTTTTCAACAAGGCCGCTTCATTTCGCCGTTCTCGAGCCATAGACGCGAAAGCCCCAAATAAGACCAGTAAACCTGCCACGAGAACAATACTCGCGGCGGCATTGATCGCGATCGAAATGTTCCCAAGCAACCGCCCTGCCGTCGCAAGCGCCTCGCGGGTTTGGAAAACCACGACATTCGGAAAGTCTTTGGCCAAACTGTCGATAATGGCGCCTTCACCCTCAGCTTCGACTTGCACAATCGCGATGTGCTGCGGTTGGGCCGCTTCGAGTGTTCCAGGCGATAAAATGAATGCGGTATTAGCGCCGAAACTGTCCCAATCGACATTTCTCAACGAAGCGACACGCGCCTCAATATCTCGCCCAAAGACCCGAAATCCAATCATATCGCCAAGATCAAGACCCAAACCGCGAGCGGCGTCGACTTCGACAGAGACCAAGAGAGACCCAGCATAGTCTTCAGGCCACCATTCGCCTTTGATTATCTCAACTTCGGGCGGTTGTTGAGCGATATAGGGCATACCAATCTCGCCATCGACCACCCAGCGTTCGGACTCTGCGACAGAGTCTTCGTCCAATGGCGCTCCTTTTAACGAAATCACACGTCCTATAATGAGCGGGGTCCGCCGGTATGCCTCTGGATCGTTGATATCGACCCCTTGCGTCTCAATCAGCTCATCAAACTGGGTTACTTGGGCTTGCGGAATTTGTGTTATGAACAGTGCGGGTAGATTCGCCGCTGCCGTCTCCTTTACCTGTCGGACAATATTGGCCTGAATCACGACAACAAAAACGAGAAGCGCGAGGCCTAGCCCTAGACCAGGCGCAATGGTGGGGGCGAGCGATCCCGGACCTCCGAGATTGGACAAAACCAATCGCCAAAAGCCCCGCGCTGCTGAGCGCGATCGACGCGCGACCCATCGGATAAGGGAGGCTGTTCCAAGAAAAAGTAACCATGCCACGGCTGATCCCGCCAAAAGCAGTCCAGTGATTATTGGTGTTGTGCTGGTCAGCATGGCGACGACAACCAGCGCTATCGCCGCTAAAATTGAACCGCCTCGCTCAACCCAGGGCACAGATTCCTGATCCTCTACCCCTAAGGTCCGAAACAAGGCCGCAGGTCGCGTTGCGCGCGCCCTTCCCAAGGGCGGCAGCGCGAACATAGACGCAGTAAGAAAGCCGAGAACAGCCCCGCGCAAAAGAGGTGCCGGATAAATGGCCAGAACTGAAGGTAACGGAATTCGATCACCGAGGAATAGCGCGATCAAAAACGGCATTGCAGCGCCGAGAACGACACCAATCATTGCACCAAGCAGAGCCAAGGCTCCGAGCTGGATTAAGTAGGCCATTCGGATAGTCTGCGTTTCTGCGCCGAGCGCTTTAAACGCAGCGATTGATTGGACCCGGCTTTGTAGAAACGCCTTGCACGCCTGCGCAATACCGACTCCCCCTGCGACCAAGGCCGCAATGCCAATGACTGATAGAAACGTGTTCAGCATTTCCAAAAGGCGTTGTAAGCCATCCACAGCGTCCTCTGGCCCGCGATACCGTAAGCCACCAGTCCCCCATTCAGCTTCCGCGGCTTTAGAAATATCTTCGCCGATTTGCCCATCAGGCAGAAGCATCAGGTATCGAGAGCGAAATAGCTGGCCATTTGTTAAACGCTCAGCCTCTTCAAGCGCGGCAATTTGAAGTGTGGCTTCAGGACCAAAGACGCCTGGGGTGCCAATTCCGTCCGCCTCTGCATCCAGTCGTGCACGAATCGTCACGGTAATATCACCAAGCTGGATGTTGTCGCCGATTTCAAGCTCGAATGTTTCGAGCAAAGACGGCGTAGCTGCCACACCCCACTTACCGTCTCGAAAAGACAGAGCCTCGTTAATATCAGATGCGCCAAAGACGGTATCTGCACCGATTAGCGGATGTTGTTCATCAACACCTCTGATATCAACTTGCTGGCGAATGCCCCCTGCCTCCCCCATAACGTTCAGACTTACTCGTTCGGAGACGCGGCCACGCGCCTCCATCCAAGCGCGTTCATCTGGTGTGGCCCGGCGCTGGGCGGCCGTGAACATGGCGTCACCTCCCAGCAGCGTTCGCGCCTCAGAGGCCAAACCGCGGCTAAAGCCTTCTGTAACGGATCCGGCTGCCGCAATCGCAAACACCCCGAGCGCAATGCAAGCAAGATAGATCATGAAACCACGCACACCACCTGCGAGCTCTCGGCTGGCTATGATCCAAGCCAGCCCTCTCATTGTAGCTGACCGTCCAGCATTTGGACCATACGGTCTGCGCGCGAAGCCAGGCTTTCATCATGCGTAACGATTGCCAGCGTGGCACCTCGATCACTTGCAATTTGAAACAAAAGATTTGCTACGGCTGCACCTGTCTTGCTATCGAGATTACCGGTCGGTTCGTCAGCAAACACAAGTTCAGGTCCACAAGCCAATGCCCGAGCGACGGCCACGCGCTGACGTTCCCCTCCAGATAGTTGTCCAGGATAGTGATTAAGTCGATCCGTAAGCCCAACATCGTCTAGCGCGTCTCTTGCTCGGTCTAACGCGTCATCGATAGAAGCGATCTCAAGCGCGGCGCGTACGTTATCAAGCGCGGTCATCGTTGGGAGCAGATGGAATGACTGGAAAACCATACTTACACGCCCGCGCCGTAATCTGGCGAGTGCATCTTCATCGAGTCCAGCAAGGCTTTGCCCAAGCAGTTCGACGTCACCAGACGTTGCCCGCTCCAGGCCAGCCCCTATGGAGATCAAGGAAGACTTTCCAGACCCCGAGGGACCAATTATGGCCACCGACTCGCCCGGTGCACATGAAAAATTGACGCCGCGAAGAATTTTAACTGGCCCAGATGCCGATGAGAGCGTCAAGCCAACATTTGTCATTATAAGTGGGTGTGTCATATACGATAGCAGGTAGGGTAATTTCTCTGCCTGTCGATCACTCAGTTGAAGGGAACTCCATGAAGTCCGATCTGCGCAAGTCTCTTGTTGCAATAGGGCTGATTTTCTTGGCGAGCTGTAGTGCCTCTGAGCCAGAGGCAAAAGTTGGCACTGATGGAAAGGCTACAGTCGAATCCTTTCATGAAGGACCGCCTGAATTCATCGAACCTCAAACAGCGCTAGCGTCAGATACCTATACAATCGTAATGCTAGGCGACAGTCTCACAGCAGGATTTGGATTACCGCCCTCGGCAGCGCTTCCGGCAGAAATTGAACGTGCTCTTAGACCCGTGGACAATGCTGTTGAAGTCATTAATGCAGGGGTGTCCGGAGACACAAGCGCGGGAGGCTTGGCGCGCTATGACTGGAGCGTTGCCTCTGCTAATCCCAACCTTCTCGTAATTGCGCTCGGGGCCAACGACTATTTAAGTGGAATTGATCCGGATCGAACCCGCGCCAATCTGACTGCGATCATCGAGAGAGCCTTGGCTGATGACGTTGATATCTTGCTCGTTAGCCTCTCAGCAAGATCTTCTACTGCCAGCGACCCTCGCGCCGCTGCTTTTACCGAGATTTACCCAGACTTGGCGCAGACATATGAGATCGCACTTTACTCAGGCCTGATGGACCTAATTGTCGATCAACCCAGTTTGTTGATGCAGGACGGATTGCATCCTACCGCGGATGGCGTGCGGATCATCGCACCACCTTTGGCAGAGTCCGTCGCTGAGTTTTTGAAGAAGGGCTAAGGCGGCAGATACCCGTGGCTTTGATCAAAGGCTATCGATGCGATTGATGGCGAGCGAAGATCAGGCAACGTCTACAAACTGTAACTCTGTCAGCCGTGCATAAACATGCTAGCCCTGCCAATAGAATTTGGCTTCTTGTGCCTCATGAATACATCAACAACCGGAAACTCCACGACTCTGTGTGACTGACGATAGCGATCGTTCCTGGGCCTGGTTTCGCCACAAGTATTATTTGGTCTGCTCCCTCAAAAGTGGCCCATAGTTTGAGTTAGTTTGGCTCCAATATGGAGTTTAAACATGGGCAAGAGATTGAAGCCTGAAGAGATTATTGCAAAGTTACGGGAGATTGAGGTGCGCCTCGCTCGCGGTGAGACGGCTGCACAAGCGGCGCGCTCAGCCGGATGACACCGAGCCAATCCCTTTACGCCCGGCGATCACAGAAAACCTTTTGGACACACTGGATGTTCTCTCTAAGAACTAATCTATAAAGGGCGTAACACTCAGATCAAACACGCTCAGCGCTTGATACACAGAGATGATAATCGCAGAGAAGGGACTTGTTCTCTCATGTGATCGTGAGCGAAAAGACGAATTACTTTTTCCACTCACGAGTCACATTGATAATGACAGATATTGAAACGCGCTATCGGCAACTTGTCGAAGATGCTTACTCGGCAATCGATTCGGAGCGCGGATATCACGATGTCTTAGAACAAACTCATCGATACCTCTTCAGCGAGGAGGCCAAGCTTCATGCAGATTTGCCGCGTTATGGCGCCCGAGACGTCGCATTAGAAATGCACTTGCCACAACTGCAAGCTTTGTTTCAGCAGCGCGAAACCGAAGAAAGATCAGATCAGAACTACGCGGTCCTGACCATCCGCCAGCAGGATGGTCTCACATACGCAAACGCTGCTGCGGAGAAGTTATTTGGATACCCGTTCCCTTGCGGGCTTGATACCCTGCCCTTCGACCGCGCAAGCGCGCAGAGACTAAGCCAAATTCTAAGGCGCGGCGTTCCAGACTTGGAACTCCTCCTCACACAAATTGGCACTGAAAAGCCGATCTCTTGTCTGGCCACCGTCAGGCAACAGGACGCAGACGCACTAGAGGTCTCGATTTCATTTCTGGATTGGTCGCCAAACTTACTGGACCGGGTCGGTCGCGCCTTGGGTTTAACGCAGAAAGAGACAGACATCTTTGCAGGGTTTGCAAACAATCTCAGCCAGAGTGAAATCGCGTCGCTTAATGGGCGAGCCTTAGAAACAGTTCGCTCGCAATCAAAAAGCATTCTTCGGAAAACAGGCTGCTCGCGTATGTCCGAAGTTGTGCAGATTGCAGCCGGGCTTGTCTACTTGCTCGACCAACCAAATAGCATTGGCGGCGAACCGGAACCAAATTTAGTTTGGGAAACTCCAAAGCTTGATATGGCATTTCTGGATAGGCCGAACTCTAGACGCCTCGCATACTATACGAAAGGCAGCGGACCCCAGCGCGTCTTATTCTTACACGGGTTCTTGCAAGGTCCTTTCTTTACACCGGCCTTCGAGGAAGCGCTGACGCGAGCACAGATTCAACTCATTTGTCCGTCGCGTCCCGGATTTGGGTATTCGACTTGCAGCCCGACGCGAGCAAGTTACGAACAGACGGCGCTTGAGGATTCAATCGCTCTGCTCGATCACCTCGGTATGGAACAGACGGTTTTGGTTTGCCACCAAATGTCGACAAATCATGCGTTCCGGCTGAAAGCTCATATTCCTGATCGGATCAAAGCAATGGTGATGGTCAGTGCCGGCCCACCGATCGACGACGTCTACCTAAAACAAATGGATAGCCTCACCCGTATCGCGGCGGCGGCAGCGCGACACACACCGAGCATCCTGAAACTGATCAATGAGATCGGCATTCAAAGCTATCGGCGAGGTGGCGGGCCAAGAGCCTTCCTACAATCGCGCTACAAAAGCTCAAAACTCGACCTCTTAACACTGGATGACCCAGTCATGAGCAAGCCCCAAATTGATGGGGTCTTTCACTACATCGAACAAGGCTCAGAAACGCTGGTCAGAGACGGCACATCTTCGATGGCAGATTGGGACGATTTGTTCATCGGCGACAGCTGCCCTCAAACTTGGCTCCATGGCGCCGACTGTAAGGCGCTAAATGTCGATGCAGTGCGCGAAATCGTTCAAACGCGTGTTCAAGCGCGCTATGATATTATACCGAGTACGAGCACTAACCTTATCCATCAACAGCCCGAGCGAGTGGTTTCGGCAATCGAGAGTGCGATCTCTGATGCCGGATGAGGCTAGGTTCTTCGAAATTCAAGGCTCTAAGAGACTCGCTCGACCCAAACTTGATCACAATTTTGGACCTAGACAGACTTAGCGCTTGAGCGCCTGTCTCTTATGACG
>JBCCDF010000174.1:0-6333 GCA_039030935.1 Pseudomonadota bacterium | reverse complement strand
GGGCGCGGCTTTGGCTCAGGATGCCTGTCGCCATGGCGGTGTAGAGCGCTGAAAACTCTGTTCCGTGGCGGTTGCGCACCTCATCCGCACGACCCGGCGCCAGTAAGAGGCCTGGACGTCGCCGCGCCAGCGTCCAGGCCAGCCGTCGAGCCCGCTTATATGGATCGCTCATCAGGGCACGCAGCGCAGCGATGCGCTCCAAATAGGAGCTGGCTGTTATCTGAGTTGGAGAGACACTACCATTGTCTCGCCGAGCCGCCCGAAGGCACTCAAATCTGTGGGATAGAGCGAAATCTATCCCCCTATTTTGAGGCATTCGAAAGGACAAACTCTGGCGTTCCACGGGCTTTCGCAGCCCTTTCACGCCATAGATCGCGCGCGCCCGGTTCGCGCTCGCGAGTTCGGGTTCAATCTGCATCGCTAGCAGCAGGAGAAACCGACGCAAATACGCCTCAATCGCTTTTATCCCCTGGCGAACGCGACGCGCCGCTGCCTTTGAGATCAGCGCGGGCGCAAGATGCAAATTGTCCCGCGCCATGACCGCGTCGGCATAACGCTGCGCCCAGATCAGCATATGGGAGAGAGAAGACGCGTTCGACTCCATGAGGGGAGTATACGACGCGCTGGAGCCTGTGGGATTGAGAAAGCGCCTGATTTCTAAAATTAAGGCTGCCTGAGAGGTGACTGGTTTCCATAGTGTACGATAGGAGGCGTTATTTCTGAGTCTGTGCTTCTATTGGCACATCTCCTGTTCCCGATCTTGTCTATTGGCATATACACTGCCAATAGTGCATGCAGAAAGGAGATTTGCCCATGCAAGTCATCAATCAAATTGTGCCAACTGATCCCGAGCAAATTCAGAAGATGGCCGAGCCAGGTCCTGAGGGGCCGATCTTTATGGTCAATCTGCTCAAATTCAAAAGTAAGGCGGACTATGAGGATGGCCGTGAAACCGACCTGACAGGGCGAGAGGCTTACCAGCTCTATGGGATGGGTGTCGCGGGTCTGTTGCCGGAATTTGGCGCACGTATTTTCTTCGTTGCGGATGTCACGTTCTTGTCGCTTGGACAGGTTGAAGACTTGTGGGACGAAGTCGCGATTGCGGTCTATCCCAACCGCGCGGCTTTGTTTAAGATGACGTCTTCGGAAACGTGGCAGGCGCTTGCGGTTCATCGTGAGGCGGGGCTTGCAGGGCAGTTAAATATCGAAAGCGTGATGCCCGCGCATGGTCAGGCCCTACCCTGGATGCAACTTTTGCTGAATGACCTTGATGTATAATCGAAGCGAGTGCCTGGTATGACTGTGCAAATTGATAAACTCTCACACCAGAAAGATGGTCGTCGCCGTAGAAGCGAGCGAAACAAGCAGTCTATCGTAGCGGCGATCACAACCCTTATTCGGCGCGGCAGCTTAGAACCCAGCGCGATGGATGTCGCTCAAGAAGCGGGCGTTGGAGTGCGCACCGTATTTCGGCTGTTTGAGGATATGGACGCACTCTACGGAGAAATGGCGCGTCAAATTCAAGCCGAAGTGATGCCGATCATCGACGCGCCCTTTGAGAACGACGATTGGCGAGCACGGTGTTTTGAAGCCTGCGAGCGTCGCGCTGAGATATATGAAGCGATCATGATGGTCCGACTGAGCGCGAATGCGCGACGCTCACGGTCAGCCTATTTGAGAGCCGATTACGCGATGTTCCTCGGCCGGGAGTTGGACCGTCTTACCGAGATATTGCCTTCGCATCTGCGCGAGAATAGCGCTTTTGTCTACGCCCTCGACGCGGCGATCAGCTTTGACACTTGGTGCCGTCTGCGCCGGGGGCGGGACTTATCCGTTGCAAAATCCAAAGAGGTCGTTCGCCTCACCGTTGAAAAGCTGATTGCGGGATTATGAAGCACGCGGCTTGCACCCCGCTTTTAGCCTTGGCGCTTTAGGCCCGCTCGCGACACCTAATTCGGCCACCAGACATACTCGTCTTCCGGCTCAATCGTATCCGCATTGGTTTTGTCGATGGAGATCGCAGATTCAATGATCGACGGATAGAGAGGCTCACGGGCTGTTGCGGCATGGGCTGCCAATAGAGCTTCCAGTTCCGCGAGTTTGTCTGGGCGCGCCTCGGCTAAATTCGTCTGTTCCGTTGGGTCGACGGCGAGGTCGAACAGCCAGCGTTTGTCCTGGCGCCCATCGACCTGTAGCTTCCAATCGCCAGCTCGAACGACTTTGGTGTATCCCGATTGCCAGAAGAGTGCATCATTCGGGCGTTGAATGGGCCCCGTGCCCAGCAATTCAGTCAGCATATTTTGACCATCAATCGCAACGCCTGCGGGCAAAGGAGCGCCCGCCGCCGCAGCCAGCGTTGGCATAACATCTATATGCGCGACCGGAGTTTCACTCACCGTGCCGGCTTGGATTTGTGCCGGCCATTTGAGCAGCATTGGCACCCTGATGCCGCCCTCGAACAGCGTGATTTTCCAGCCGCGATAGGGGGCGTTGATCTCGGACAGGCCGACATAACCCGCCCCGCCATTATCGCTGGACAGCACGATTATCGTGTTATCGCTGAGCCCTTCTTCCTCCAGTTTTTCGACAATCCTTCCAACGCTGCGGTCCAGTGCAAGCAGCATGGCAGCATAAACCCGCAGACGATGCGGCTGGATGTCACCAACGGCGTCATAGTCTTCTTTGGTCGCTTGCAGAGGCGTATGGACACCCCAATGGGCAAGGTACAAAAAGAATGGTCGGTTCTTATTTGCTTCGATGACTTTGAGGCTTTCATCCGTCCAATAGTCGGTCAGATAGCCGTCCGGCTCGAACCATTCGCCACCATTGAGGGAGGCGGCATACTGCATGCGGGCCCAGAGGAACTTATCGATGGGGTCAAAGGGTAGTTTGGCATTAACGACATTTGGGTCGTCTTCCGGCAGGAACAGTCCGCTCGCCATTAGAAGACTTTCATCAAACCCTTGTGCGTTTGGATCGAACCCTTCGCCACGCCCGAGATGCCATTTCCCGATATGGGCGGTATGGTAGCCGCGCGCTTTCAAAACTTCGGCGATCGTGACTTCGTTGGTCGGCAGGCCTTGTTCAATATAAGGCGGCGAGGCGCGATCCCGTTTAGCACTATACTCTATAGGCGGCAGATAATCTGGCAGCATTTCATTGCCCACGAGCGCAACCGCCCGACCCATCCCGTCTGGAGTTGGGGTAAACTCAAAACCCGTCCGGGTTGGATAACGCCCGGTCAGCAGCATGGCGCGAGACGGCGCGCACGTGCCAGTGCCAGCATAGGCCTGCAGGAAATTGGCACCATCGCTCGCCAGAGCGTCGATGTGAGGTGTTTTCACGCGCCCATCCGCGACACCACCACCATAAGTGGAAAGATCGTTGATTCCGAGATCGTCAAGTAAAATGAAAATGATGTTTGGCGCGCGCTCATCGACACTCAATGTCGCGTCTGATGGGCCTTGCGCCCAGCTGATGGGTTGGTTTGGTGCAATATCTTGTCTTTGCTGCTCAAGGTAAAACAGCAGGACCGCGGATTTATTGAACCACGCCCAAGTCCCCAATCCAACAGCCAGAACGACGAGTCCCAGGGTTATTCGCTTCAGCATTCTTTCCTCCCAGATCGCTTTATCATTTGAAGAGATATCTTCGCATCGCTCGCCACATGGCGTAGACGGAGCCAAGCAGAAATAAGCTCGCAAGCAGAACGATCCACCAATAGTAGCTCAGTTGCTTTTTAAGGACATTCCGCAGGATTTGCCGTGCTGAGTCGTAGCCATCGGGCATTTCGAGCACACCCACGCGTTGGGCATACGCCCTATAGTCTACCATCAGCTCAGCCTTCTTGTCTGGCATCGACACAGTTAGATCCATGGTTTCGCCAGGGTCTGTTGTGATGTTGAAAAGACGCCATCGGCCATCCCCCACCGGTGCGATATTGCGCGTGAGTTTGTAGTCGCCTTTATACAGGGCCGCATTGCCGGAAACTTCGATACCGATAGCATCATCAGTGTCATAGGCCGATGCCCGCTCACCATTGAGGACCGGAAGAAGACTGCGGCCTGTCATCGGTTTGCCGTCAGACGACGGGACCTGTGATGGCACCATATCCAAGAGGGTCGGAGCGATATCGCTCACCATGGCGAATGATGCGACGCGTTGCGGGGCGATATCAGGCCCGGCCATAACCATCGGAACGCGGATACCGCCCTCCGACGCGTAAAACTTGAAGAGCCCGCCCGGTGACGCAGCAGCGTTTGCCCATTCTGGTCCGATAAAGCCCCAGCTACCGTGTTCGCCTATGCCATCCAAGCCGACATGATATCCATTCAGGCCCATCCAGAGCTTAAGTCGCACATCATCATCGCCACGATTGGGTTCGGGGCCATTATCTGAGGTGATCACAAAGACGGTATTCTCATAGGCACCCGATTGCTTCAGATAGCTAATCAATCGACCGACATGGAAATCCATGGCTTCCATCATCGCGGCATTGACCTGCATTCGCGCCACATAAAGTGCGCGTTCCTCGTCGCTGAGGCTGTCCCAATTGCGTGCTTTCGCAGGCATGGGGGCAAGCGGCGACCCAGGCGGGATCAGGCCAAGCTCAATCGCTTTTTGGTGACGCCGGTTCCGCAGCGCGTGCCAGCCATCCTCGTAAACGCCGTCATAGTTTGCCGTGAACTCCGGTGGTGCCTGAACCGGGATATGGATGGCCTGAAATCCGATAAAGGCCATGAACGGCTTATCGCTTGCGCCTTCGCCGATATATTCAATCATCTTATCGACAATGAATTCTGATGAATAGAAATTGTCCGGCAGAGCGGTTGCGACACCATCCTCATGCCAGGGCGCGTCGCGATAATAAGGCATGTAGGACTTGTCTTCCCAATTATCAGCACCAGACGCGTCGAGCGCAAACGATCGGTCGAAGCCGTGATCGGATGGCAAGTCCCCCTGGCCGCTCCCCAGATGCCACTTTCCAGTCATCAGCGTCCGATACCCCGCCGGGCGCAGGCGATCCGCGAGTGTCAGAACCCCCGGTTCCAGCGAGAGGCTGTATCCGGGTTGGCCTTCATGTTCGGGCGGCAATACTTCTGGAATGGTGGCGACGCCGGTGAGGTGATTATCCATGCCGGTGAGCAACATCGCACGTGACGGTGAGCAGAGCGGCGACGTTCGATATTGAGTGAACATCGCCCCTTTCTCGGCCAAGGCATCAATGTTGGGTGTGCGCGCCTCACCGCCATAGGCCCCGAAATCCATTAATGCAGCGTCGTCGACCAGCACGATAACGAAGTTCGGCTTAGTCTCTTCCTGAGCCACGCTCGGTTGACACCAAAGACATGCCAAGACGGCCAGAAAGCAATGCCCAAATCGGTTGCGAGGCACCGACGATCGTTTTGCGCGGAATGCAAACATCCTCAAGGTTTATGTATTGGCAGTTTTAATGTCAATTTTTGCAAGGACGATCCTTTTATGGGCTTTGCGATACAGCCCACTCGCAGCAGGCGGCAATCTCCAGAACTTGAATATTTTCGGCCCTTCGCAAACAGAGCGAATATCTCTGTTCGATTTCGACCTAAGATTGACGCATCGCATCTGGCACCCAGAGTGATCGTAAAGTCCTGACAAGCCTCAAAGTCCAAAGCCGTATGTTGAACTCCGCCTAAACTTATGGCAGTCATAGTGCCAAAATAATGAGTGCACTCGTTGGGATAAAGGAATTACCGTGAAGACTCTTCGTCGTTTTCTAGCTTTGGTGTTCGTCCTGTTGATCGGCGCTCTCGCGGCTAGCCAAGTCGTAAAGCCAAGTGATTGGCATGATTTTGAGTCTGAAGATTTTTATAAAACCAGCGCTGCACAAACCGACCCGGGCGATACCACACTCCTGCAAAATCTGTCTTTTAGCCAAGCGCTTGGCGGAGAGCTCACAGATTTCACGACTCTCGACCTTCATGTCTATCCAAACTTTTTGCCGCAGATTCGTCGATACGCGTGGTATCCTTACCGTCGCACGGATCAGCTTACCATTAGCCCGACATGGTCGGGAGATGTTGCCAAGGTTACGCTAAACGGAGCGCCGGTCTCGTTGAGTGACCCCATCTTAGTTTCGGCTGAAAATATTGGGCAGGAGGTTCGCCTTGAAGCGTTTACGCCTGATGATGAACGCAGAGCGAGTTACGTTGTTCTGATTATGCCACATAATTTCCCGCCACTAAAAACACGGGTCAATGCGGCCGATGACGTGGCCCCAGGGATCATCACCGGAGTGCAAGCTGCCCCCAACAATCCAACCTATTCGAGGCTAAAGCAGGTGCGGATGCTGCT
>JBCCDF010000173.1:0-6398 GCA_039030935.1 Pseudomonadota bacterium | reverse complement strand
TTTTCACGGGAAGGCCTCGGCCAATAGCGGCATCGAGATTTTCAGCATTACCGATATCTGTGAAAGAGCCAACTTGAATATAGACATTGCCACGCCCTTGTGTGCGAGGTGCCGGAGCTGCTGCGTCCATTGGATCAGGAACACCAAGGCTTGGTTCGGTAACAAACGCCTCACGCAGCTTTGGTCGTTGCGGTGGTGCCATATCCTCAGACACTACAGTCGCTAGTGTTTGTGGATCGGCCTGAACCGCTGCTACTGGCGCTGGTCCGAGATAGCGGAGCGTAATATTTGCCGGTTGATCCTGTGTAATCCCCAGCATCTCAGCCGAGCGTTCTGAAAGATCCAGCACACGATTAGGATCAAATGGGCCGCGATCATTTACGCGCACGACGATTTCACGGTTATTGTCTTCATTAATCACTTGAACCAGACTTGGCAGTGGGAGCGTCCGATGGGCCGCCATAAGCGCACTGCGATCATGGACTTCGCCATTGGCCGTTTTCTCACCATCCAATGCACGGTCGTACACGGAAGCCAAACCTCTCTCTTGAGAGACCGCCGCATCTGGATTTGCCCTGACCTTTGACAGAGTCAGAGGCTGCCCTGTCGGAGCTGGGCTTTTGGGCTGCGTCGCTGAAATGCGCGTAGATTGACCCTGCGCTGCGCGCTCACGGACCTCGACGGCGCGTGCTGCAGCACGGGCATCAAATCCACCTGTCGTAATCGCAGGATCGCGCTGAATTTCAGGCTCTGGAAGAGCTGCATACTGACGCGCATCTGCTTGTGAAATCGCAGTTTCCTGCGATGAAAACGCTATCGGCGCCTCATCACTCTGCGCAGCGCGTGTGCCGTCCGCGCTATAAAATGTGTTCGGCTGGTCAGGATAACGAAACTCAATGCGACGTGTGCGAGGATCTGTATTCGTGGCAGCTGAGACAGGGCTGACAGGGGCTCTTTGTGCGGTCATTACGGATTGGGAAGGCATTGCAGATGAGCGCGTTGATGCTTCGCCAAATGTGATCGGCGCACCTTGGGCAAATGCCTGTGATGACATCGAAGCGATGATCGCTCCCGTCAATAGACTAAGTTTAAATGCGGCTTTGCGCGTCCCTGACATAGTAACTTCCTCATTCTAAGGCCACCGATTAAAGTCGGTACGAACTGGAGGCGTTTTGCTCTCCTATGGGTGTCCATTTACCATAGGAAGCTGCATTTATAGTGAATGCGAATACGGAGCTTTGCCGAAATCCTTGGTCTTTGATTAACCATGATGTCGGCAATTTCAGGGCAAGTCTTGCAATCGACAAAAAGGTGTAACAAAGAGGCGTACTAAGCGGAGGAGTGGCAGAGCGGTTGAATGCGGCGGTCTTGAAAACCGTTGAGCTGGCGACAGTTCCGGGGGTTCGAATCCCTCCTCCTCCGCCACCCAGTCAGGGCATTTTCAGGGATAATTCGTTCCTTTTGAATAGTGTCGCAAAGTCCGACACTTACCGGCTCTGTATCTCTGAACAGGATGTTTTTCAGCGTCTCTTTCGACGGAACTGTCGGACTAAAAAGCTTGAGACGGCCTTGCTCTGTATTTAGCATTGGGGTCATGTCCTAGAATCCATTTCGTTATTTCAAGACATCGCCCGAGATCATCCAGCTCGCAGTGATGTTGTATGTTCGATTTCCACTGTCGCTTAGGAATGTTGAAGACCTGCTGCATGAGCAAGGGATCGATGTCTCTCATAAGAGTGTACGGCTTTGGGTCGACCGGTTTGGACCGATGTTCGCCTCGTTCCATAATCACTTCAATCACCATAGAAATATCGAACGCAGAACCAGATTCAAAGATCTCAGATCCGCCGCCCTACTAGAATGGCGTGAATTTCTGGCTGCCTGAGCAACAACTATGAACTTGGATGCTGGAGACCAGTTCGCACTAGACTGATAGCAGCCGCCCCCTAGGCAATCTGTGAATTCTCCATTGGGCAAATTTCAAGCTGACTTCTAAATATTTAAAGACCCTACTCTCAACTTTTTGGGTTTATTGGATATCTGCTTGATCGTCTTTGTTTTTATCTTTGTTAGACAAGGATAAAGATTCCATTTGACAGCATCTCGCTCATTTTGTTGTCTGGCATGAATAAAAAAGCCCCGAGGCTGGTGAAGCAACCTCGGGGCGACGATCACTGCATGTGGAGATGCATTTGTGACCTGCACTATCTATGCGCGATTTCGTGCGACTTATCAAGTACCAGTACGCAATAGCATGAATAATGTTTGCCTAATGTCAGTCATGGCAGGGATTTAGGCATGTCCGTGCTCAATCTTTCAGGGGTCAAAGGTATGCCCCTATTGCGTCAAGCAGAGGCCGCTGAGTGCGGTCTAGCCTGCATTGGCATGATTGCCGGCGCTCACGGCCATAAGACCGATCTGCCGACCTTGCGGCGAAAGTTTCCAATCTCGCTTAAAGGGGCAACGCTGAAAGACGTGATTGAAATCTCGTCCCAGCTTGGACTTGGGTCAAGAGCGTTGCGGTGCGAACCTGATGAACTTCGCGGCCTGCGCGTTCCGGCGATCCTGCACTGGAATATGAACCATTTCGTCGTGCTCAGATCAGCAACACGCAACAAGGTTACGCTTTATGATCCCGCTAAGGGCAAAGTCGAGCTGTCGATTGAGGAGGTTGGCAAACACTTTACAGGTGTTGCCCTGGAGCTCACCCCCTCCTCAGGCTTTCAGCGCAAGAAAGACCGCAACCCGATCAAACTGACGAGCATTGTCAGGCTCAGCGGCTCTGCTTGGAAAGTCATTGCGCAGGCGCTTGCGCTTTCAATCTTCCTGCAAGTCTTTGTCTTGCTGTCGCCTTATTACATGCAGCTCGTCATCGATGAAGCGATCCTGAAAGGCGATCTCTCGCTTTTATCCGCCATCGCGATTGGGTTCGCGCTGCTCAAAATCTTCGAGGCGATTACCACCATCATTCGCGGGCTTGTGCTGCAATTCCTGTCCAATGTGCTGGCTTTCGATATGGAAGCGAGCTTGTTTCACCATATGGCGCGGTTGCCGCTCTCCTACTTCCATCGACGACATGTCGGAGACATTCAACAGCGGTTCCAGTCTTTAACGCCAATCAGGGATTTTATCGCGAACGGGGCCATCGCCGCGTTGATAGACGGTCTCCTCGCTATCTTTCTCGGTATTATCATCTTCCTGTATGACGCAATGCTAGGCTTTGTCGTGGTTGGTTTTGTAATCGTCTATGCTATCCTCCGCTTCGCCTTTCTTTCGCTCTCCAAGCGGCTCTCAGGCGATCTCCTCGTCGCTGACGCAAATGAGAACACAAAGTTCCTCGAAACTCTACGCGCCATGCAGACGGTGAAAGTCGCCGGTATTGAAAATGAGCGCGAAGGCCTCTGGCGCAATCTGGCGGCCGATACGCTCAATGCGCAAATCCGAGTAGGCAACGTCAATATCGGCTATGGCGCGATCAGTCAGACTCTGATGGGGCTCTCTAATATCATCGTGATCTATCTGGCCGCGTCCAATGCGATTGGCGGCCTTATGACCATCGGCATGATCACCGCCTTTATCGCCTATAAAGGTCAATTTGAGCAAAAGCTCATGGCGTTGCTTGAGCAATATGTGCAGCTCAAACTGCTCGACGTGCATCTTGAGCGCGTCTCTGACATCGCCATGGCGAAGAAAGAGCCTGCCCTGCAAGTGCCGAGCAATCGGCGCAGCCTGCAAGGCCACATCTCCATCCAGAACGTCCACTTCCGCTATGCACGCTTCGAGCCTGAAATCCTGAGCGGGGCCAGCCTTGAGATTGAAGCCGGCTCCTACATCGCCTTCGCTGCGCCATCTGGGGCGGGCAAATCCACCCTCCTGCGCCTAATCCTAGGTCTCTACTACCCGACTGAGGGCAAGGTCCTCTATGACAGGCTACCCGCCTCAAAATGGGGCCTTGCCAATCTGCGCCAAAGAATGGGCGTCGTGATGCAGGACGACACGCTGCTCGCCGGCTCAATTGAGGAAAACATTTCTCTGTTCGACGAGCGTCCCGATCAGGACCGCATCCGCGAGGTCGCGCGCATCGCTGCCATTCATGATGATATCGAAGCCATGCCGATGGGCTATCGCTCCCTTGTCGGGGATATGGGCACAACGCTCTCAGGCGGACAGCAGCAGCGCGTCATCCTCGCTCGCGCGCTTTATCGGCAGCCTCGCATCCTGGTCATGGATGAGGGTACTAGCGCACTCGACGTGAACACAGAGCGCCAGATCAATGCAGAGCTTAAAAAGCTCGACATCACCCGCATCATCGCCGCCCATAGACCAGAAACGCTCGCTGCCGCCGATAAAGTCGTAGCTGTACAAAACGGGCAATTGAAAGAGATCGAGTTCAGCTTGCGGCCCGTGAGCGGCGTTCCCCAAATGAATGTGACTAAAACGCCGCAAAGAGAGCAGCAAAAACAAGAGCGAAACGACCGTCCCTTTTGGATGAGAGAACTCCCTCGCTAGCATAAACTAGCTTGAGTTGTATAAATATTAACTTTTTCAAATGGAAGTTGACGAACTCAAAATGAATTGTAACGTCAAACCATGCTCAATAAGCATTCGGCAGTGAAGTGCCGGTCACCGGGGACGCAAATTTAGATCTTTTGTTGTCCCCACATACGAAAACTGCATGTGGAGAAATGCATTATGAGAGAACTGAATTTAGCTGAAGTTGAGAGTGTGAGTGGAGCGATACACAATCCGCCACCTGGACAAGAACAAAACCCTTACTTGCTAGGTTTTATGGGTGATATCATAAGTGGTCTTGGGGATTTGGCAAGCATTGTAGGGCTCATGCCTAGTGGCCCTGGTTTCGGCGGATATAGTATTGACGATCCAGGTTCAATTGACGTAGTTCGCGTTGGTGATGGCTCAATTGTCTACGAAATATTTGGAGATGACGGCGAACATACTCAATATATAGATGACAATGCCGACGGGATCATTGATTCATATATCAAGGACTATGGCAATCATGTGCATGAGATAGGACTATCTGATGGCACAGAGATATACGGCGTAGGGGATCCTACAGTCACTATTGCTATGCATTATATGAACTCGATATTCGGTGACTGAAAATAACTCACTCGTCGATCAGCTACAAAATATGATAAGGACTATTATAACTGTAGGCGCATTGAGCCTATTCTCTGGTTGCCATGCGCAACCAGACTTTTCTTTGGAAAAGCAGGAGGTGCTCTGCGAGAACTCTGGTAAAATTTCAGTTTCGAGGGAGGACACCAATTATATCGCCGAGATAGGTGGAAGCGATTGGCGTGTTGTTTTTCATTCTGTCAAAGACGCGAAAGGGGGAAACTCTAAGTATCTTGTAAACTTCGAGGGTGGACCAAAGGCGGTTTCGGCAGATCGTAGAATCCGAAAGCGTCTTGAGACGTATATGGCAGGGCCTAGTGACAAAACGTCAATTTTCACCGTTGAGTTGAGCACTTCTGGAAGCCCTAAATCATCAAAATTACTTTCCACTTATGGTCTCAGTGCTTTTGATTGTGATGCTAAATTGGTCTCCACTCTGTTAAATGAGATCAAACTAGCCGAACCAGATGCGTCAGTTATTTTCATGGCGACGAGTTTTTCTGGTCTTCTAGCGATGAAACTCTACGCGCAGAACGATGTTGATGGTTTAATTTTGCTTGTACCATGGATTAATTTTGTAGATTCGAAGTACGTCGCAAATTTGGGTAAGAGTAGCATTGTAGCTGGAAGACCTATAAATACAACCACACCAGAATTTAGAGAATTCTACCACAACTACTTTAAAAAGTATATGAAAATCGATGAGACCCAAAAAACAGATCCGGGACGTCAATGGATGGCTGACGCTCGAGACATGTTTGCGCAAGCTGAAAACTTGGAAAACGTAATGGTCATCCAAGTCGAGCACGAAAACCGCTATGATAAGGATAAAGCCGCTAAGTATTTTTCGAGCATAGGTGTTGGATGTGTCATCGAGATTGAATCATTAATTCATGAAGCCGTCACCGCACATCCAAAGACTATCTCCTCAATACAACAGTTTTTGGCTAATGGAACTTGTCAGTGAGCACTTGTTCGGAAAATTGAACCCCACCGTACTTCAATATAGTGAAAAACGGCCGGTGGCATACCCCACTCACATGATTGCATTTAATTCAAGTGAAACTCTTTTTATAAGCGATTTCGTTAGAGGGGTTCGTAACCCATAGGATCCTAATCCAATTCAGAACAATTAGGCGAGCCACCCGGCAGTCCAGTTACTTTTGCGATTTGCTCTTGCACCTGTTGTCTTTCGACGCACTTCACCCATCGATCCATCTTCGCGCGTGCTTCCGCTCTTTCCATGTCTGAAAGTG
>JBCCDF010000172.1:0-6427 GCA_039030935.1 Pseudomonadota bacterium | reverse complement strand
TGCCGTGGAACCACATCTCAGGCTCGAATGTGAACTTCAATGGAGCGCTCTGGAACGGCGCAACCTTCTGGATCGATGGCGGCAAGCCAACGCCAGCCTTGTTCCACGAAACCATTCGCAATGTCCGCGATGCAAAACCTGCCACATTCGGTACGGCTCCCATCGCGCTCGCCATGCTGGCTGAAGCGATGGAAGAAGACGAAACTCTGATGCATGCTTTCTTCACAAATATGCGCCAAGTCGCCTATGGTGGGGCCACATTGTCAGACGACCTTTATGATCGTCTGCAAAACCTCGCCATCAAGGCCACTGGGCGCCGAATTCCCATTGTCACAATGTATGGCGCAACGGAAACGCAGGGCATTACCGTCGTGCATTGGGAGGCGGAACGCGTCGGCCTGATCGGCCTTCCGCTGCCCGGCCTAACGCTCAAACTGGTCCCAACGGCTGGAAAGCTCGAGGTGCGCGTGAAGGGCCCAACCGTCATGCACGGTTACCAAGACATGCCCGAGAAAAATGCCGAAGTCTTTGACGAAGAGGGCTTTTATTGCCTTGGCGACGCCGCCGTCTTCGTCGACGAGGATGACCCCAATCAAGGGATCGTCTTCGATGGACGCGTCGGTGAGGACTTCAAACTGTCCTCTGGTACTTGGGTGAGCGTCGGAACACTCCGCCCGGACTTTGTTGCGGCCTGCAGCCCACTTGTCTTCGATGCCATCATTTGCGGACAGGATGAAAACTATATCGGTGCCATGGTCTGGCCATCCCCAGCCGCCTTTGAGGGCTATATGAAAAACGCTGGCGGCGATCAAATGGCCGCAGGCATGGCCTACGCGAAAGACCTTGCCGCAAAAGCCGCCGCCTTCAATGCCGGTGAACCCGGCTCCTCGCGCCGCATAAAACGCTTTCTGATCCTGACAGAGCCACCAAGCATTGATGCAGGCGAAATCACCGATAAAGGCTACGTCAATCAACGCCTCACGCAGGACCGCCGCGCGAGCGATGTTGCGCGCTTGTTTACACCTGAGGCCGGGGCCGGCGTGGTCCAGCTCTGATCCATGAGCGAGACCGGACCCAAAACACTCGGCCTTGGCTCCGGTCTCATCATTCTGGCCATCGTGACCTGTCTTGGACTTGTCAGCGCCTTCAACGCTGAACATTTCGCGGCCAAGGTTTCAACTCACTCAGAGATAGAGAAAACCGATCTCACCGATCGTCTCACGGATACCCCAACGCAAAATTATCTCACACACCTAAAACGCTATTCCCCCGTTACCGCTGAACGACTGAAGCGTGAAGCGGATACGCGAATTCGCACTGGAGGAACTGATCAGACCCTCTCTGAACTCGTCTTGCTGTCTCTCCTGATGGAGTTGAAAGACGGCGCAGCGGCCTTCAGGCAGGCCCCACCAAGCCATTACAACCGCCTCATTGATCATGCGAGGCAAGGTCTGACCCGGCTTCAAAGAGAAAACTCACCATGGTGTACGGGCCCGCAACTCTTGGCCTATCTTGAGCAGGATGATGACGAGCTGATCCCATCCCTTATCGCGCTCTATCCCTATCAAAGCGACAGCTACGATTGGGCAATGGCATTTGGGGTAATGGCACTCGATGCCATACAGGCAGGGCGCCAAGCCCCCATCAATCGCGCACGCCCCTCCAATTTCGACAAAGCGCTCCTACAAGATGCTGCGATTACACTCGGGGCAAATCAACCGACAATCGCTTTGCAAGTCATGGCCTTTTCAGCCTCAGAGGGGACGGGCTATCGACCTATGAAGACAGCTGTTCAAAACATTCAGGCCTGCCGCCTCGGCCTGTTTGCTTTGCAGACATCAGATCGCCTCCCCGAAGCGGTCCGCATGAGAGTTTGGTCAGACCTCCTGCCAGAGCTTTTCCACGGCAATACGCCATATGTGATCTGGCGCGTGAACGACTATTTCTATCGCTAGTCGCGCCGCTCGACGCCGTCTTGGCCCAAGCGCCATTCAAGAACATCAATGCGGTCCTGACCGAAGAAAGCTTCGCCATCATAGACCATAAGCGGCACGCCCCAATGATGCTTGTCTTGCTCGGTCTGATTGGCCTCGATCACCTCCGTTAAACGCGCCTCTTCCGAGCGCTGACGCTGATCCAGCTCTGCAAAATCCAGCCCCGCACGAGCAGCAGCATCCGCGAGTACGCTGCCTTCCGTCCAAGCTTGGCCCGACCAGATGGCGCTTGAAACCTCATCCATGAACGCCCATCCCGTCTCATCGCTGGCCTCACAGGCTAAAATACCAAGCCGGGTCAGGCGATAAATGTGTGGCTGATCTGCAGAAATCTTGCGCGTCATCATATCCATAACAACAGGATCAGGGTTCAGCGGCCCAAGCGGTAATTCGAGATATTGAGACAGTCTCACCACATCGCGCATTAGATAGGGCACCCATTGGGGTCTAACCTCAGCAAAGAACTCAGGTGTTCGAATGGCGATCGGGTAGACCGGTCTTGGCCTGACGCGAACAGCCCATTTGTCGGGCAAACCCCGTAACCGTTTGGTTGCCAAATAGGAATAAGGCGAACGAAACGACCAAAAGACATCAACGGTTTTCATAATTTCCTCCCATGCGCCACATTTGAGCTTATGCTCAAGCTTCCCTCGAATACAGGATCAGGGCAAGAAGAGACTCATGGCTATCAACGATACATTTCGAAGCTTTTTTGATCGCATGAAGGTCCCCGACTTCAATTCGATGAACTTAAAAGGCTCAACCGATGGATTGCGTCAGGCGTTTTATCGCGCCAGCCGCTCGGTTGAGACCGACATTCCCGACCTGCAGGAAATCTCAAATCTCGTCGTTGATGGCGCCGACGGCCCCTTAAAAGCGCGCTTCTACGTGCCGCTGGCCGCAGGGATCGGCCCAGCGCCCGCCATCGTCTTCTTTCATGGCGGCGGGTTCATGCTGGGTGACCTCGACAGCCATGACGTGATCTGTAGACGCCTCGCTGCCGCATCTCGCTGTCGTGTTCTCGCCATCGATTACCGCCTCTCCCCAGAACATAAATTCCCAACAGCCCACGATGATGCACTCGCTGCATGGGCATGGGCGACAGAGCGAGGTGACATTCTAGGGTTTGATCGCGACCGCATCGCCGTGGCAGGTGACAGCGCAGGCGGCAATCTCGCCGCCTTCATCGCACAGCACACCAATCGCTCAGGTGGGATCGTGCCCGCTTACCAGCTTCTGCTCTACCCGCTTGTCCAATTCGTCGACATCCGATCCAAAAAACTCTCCTTCCAAGAAGGGGGCTTTTTCATTTCCCCGAATTTGTTTGATTATTTCAGGGACAATTATGTAGAGCGCGAAGCCGATAGAATGGATCCGCGCATTTCGCCTCTCTTTGCCGACGATGCGTCTTTCTCAGGCTTGCCGCCTGCCCATATGGTGCTCTGCGGGTGGGATCCCCTCAATGAGGAGGGGAAAGCCTATGCGACGAAATTGGCCGCGCATGGTGTGCCCGTGACCATTCAAGACCATCCCGGCATGATGCACGGCTTCATGAACCTCACCGCCGTCACCAAGATCGCACGGGACGCGATTGCAGATGCCGGGACGGCTGTTGGCCGGGCGCTTGGCACGCTTGAACCCGATTGACGTTGACGCTTGCCGGCGATGCAGTCGACAAGGCAGCACAGTCTGCGCTCTACGGAGGACATTCGCCGATGCGTTTAGCGTCTCTATCATTAATGATCATGGTCGCTTTGATCGGCCTGACTGCCTGTGATCAGCGCGCAGAGCGGCTTGAGCGCGCATCTGACCTTAGCAGCGCAGTTTTCGATCAACTGACCGGGCGCGATGTCGGAAGCGCCAACCCCAAAGAAGCGATGCAGAGCCTCGCCGTCGACGCCCGCGCTTTTCAGGGACAGATGCAGCCAACATTCTTCCCCGATCTCCCAGAAACAAGCCAAAGCCGTTTCATCATGGGGTCGATCATCGCAAAACCGAAAGACTTGGCACCAGAAGACACATCAATCCAACAACCACAGCCGGATGAGCTTATTATTGAATCTGCTGCAACATTCGATCTCGCGGTTAATCTTAGACGCTTATACGCAGGTGAGATCATCATTGAAATTGTCGATGAGACCTCTCAACCCGTCTTTGCCGTAGAGACCGAAGACCTTTCCTGCAACATAGAGGCTGAGCCACAGGGACAAGCAAGAAGCCCCGAAAGCACAATGATCTGCTTTATAGAGGTGCTGGAAACCTCCGGCGCATTCGAATACGTCGAGAAAGACTACCTCTTCGAGCATCAGATGACCGCCCGACCCGACAGCAAAACAGCAAAAAGGGTCGTTCCAGATGATCCTCTCTTTCACCTGCAATGGCCTTATCAAAACCCGGACCAGATCGCAGGCGGTGCTGGCTTCATCGACTTTTGGACACGCGAAGCAACCCAAGGCACATCCAAAGTCGTGATCGCCCTGATCGATACGGGCCTCGACCTCAATCATCCCGACATTCAAAACTCACCAAACTTGGCCAAAGGTTGGGACATGGTCACCCACCCGGAGATGAGCAATGACGGTAATGGGCGCGACCCCGATCCGGTTGATCCCGGTGACCTCTGCCGCGGGCACAATCAGTTCGAAGACAGTTGGCACGGTACACACATTGCCGGAACGCTCGGCGCAGGCCTGACGAACAACACTGTGGGTACCGCTGGTGGCGCTCGGGACATTAAAGTCGTGCCTGTCCGCGCTTTAGGAAAATGCGGTGGGCGTCTATCAGATATCAACGACAGTATCCGATGGGCCGCTGGCGCAATCCCAGATTATGATGCTTTCGGAAATGAGGTCTGGAACGAGAATCCGGCCGACATTATCAATCTAAGCTTTGGCCTGTTCAAATCCTGCCCGGCCTCCCTTCAGGACGCGATTGATGCTGTGACGGCTACAGGCGTCACCATTGTCGCCGCCGCTGGCAATCACCGCGTATCGACAGAGTTTTTTGCCCCAGCCGGCTGCCAGAATGTCATCACCGTCGCTGCAAGTGATGCGCGCGGCCACCTTGCGCATTATTCAAATTTTGGTCGCGCGGTTGATCTGATGGCACCCGGCGGTGACTTGGGCCGCGATGATAATGCTGACGGATATCCTGACGGTATTTTATCGACAAAGCGTGCAGAGATGTGCCTTGATCCAGTCGACCAATCGGCTGTTCCAACCTGTTACTATGCGTTTGAAGAAGGCTCGAGCATGGCCGCAGCTCATGTGTCGGCTGCCTTGGCGCTCATCAAATCGAAGCGCCCAGACCTGACCAGACTTGAACTCTTAGACACGTTGATGGCCGGGGTTACACCCACAACAGACGACCAATGCCGCAATGATTGCCTCAACTATCCGGGGGCTGAACCGATTGCAGGCTCTGAAAATATCTGCCTCAGGCGCTGCGGGGCTGGGCTCCTCAACCTCTCTGGCATAGTGTTAGATGGAGAGTAAGCCAGCCTAGAGACGACCATTATGGCCTATTACAGACCCCCTAAGCCGCATTATGGCGGGCAACTTGGCGTGATTGGCCTGCTTGTCATGATCGGTGTGACAGGTTGGGTGGCGTTCAACGAAGACATGCTCAACACACCGAACTGGATGCCGTCTTGGGCGAAACCAGCAGAGACCGCCATGCCCGCATCTGGCAGTGCTAACGTGCCAAATAACGTTCAGCTTCAAATCACGGCACGAACCCGCTGAACTGCACGAATTTTGCAGACAACGCCTCATCTTGCTGATTTTTAAAAGTTAATGACTTGTTAACACCCCGTTTCTGCGTCATCTCACGGTCTGAGAAGGCTTTCCATGACCTCATTGCCAACAATCCATCCCGCTTACCAAGAGACAGATGCGCTGGAAGCCGCAAATGATCGGGCTGTCGTTGTCACGTTGCTTGGGTCCAGTATTCCAGCTGCGTATCTCGAAGAAGCCGAGCCCAGCCCCCTCATGGAGACCGCATCCAGATGGTGGCGACGCATGATTTTTGCTGGGCGTTTAGCGCTTATCCTGATGCTGCTCGGTGGCTATCCGCTCATGGTCGCTTTGTCTCACAAGATTGATAGTCGCCCTATCACTACCGCGTCAGAGGCGAGCTGGACTTCACCCGAAATAGCGACCGCTCTCACCTTGATAGCCCGTGAAGAGACACAAGCGGGTTGGGCTGTTGATAAAGCATGGTGGCGCCCCCAGTCACGCTTAACCTCATTGCCCGCATGGCAGGAAGGCCTAACCTCCGCCCTATCAGACTACATGCTCTTGGCGGCTCATATCACGTCGCCCGATGGCTACACACCTGACCCAGACCTGACGGCCGCCGGGCGTTTGCTTGCCCCTGTCGCAGATGTGGAAGCTGAACCCAGAATGCATGCAGCCGTGCAAGCTTTGCAGCGC
>JBCCDF010000171.1:0-6452 GCA_039030935.1 Pseudomonadota bacterium | reverse complement strand
TAGTCTTTGTCATATGTGTTGACGAGATATTCAAAGATGGCGCCCGTTTCGGCGACCGTAATGTCACCATCCGTGATCACGGGCGATTTGCCGAGTGGGTGAACGGCATAAAGCTCAGGCGGACCGAGATTTGTCTTTGGATCACGCTCATAGCGCTTGACCTCATAAGGCTGGCCTAATTCCTCGAGAAGCCAAAGGACACGCTGTGAGCGTGAGTTTTCAAGGTGATGGACAGTGATCATTGCGGCAGCCTTTTTTGTTTAGGCTGTCTACGATGCTGAGCGCTGACTAGATTTGGGGTTACTGGCCCATCAGGCGTTGGACGACACCCAGGAGACCCGTGAACCGAAGACCGCCTTCATGAACAGCAAGCGCGAAACAGACGCCGTCATCCTCGCCCATTGGCTGGTGGACATCGTCTTCGCCTTTGACGCAGAGGTCACCAGCTTTGTAGCGGCCATCGCCATCCGAAAAAGACCCTGAAACGACGAGCGTGAACTCATCACCTTTGTGCTTGTGAGCGGGAACTGTCGCGCCAGGTTCGATTCGGTACAATTCAACTTCGGCATCGCTGCCAATATGCAATTCGAGGCGACGAATACCTGTTTTCAGATTTTTCCAACCGGAGCGTCCAGCTGCATTTATCGCATGATCACGCAGAGGATCGGGTAGCGCTAAAAGCTCGTCAAGAGCGGCGCAAGCTTGAGTCGCGGCTTTCTCCTGCATCCTCGGACGCGCTTCAATTGCGTCGATAACCGAGAGAGCCTCGTCAAGAGCGCTGTCTGATAGCGGTTCACAACCCTCATTTTCGAACATGATTCCGGCGATGGTTTCGGCACGCGCGACAGCGCGACTGACCTCTGGCTTAATTGCGGCTTGGGTCTCGACCATCAATGCGAAAGCAGGGTCGAGACAACCCGCGGCGTAGGCGCTGTAGACCTCACCGAAATCACTAATATTTGCTTTTTGCATTATGTCTGTCGCTGCGTTATTATTATCTTTGTTCAGCGATATTGACTTTTGATGGTTATCGTCAAGCAAACGCAGCCTCCGATTGCAGACAGTTAGTTTAAGTCGCGTTCAAGCTGGCCTTTCAGGCGCTGGAACGCGATACGGATTCTGGATTTTACCGTGCCAAGCGGCAGACCAAATTTCTTGGCAATTTGAGAGTGCGATAAGCCCTCATAAAATGCAGCTTTAAGTAAGACGAGTTGGTCTTCAGGCAGTGTTTCCAGCTCTTTTCTAACGACAACCTCAATCTGAGCGCGATTTACAGTTATATCAGGCTCTTCAATAGCAGCGGGCTGCAGCATCGGATCCTCAGCGTCGAGTTCGGGCTTATTTAGACGCCGATGACTATCAATCCTGCGATTGCGGGCGATCCGGAAGATCCATGTCGACACAGAAGCCTGCCGACGATCATATTGCTCCGCCTTGCGCCAGACGTTGAGCATCACTTCCTGCACGATCTCCTCAGCGCCGACATCATCACTGCCGAGACGCATGAGATAAGACTTCAGACGAGGTGCAAAGTATTCAAAAACGTGGGAGAAAGCTGAACGAGACTTGGAGCTGGCAATTGCTTCGACACAATCTGCCATTCTATCCCGCTGTAAAGGGTCAGTCCCAACGATTTGCAGCGACACATCAGTGCCCTTTCGCGCTTCACACCCGTATAAAGCGCTTGTTTTGTCAGAAATGCAACCATTGCGAGACATTAAATTCATTTTTCAACCCCAGAAAGGTGTGTCTTATTTCCGCCTTAACCCTATTGCAGTCAGGTGTGACGGTAGATTGAGTTTCTTATTGCGTATCGGAGATAATATATGGTGTCGAGACACTTTTTTGTAATCTGTGTTCTTTCAGCGAGTGTTGGTGTGGCCTATCCACAACCAAGTGCTGTCGGCCAGTACAAGGATTGGAAAGTGTTTACTGACCAAATTGGCGGTGAGACACTGTGCTATGCGGCGACACCTGCAACCGACAAAGCCCCGCGGTCTGCCCAACACGGTGATGTCTGGTTTTATGTCTCAAGTTCAACATCCGGCAAGGCGCAAAGCCAACCGAGCTTGAAAGTCGGCTATCAGTTGCGACGCGACCTGCCCGGCAAGGCGCAGGTGGGTCGATCAAAATATACGCTTTACGGCGTGGGCGATGAAGCCTTTGCAAATGATAGCGATGACCCGAAGCTTGTTCGTGCGCTGCGCCGCGGGTCTGAGCTCAGAGTTGAGGCAACGTCTGAACGAAATACAAGGGTCTCCTACCATTTCTCTTTGTCAGGTTCTGCTGCAGCGATCGATAGTGCAGCCGCGGCGTGTGGGTAAAAAGAGATAATCCTTTCCCGGAACGCGTAACACCCCCATATGGCGACTGTCGGCAACCTGAAGGACATTCGCTATGAAAAACCCAGCCAATGATTATGCGCTCGACCTTATCTGGCGTGACGGTCGCTCTTATAATGGCTGGCAGGATAAAAGTGTGCCTGAGACTTTGATCCGTGCTGCTTACGACCTCTCAAAAATGGGCATGACCAGCGCGAATTGTTCCCCGGCGCGTTATACTTTCATTGGATCGGATGAAGGCAAAGAACGCCTGAAACCGTTTTTGATGGAGGGGAATGTCGAGAAGAGTATGGCAGCCCCTTGGGTCGTGATCATCAGCCACGATCTGGAATTTCACGAGAAAATTCCACAGCTCTTTCCGCATAATCCGGGGGCGAAAGAGTGGTTTTCAGATGAGGAAAACCGTCACCTGACCGCGTTTCGCAATGGCACGCTGTCAGGCGCTTATCTCATGTTGGCTGCACGGGCGGTTGGCCTCGATTGTGGCCCGATGTCGGGTTTCGATAATGCCGGTGTCGATCGGGAGTTCTTCTTTAACCGAGAAGCCACGAAAAACTGGCGCTCAAACTGGCTTTGCAATATTGGTGTCGGAGATGACACGACGATTTTCGAGCGTAGTCCGAGGCTTGCCTTTGAAGAGGCTTGCGAGGTTCTTTAATCAAATCGCTCTAGCGAAGCAGTGCTTTTCTTCGAGCTTGCAAGCACATAAAGAAATAGAGGCAAATACTTGATAACGCTTGCAATTCATACGGCGATGCCAGGCTGCGATGTCGCGGTTTTCAAGGATGGCACAGTGATCTCTGAGCGTACCGAGGCCATGCGAAAAGGCCAAGATGCACGCCTTGCGAGCCTCGTCTCTGAAACCTGCGAAGAGGCTCAAATCGAGTTGCAGGAAGTCGACCGGTTTGGCGTTGTTGTTGGCCCCGGAAGCTTTACGGGTGTGCGGGTCGGCGTCGCCTTTGCGCGTGGCTTGGCACTGGCAACCGGCGCTGAATGTGTTGGTGTGACGACGCTTGAAGCCGCCCTGCCCCCTAATCAGCAAGGCTCGTCTATTGTGGTCCTGCCAGCGCAGAGGCGGGCCCCGGATATCACGTTTTGGACGCAGCGCTTTAGAGGATCGATGGCGACGGCTGGCGCTGAAGAAATGCGATTGGAAGCGCTGATTGATCTCCTGAAAGCGCATCCGCATACAGTGTTTGGAGACGCACCTGCTTTGCAGACAGAAATGCCGGATCAAATCATCCATACCGCAAGCCCGTCTGCGCGACGAGCCGCCGAACTTACCGCAAGCTTTGATCCGTCTAATCACCCGCCGCGTCCAGTTTATGCACGGGCACCTGATACTGCAAAGCCGAAGCAAGCCGCGCAGTGATGTCAGATGTCGTCATCTTGGGCGCTGCCGACGCACAAAGAGCAGCGGACCTGCACAGCAAGGCCTTTCTGGAGAGTGATGTCTGGACCGCAAAGGCTTTTCAATCCCTGCTTGAGCAGGACAGTTCGCTTGGTTTGGCGCATCAAGTAGACGGTAAGCTTCTAAGCCTCGCTCTCTTCCGAATCGCTGCGGAGACCGGTGACCTTTTGACCTTTGCCGTTACACCCTCAAAACGTCGGCAGGGCTATGCGAAAGCCCTCCTCAGCGCATCACGGCCCCTTTTGGCATCGCGTCACGTTACACGGATCACTTTAGAGGTTGCATCGAACAACGCCGCTGCGGTAAACTTCTATCAAACAATGGGATTTGTTGAAGACGGTTGGCGTGTGAACTATTATAAGCAGAGTGATGGCAATCATCGTGATGCAATCTTAATGTCACGCGGGCTTTCTGCAGCGCCCGCATAAAATAGGCAAAAGACACTCATGGATAGAATTCAACAACTCTGCGCCGAAAAAGGCCTCCGCATGACCGAGCAGCGTCGCGTCATTGCCCGGGTTCTGTCACAGGCGGATGACCACCCCGACGCAGAAGAACTGCACCGCCGTGCGAACGCTGTTGATAAAACGATCTCTCTTGCAACGGTCTATCGCACTGTGAAACTTTTTGAAGAGTATGGCATTGTGGACCGCCACGAATTCCGCGACGGGCGCGCACGCTATGAAGAGGTGATGAGCGAGCCCCACGATCATTTGATCGACATCAAGTCCGGCAATATTCTCGAGTTTCAGAATAAAGAGATTGAGCAGCTACAAGCTGAGATCGCCAGATCGCTTGGCTATAAACTTGTTGACGCACGTCTGGAGCTTTACGCGGTTCCGCTGGAGGAAACTGACGACTAGGGTCTGTTTCGACGTCGGCTCGTGAGGTGAACAAGTCGACCAATATCTACGGAGCATGCCTATGACGCCCTATTTGATCGCAATGACTGGCGGGTCTGGCTCCGGAAAATCGACCGTGGCTGAAGCGCTAGTTGAGCGGTGTCAGCATTTGGGTGTCACTGTGTTTGCTGAAGACGGCTATTATTGGCCGATGTCACATTATGGCCCCGCTGAAACGCAAGGCCAACGCGAAGCGATTATTTCGCGGGTCAACTATGACAGCCCCGCCAGTAAAGAGACAGCCCTCATGGCGCGTCATCTGGCCGACCTGAAAGCGGGCCGGACCATCAATCAGCCAATCTATGATTATGATCGTCATGACCGAAAAGCTGAGACGCTCGAGCTTAAACCGGCCGCTCTGATTATTTTGGAAGGCATTCATGCGCTGTCGATTCCTGAGATCGCACCGCTCATCGACCTCTCCATCTATGTCGATACGCCAGACGATTTGAGACTGGCCCGGCGCATTCGGCGCGATGTTATGGAGCGCGGGCGCAGTGTTGAAAGTGTCCTGTCACAATACCTTGGAACTGTAAGAGCCGCTCACTACGCTTACACGTTTCCGGCGAAGTTCGAAGCCGATCTGGTGATCGCAGATGAAGGCCTGCCGGCCTATGGAAAAGTGCGCCCGGCCCCGGAAGCCGTTGAGCGGATGTTGGCCCCAATCACAGCACGCCTGGAAGCCGTTGGTTTGCTTTAACGTTTTTGTGTTTAAATACAGCGCTATGGCAAGATTACTTATCTTCTTTGTCCTATCGCTGTGCTTCGCTGGTGCCTCCTCCGCTTGTGAGATTGAGACCGAAAATCGAGCGGATAATGTCGCGGACTATTTTGAGACGGCGCAGCTTTGCCTGAACGAGGCCCCCGGCGATTTTCGCTACAGCGAGGCGATGGAGCGTGAGTTCATAGACCTCATCAATCAAGAAAGAGCAGCGCGCGGCCTAGAGCCGCTAATCTTGCGCCAAGAGATGCGCCCTGCTGCCCGGTTTCACAGTCTGGACATGGGCGTGAATGATTTCTTCGGGCATTTAACCCCTGATGGGCGCGGGTCGACATTTCGTATCTCTGTTTTTGATCGAACACTGCTGGCGGACACGACAGCTGAAAACGTGGCGCGGCTTAAACTGAATTGGGAGTGCAGCGACCAAGACGGTGCGCGGATATCATGTGCGGATTTACAGGGCTTAGACACGGATGTGATGGCGGGCGCGGTGGATCAGATCCATAAGGACCTTATGGCAAGTTCGGGACATCGCGATAATATCCTGACGCCCGATGCGACCCATATCGCACTGGGTGTCGCGCGGACGGATTCAGGAATTTACGTCACGCAGTTGTTTGCGAGGCCCATTGGTGCGTTTCTCACGCCTGTGCCGATTGTTCTGGAAGCCGGAGGCCCTCTAACGACGGAGGTCGAGTTCACCAATGATCTCTCCTTTACGCGCTTCGCCTTGCTCGATGATGAAGGCATGACTGATTTAGAAGACGGCGAGGTTCCGTTGAGCCTTCGAGGCGATGTCGACCTCGCCGTACGAGGCGAAGCAGTAAGCGTGTACCCCACGAGCAATGGTCAGACACAGCGCGGGTTCAGCTTCATGTATGTTCCGGGTCCTGCTGTTACCGTCGTTGCGTCAGACGCCTCTACAGGAAGCTAGCGATCTCCCCCAACGGCTTTTTAACGAGGGCATGGTTGGGAACCATCGCGTCGTCAGCGGGGTAACCAGCGACGAGGATCAGGAAAGGTTTTTCGGTGTCGGGACGCCCGCAAATCGTATTCAGGAACTTCATCGGATTGGG
>JBCCDF010000170.1:0-6462 GCA_039030935.1 Pseudomonadota bacterium | reverse complement strand
GTGAGGGAACTGATCCATACGCCGTCTGGCCTCTGGAATGCGAACCTGCTCAAGCCAATCCACACACCGTTTATTCGCTTCTTCCCCTTTTAGACCTTTATGCAGGGACAAAACCTCGCGCATCTGCGCGCCAACGGTCATATGCGGCGTCAGACTGGTGAGCGGGTTCTGAAAGATCATGGACATTTCTTCGCCGCGAATCTTGCGCAGCGTTTTCATATTCGCGCTCAGCATGTCTGTGCCGTTGAACGTGATCGAACCGGACGCGCGCCCATTGTCTGCGAGAAGCCCCATGGCGGCGAGGACCGTCTGCGACTTCCCGGAACCAGATTCCCCGACAATGCCGAGGCATTCCCCAGCGGCGACCTCAAAATTAGTGCCCTTGACCGCATGAACAATGCCGTCGGGGGTATCGAATTTCACGTGTAGATCACGAACCGTAAGTATGGGCTGGGTCATTAAGTGGTCTTCTATTCAACTTTTACCAGTTTGGGCGTGACAGATGCTTTTGAGTCAACCGCTTGGACTGCAATCCAGCCCAATTATTTCGGGTTTCGCGCATTACGAAGCTCTTTCTCGATATCGCGATCCCAAATCGGATTGTCTCCGTTGCGGATGCGTCCGGCGTTGTAGGCCCCCTCAGCCATCGGGTCGATGAAGATTGAATTATCCTCACCAAACAGCGACGTCGGCTTGAAGCCATCATTTTTAGCAGCCCATTTTTCTATGCCGGACTGCGGCCCAAACGCAGAAGCGTCTGTAATCGCTAAGATGCCAGTGGTGTTTTGCTCTGAGCGCAAAACGTCTGTTTCAGCTTGAGTAAACGGATCTACTTCTGGGCAATCTTTATCTCGACCGCGGGTCAAGCTCGCACAATCCAATCGCCTTAAAATCTCAGAGACGCGCTGTGTTTCACTTGGCGCCTGAGCTGCGCTTTGCCCAATTGCTTGTTGCCGCGGGGCATCTGTTTCATCGGGAACACTCAAGTCATCAATTGGCTCTGCATCCAATGGTGGGTCTATCACGTCGCCGCTAAGATCGATCACGTCCGAAGTTATGATGCTGGTTGGTGTAGTTTCGATGTTTGGCTCATCAATTGGTTCGATAATATCTGGCTGGTCCAACTCTTCGACAATCTCTTCCTCTATTTCGGTTGGGTCCTCCTCCAACAGGATTGTGATACTTACAGGGTCACGATTGATTCTACTCGGGGCCTCAGACTCTAGGTTCAACGCGAGGCCCAAAACGACAAAGTGGCCTGCAAGAGCGATCGCAAAGGCCAATCGCCTGCGATCTGCCCGTCCAAATACTGTTAGCCCCTTCATCGCCTCATCTTGCATCAGCAAGTTTCGGTTGAGCAACTTAAAGCTGCGTCATACGCAGGCTGTGCTTATGCCGGAATATCGATGCGGCGGTTCACCAGATTGCTATAATCTGTGACCAAAGCCTCGCAAACGTGAGAAGGTTTGTAACCTTGGCCTGCAATCTCTGCCACTGGTGTAATTTCTGCGGCCGATCCTGTAATGAAACACTCGTCAAAAGTCGACAATTCTTCCGGCATGATCGCACGCTCGATCACTTCGATCTGGCGCGCCTTTGCGAGCTTAATTGCAGTCTGGCGGGTAATTCCATTTAGAAAACAATCAGGCGTAGGCGTATGCAGTGCTCCATCTCGGGTAAAGAAAATGTTGGCGCCCGTCGCCTCAGCCACCTGGCCACGATAATCGAGCATCAAAGCATCGGCATAGCCTTCGCTCTCAGCGGCGTGTTTTGACAGTGTGCATATCATATACAAGCCAGCAGCCTTGGCGTGACAAGGCGCACTGTCAGGGGCAGGTCGTCGCCAGCTGGCATGCGTCATTCGAATGCCCTTCATTTTGTCTGCAAAGTAATCGCCCCAGGCCCAAACGGCGACGGCCAAGTGGATGGTATTTTTTTGCGCAGATATACCCATCATCTCACTGCCTCGCCAAGCAAAGGCACGAACATAGGCGTTTTCCAAGCCCGACTTAGCGAGCGCATCAGCTTTGATGTCTTCCAGTTCGTCGATACTTACAGGAAGCTCGAAGCCCATGATTTTGGCGGAATTTGCAAGCCGCTCTGAATGGCGGCGGGAGGCGTAAATGACCCCTCCATAGGCGCGCTCGCCTTCAAACACACAGGAGGCATAGTGCATCGCATGGGTCAGCACATGGACTTTAGCCTCACGCCAAGGCGTGTATTCGCCGTCCATCCAAATGTAGCCGTCGCGGTCATCATAGGGCAGGTCTACCATTTGCGTCTTCCTGTCTTGCGCTTTCATGCGTTTCAACGGCATTGTCCGATCAGGATGCCTGATGTCAACCAGATGAGACGTAATGCCCCCGGCTTTGATCCGCGCTTATTCTTGCGCGATGAGGAACTCGATTATGGGATCGCGCTGGTTATAGCGGGTGAAAGGGCCTTGATGACGGGCGTTAGCGATATCGCCCGAGACCTCAATATACCTGAGCTTGCTGCAAGAACATTGATTGTCTTGCGTTTCCAAAAAGGCCAAACGGTCACGGGGTTAAAGGATCAATTGGGAGCAACAACACCCACCTTTGCTCGGATTATCGGTGATCTGTCTAAGCGGGGCCTAATTGATCGTAGCAAAAGTGCAGGTGATGGCCGTAAGAGGATCTTGTCTCTTTCGACAGAGGGTAAGCGGGTTACTGACCCCGCTACGCTGATTATGCGCGATGCTCTAAGAGACGCCTATCGCAAAGCGGGTGCGAGCGCGGTCGCTGGCGCGCGATCAGTCTTAGAAGCTCTCGTATGAGGATGTGCCATGAGCGACCATGACGGGAAGCACCTTCTGATCGTCGATGATGACGACCGTATTCGAACGCTCCTAAAGCAGTTCCTATCAAAAATGGGGTATCAAATCACGACGGCTCCAGATGCAGCAGCTGCGCGAAAACTGTTTCAAACATTCAGTTTTGATCTGACGATTTTAGATATCATGATGCCGGGCGAAGACGGCCTTAGCTTGCTATCAGCGCTTCGGGAAAAAAAGAATGATACGCCTGTTCTTCTTTTAACAGCCCGAGGAAATTCCGAGGACCGAATAGAAGGATTGCGCCTCGGGGCTGATGATTATTTGCCAAAGCCTTTCGAGCCTGAGGAGCTTGCCTTGAGGGTTGCAGCCATTCTCAGGCGAACACATAAGCCTGAGCCTCCAAGCGAGATTGAGATGTCGGGCCTTGTCTTTGATTCCCAGAAAGGGCTCCTGAATGGACCCACGGGATCAATTCGGCTGACCGATGGTGAGCTGCAATTGCTGACGATTATGGCCGCGCAGCCAGGCGAAGCCTTCCACCGTGATGACTTGGCAGAGCGCGCTTCGAATGGCAGTGAACGCAGCATTGATGTGCAGGTCACGCGTCTAAGGAAGAAAATTGAGCCGGATCCGAAAAACCCAATTCATCTGCAGACTGTCCGCGGAATTGGCTATCGCCTCATGCCGGACTAGGGATGTGTCGTGAGCTCTTTTCGCCTTCGTAACTACACGCCTCGGGGCCTTAATGCCAGATTGGCCTTGCTTGTTGCATTTCCTGTCGTGCTCGTTTTCGCAATCTTTGCGATCTATTACTACCAAGAACACATCAAGGATGTGAACGAAAAGCTCTCTCAATCCATCGCGCGAGAAGTGGGGCTGGTTCTGCAAGTGTGTGCGGACGAGCAAGAGAATTTGGCTCTTGCCATGGCGATGGAGGATCAACTCGGCTTGAGTGCCGATTGTGATTATGAGGGCGGCTTCACTTGGCCGCCGGGCTCCGACGTTTCCTTTGGGTATGATGATGTTTTGCGCTTGCAGATTGAGACCTTCGTTATGCGGCCCGTTGAAGTTCGTCTCGTAGAGCGCGGCGATGTTCTTGATTTTCGCAGCGATCTCTCCGGGCAGATCGCAAGAGTTCTCGTCGATCGCAAACGCGCTTTGGCGACCAATACGCACTTTACGATTGTTTGGGTTCTTACGGGCGCGCTTTTTATGCTTGCCTTGGCCTTTGCTTTTCTGCGCAATCAGGTTCGATCCATCCTTCAGCTTACTGAGGCTGCAAAGGCCTATGGCCGTGGGCGGGACTTGCCGGGATATCGAGCCTCCGGTGCGACAGAGATCCGGGATGCGGCCCGAGCGGTGAACGATATGCGCTCTCGACTGACGGCTTTTGCAGATCAGAGAACAGCGATGTTGGCTGGCGTTAGCCATGATCTTCGAACGCCTTTGACGCGCCTGAAGCTGCAATTTGCTATGATGGAGACCAGCGAAGAAATCGAAGGGGCTCGCTCCGATCTCGACGATATGGCGAAGATGCTGGATGAGTATCTCGCCTTTGCGAGTGGCGAAGAGGGCGAGACAGCTGAAGAGTTGCGCCTTGATCATATGACACGAACTGTTGTGGATCGGATCGATGGCGCAGATGTTCTTGAAAGTGCTCCGATTACACTGTCCCTGCGGCCAATCGCTCTATCGCGGACGCTTTCAAATCTGATCAGTAATGCCACTGGATATGGAGATCGCTGCGAAGTTCGTCTGATCAAAGGGCCTCGCATGGCGGAAATTCTGATCGATGATAATGGACCCGGTATTCCTGATGAGCATCGTGAAGCCGCTTTCAAACCCTTTCATCGACTGAATGATGCCCGAACCCAGAATGTCGCCGGAAGCGGATTGGGGCTGACGCTGGCGCGTGACTTTGCCCGCGCCCATGGTGGAGATGTTCGCCTCGAGGATAGTCCTATGGGTGGCCTTCGTGTTCGCTTGAGGTTGCCTTATTAGGACCTAAAGGGTCTTGCGTTCCAGCCTGGTGATCATCCTGCTTAGGCGACACCTTTCGCTTTGTGAGCCACTCCGCACGGGATTCCAGTTTTAAAAGATGAGCGTCCAAAGCGGCCATTGTGCGGGTCAGGTCGGGACTGGTGTCCTGTTTCCAAGCTTGCTCTGCGAGCGTGATCGTTCGGGCAAGAGCCATAATTTGCAAAGGACGAGGGATCGCTTTCTCCCCATCGAGGCTTGTGCAGGCGAGCGCCCAGCGCGCTGTCGCAACACGCCCCATGGCCCGCGTTTTTAGTCCTGTCAGGGTGCTGTCGCGCCATTTCAGATAAGAGAGTGCACCGTGGCGCGCATCTTCCATCGCTTCAAAGCGCATCATGATCACATCGAACAGTCGCGTTCGCGGGCTTTCATCGGCGTCAAACGCGCCTTCAGTCATGGCCTTATCAAAATGGGTCTCGATTTCAGCAGAGAGATCCGCCGTATCGGCGACGCCATGAAAGTCAGCGATGTTTAGGTCTGCTTTATCTGCAATGTCTTTGAGTCTTATGGCGCTCCACGAGCTTTCAGCGCCAAGGCTAAGCATCGCTGGAATGGCTTTTTCCAAGACATCATCACGGGTCATTGGGTTTCCTCGTTTAAGGCGCGATCACGGGCGATTGCGGCCTCAACCGCCTCTCTGAAAAGAGATGGCATTGCGCTGTCTTGCATCAAGACCTCCAGGGCGGCCTGTGTGACACCGTTTGGTGAGGTCACATTCTGTCGTAAGGTTGCTGCGGGCTCATCGGAAGCCTCCATCAGTGCGCCCGCGCCTTCCACGGTTTTGCGAGCCAGTCTTTGCGCCAAGTCAGGATCAATCCCATGGGCTTCACCTGCGGCGGCCATGACTTCTGCCAGAAGGAATCCATAAGCTGGACCACATCCAGAAATCGCTGTTGCAGCGGGCAACAGATCTTCATCGAAGGGGCCCTCAACGGCGCCAAGAGGACGCAAAAGATCACTCAAATAGGTGCGCACCGTGTCTGGGGTGTCCGGTTTAAAGCAGGTTAGGGTAACGCCCTTTCCGACCAGGCCCGGCGTATTCGGCATCGCGCGCGCGACGTTTGTCGTCTGCAATCGATCTTCCAGGGTTTGAAGCGAAACCCCCGCCATGATGGACAGGACGGTTGTCTGCGGCCCGATATACTCGCGGATCGTGTCGACTGCAGAGCCGAAGATTTGTGGTTTCACAGCGATGACGAGCGTTTCAGCTGGTGCCGCTGGTGCATTGAGGGTGATATCGCCCTTTTGGCTAAGCGCTTTTAAGGCGTCGGTGGGGTTAGGATCAAAAACCGCGATTTGGCCCTTGAGTCCTTGGCTAAGCCACCCGCCAAGCATGGCCGACCCCATGCGTCCGGCTCCGATGAGAGTGAGTGTTGTCTGGCTCATAGCGGATTCCTTGTCTGCGGGTTATTTAGAGCGGCTTACGAGAAATCGGAAGTGGTCACTTTTGACGAGGCGCTAAGCGCTTTGGCCGTCTGATTTGATACCCGCGCTGAGCGGCTATCGCCGCAGCGGGGATAAGCAGGTTGAGTTTAGTTTAAACGCCTGATGAGCTGCTTCGCAGCACAGGCGTTGAAGCAGGTTCCGCGCCCTTTGGGCGCATGAACCAGGCTGAGGGCTCCGGG
>JBCCDF010000169.1:0-6492 GCA_039030935.1 Pseudomonadota bacterium | reverse complement strand
GTTGACGGCGACATAACGGCTCTGTTGGCTCTGTTCGGAAGCTTGGATCAGCCTGAATTTTGGTTCCCTGTTGTCACGCCATGAGTGATTGACGCTTGTTTCAAAGCGCGAGTCCCGCATATTCGCACCTATGAGCAAGTCTTCAGCAGGCCCAGAAATTCAACGCATGATCGATATGATTGCGCGCTTACCGGGACTGGGGCCACGGTCAGCTCGCCGAGCAGCCCTGTTCTTACTGAAACGCCAAGATAGCCTCCTTAGGCCTATGGCAGAGGCGATGGCGGATGCCGCAGATAAAATTCAGCAATGCCAAACCTGCGGCAATTATGACACCATGCAGCCCTGTGCCATTTGCCAAGCAACAGGACGCGATGAAGGCCTGCTCTGTGTTGTCGAAGATGTCCCTGATCTATGGGCACTGGAACGCGCCCAAGCGTTTCGGGGACAGTATCACGTCCTCGGTGGCGTTATGAGCGCCCTCGACGGTATCGGGCCGGAGGATCTCACCATTGGCCTTCTGATCGATCGGGTGAGCACTGGCAGTATTCGGGAAGTTATTTTGGCGTTGAACGCTACCGTGGATGGTCAAACGACAGCGCATTATGTTGCCGAGCAACTCGAACCATTTGGTGTCACGATCACCCGTCTCGCCCATGGTGTTCCTGTTGGCGGCGAGTTAGACCACCTCGACGATGGAACACTGACAACCGCTTTGCGATCTCGGCGTTAGGCAAAGGGAAAAACCGTATGACATCACCCAGCATTATGATCGGACGATTTCTACTCGGACTATACTTTGTTGTTCCCGGGCTAATGAAGTTTACAGCGTTTGATGACACACTCGCCTATATGCAAAGCCACGGTATTCCGATGGCTGAGCCCCTGCTCTACATTGCTGGGGTAACAAATATAGTCGGGGGCTTGCTGCTGATGACGGGTCGCCATGTCAAACTCGTCGCTTTCGGCTTTGTCATCTATGTTTTGCTCGTCAATATTATGCTGCACGACTTCTGGACAATGTCTGGTGACGAAGCCGCACGAGAAACCCAGAATTTCATCAAGAATCTGGGCATCCTCGCGGGTCTCTTAGTCCTGGCTGGCAGCGCTCACGCGCGAGGGCTATCAGCAAGAAATTGGTGGCGCAGCGATAAATTCATCACTCGATTTACAGGCTTCCGATAGGCTAATTCGCAAGCTCAAGCCGATAAATGAACCCGTCTAAGTCGGTTGTGGCCACATAGATCGCACTCGGCGTTGAAATCACATCGCGGTAAGCGATTGGGAGATCTTCAAGCAAGTCTTCTGTCTCAATGACACTGCCGGCCTCATCGAGATCAACCCGAACAAGCTTTTGGCCAGCAGGACCATTCATTCCGCCAACCAATAGATCGCCTGACCAGTCTTCGAACCCGTCTGTCTGAACCAGTGCCATGCCTGATGGCGCAATTGATGGAACCCATTTAACGACGGGCTGTTCCATGCCAGCCGCTTCGGTCTGATCTGTTATGATAGAGCCATCATAATTAATCCCATAGGTGATGGTGGGCCATCCATAATTCGCGCCTTTCTGAACGACATTCAGCTCATCCCCGCCTTTAGGGCCGTGCTCATGGGCGAACAGGATGTCACGGGATGCGTCATAGATCATGCCTTGGACATTGCGGTGGCCGTAAGACCAGACGGCCGGATCACCACCGCCATCAACAAAAGGGTTATCTGTCGGGATGGATCCATCAGGCAGAATGCGAGCAATGACACCGTGGCGGTTATTGGGGTCCTGAGACTCCTCTTGGTAGCGCCCACCATCGCCAAGACCGATGGCAAGCGAACCATCAGGCAGCACAGCGATCCTTGATCCGAAATGGAAGCCTGTGGCCCGTGACGCGCCCGTGAAAATTTCGGTGACATCCTCCAGAGCCGTGCGGTCCTCGGAGAGCGTCGCTGAGATGACCGCGGTTGTGTTATCCTCTTGCGTTCCTTTCGAATACGCCAAGTAGAGCTTGCGCGTATCGGAGAAGTCAGGATCAAGAGTGATCCCAAGCAATCCACCTTGGCGCAGAACAAGCAAATCGTCTGGCAGGCCGCTAATGGGAGTTTCAACAAGACCGCTATCATTAATCAGTCTCAAGCGTCCTTCGCGTTCCGTAACGAGGAGCGCGCCATCAGGCAGTTCCGCAATTCCCCACGGAAACTCCAGCCCTTCAGCAATGGGCACAAGTTTCAGGCCGTCTTCTGAAACGATGGATCCATCCTCCATAGGAACAGGAGCGGCCGCTTCTCCTGAACACGCCACAAGGGCAAGGGCTGCAAGCGCGGTGAAAGCATTACGGGTCATCGGAACTCCTTATTTTATGCTCAATAGATAGGCGTCACCGTTAAATAAGGAAAGGCGGCCTTTTCGGGCCGCCCAACCATTCTGTTTTATTGACCGATTTTGGTCGGACTACCAGCTTTTACCAACGGTAATACCGTAAGTTCCCGGCTCATTTAGGAAGGCATTCCGGAAGAGGCCTGAGCTATCATCGGTGGTATAAATACCTGTGACAACATCGTCATCGAGCACGTTTTTGCCAAAGACCTCGACGAACCAGAAGTCCGACGTATTAGATAAACGTAGAGACAGGTTCACATTTTCCCAGCTCTCCAGACGATCGCCAACAGTGTTCCAGACACGGGCAAAACTCTCACTTTGACGATAATAGTCCGCGTGAGCCCGCACCTCATAGTCACCATTCCAGAGGTTCTCCCAGTAATAGTCTGCTGCGAGGCTGAAGGTCGTCTCTGGTGTACCCGGTAGAGCCCTGCCATCGAGGTCTTTTGCTTCCCCGTCGAACGGCGTCAGACCGCCAACTGTCTGTGTCTCGCCATTGCTATCGACATAAGTGACATCACCAACACCAAACGTGCTTTCCTGACCCGCGAAGGCACCGCCGCAGAGGCCACCTGTCGATCCCGGTGCCAAAGTCCCATTCTGGATAAGCGCTAGAACAGTTGTATATCCAGCAGCAGAAACAACACAGTTTGCGAACGACCCCGGGTCTTTAATCGTGATCAGATCTGTTCTGCCATTGGTCCGATCAAAGACGTCGACACCGAAGGTATCTTTAACTTCAGCACTCAGAATTCCGAGATTCGCACTCAGTTCGAGACCGCTAACAGGGCTCCAGCGTGTCTCAAACTCGAGACCCGTGATCTCTGCATCAACGTTGAAGTTTGCAGCGGTTCGATTGACGATCTGGCTAATCTGATAGCCTTCATAGTCGTAGTAGAAGCCCGTCGCATTAAACTGCAGACTTCCGTCAAGCAGTGTATTCTTCGTTCCAACTTCGAACGCATTCACGAATTCTGGATCGAAGAATTGTGGGAAGGCGTTTGCATTGCCTGCAGGTTGCGGTGGGTTAATGCCGCCTCCTTTATAGCCTTTCGAATAGAACGCATAGAGGAGCGTGTCTTCAGAGAAGCTTAGATCAGGTGACCAGTCGAAACCGATCCGGCCTGTAACCTCTTCGAACTGCGTATTAAACGTTCCATCCCCCGCATTGTCACCATCCGCGCCGGGAACTGGCAATCCAGCGAGAGGATCAGGAAGCGCGGCATTCGGCGTGAACAAGAAAGTTGGAACACGCAAAACTTCTTTTTTATCGTCCGTGTAACGTAGGCCAGCAGTGATCTTCAACGTGTCTGAGACATCGTAATACGCCTCACCGAAAAGCGCCAAGCTATCGAGCTCATAAGGCGTAATCGACCGGAAATAATTCCGGCCCGTTCCATCAAGATTATCAAGCGGGCTATCCCCAGCAGGATTGCCCTCGCCATCAACACTAGACGTTCCACCAAGCAGTGCACCGCCGAGCGCGTTATTAAGCTGTGCGAATGCCGTCAAACTGTTCGAGAAGACATAGTAGCTTTCAGTAACGCTAGAAGGATCATTCGTTTCAAAGTCAGACTTGATCAATCCGGCATTGAAGTTGAACGGACCATCAAAATCAGACTGCAACCTGAATTCGTGGCTGGTCTCTTCACCAATCGCGCCGGACAGGTCGAATGTGAAAATTCGATTGCTCGATCCAAGTTGCGGGTCATTGACAACACCGCCCGGGAACAGCCCAGCATAGACAGGCGCCAGAGCGGGGTTGCCAGCCGGAATACCCGCTGTGTTGTAAGGCACTGAACTCGCAAACTTATTATAGTCTTCCTGCGATACGACCTCTGAGTCGTTGTATCCACCTGTATAAGTCAGTGTCAGGCTATCTGTGAGGTCATACTCAACATTCCACGAAATGAAGGTCTGCTCAGCCTCATAAGATGGATCAATAGATGCCTCAATCGTCCGACGGTCTGGGTCTTGTGGGTTGAGGTTTAGGTCGCCATTCGCGAGACCGGCGATAATCGCGAAGCCACCACCCAACGTTGCGGCAGTGTTCACACCTGTCAACGCAGCCGGGTTATCAATCGCGACGTCTCTACAGCCAAGAGAGGTATAGAGAATGTCTGGGCCAGCGATTGGAACACCGCCAAACGATGTCCTAAAGGGATCCTTAGCACAATACTGCTTACCAGACCGTAGACGCTTATCATCTTCCTTGAAGTACTCGGCCAAAATCCAACCGCGGAGATTGAGTGTTGGCTCCCAAGCCAGCGTTCCTCGAATACTGTACAGATCACGATCGTCGATATCGTTGCCTGTGCCAATATTATCGACGAAACCACTTCGGCTAAGCGCAGAGCCAGCGACACGAAGAGCGGCCGTCTCACCGAGAGGAACATTGATCATGCCCTTGAACTTCCGTGTATCGAAGTTCCCCAAAGTGACCTGCGCGTTCGCTTGAAACTCCTCAAGCACCGGCTTCGCGGTAATTACATTGACAACACCACCAGTCGCATTCCGACCGTAAAGCGTTCCCTGCGGCCCACGAAGCGTTTCAACACGCTCGACGTCGAAAAACTCTGCTTCGAATAGTCTGTTTGAAATCAAGGGTACGTCATTGATGTGAACACCAACACCCGCGTCACCCGTGGTCGAAATCACATCAACACCAATGCCACGAATTCTGAAATTATAGGCTGAGAAGTTACCCTTTGTGAAATTGACGTTTGGAATTGCTCGAACGAGATCTGGTCCACCCGTTAATTGCAAAGTTTCCAAAGCCGCTTCATCGAAGGCGGAGACCGCAATCGGGACATCTTGGATACTCTCTGATTGCTTCTGCGTAGTTACAACAACAGTGCTTAACGTGCGCTGTTCGGTTTCTGCATCCTGTGCAATCGCTCCAGGAATTGCCGTTGTCAAAGCGAGTGCAGATGCACCAGCCAGCAGGGCATAATTCGAACGTCTAATCGATTTCATATGATAACTCCTCCCATGATGCCCTATTTTTGAGCACCTATGTTATTTGCGTTTCCTCATGGGCGCCCCATCTTGCGTGGACTGCCTCGGATGACATGACGGGTTAGGTCTCGGTATTTGTCAAGAATTGACGCAACGGTAAGGTTATTTGGGGGAAATGTGTGTGAATTATGAAACAGCTTAGAGTAACGCCTCTACCTTTCTATATCGCCTCGGAATGGAGCGCCCACGATGACTAAGGCATCGGCACTCGTTTTATTTTCTGGCGGGCAAGACTCAACCGTTTGTCTCGCCCACGCTCTGGAAACATATGAGCATGTGGAGACGGTCGGCTTTGACTATGGTCAGCGCCACCGCGTCGAACTCGAATGTCGGAAGACCGTTCGCGCGTCGATTTCGAAGGCTTTTCCTCAATGGGCGAAGAAACTCGGCCCTGACCACATGCTTTCGATCCCCGTCTTGGGCGAGATCAGTGACACAAGCCTGACCCGTGAAACCGAGATAGAGATCTCTGATACCGGCTTGCCGAATACCTTTGTCCCCGGTCGAAATCTGCTCTTTTTGACACTTGCAGGCGCGCTTGCTTGGCGGCGCGGGATTGGCACACTCGTGGGAGGCATGTGCGAAACAGACTATTCTGGATATCCAGATTGTCGGCGCGCGACACTGGATGCCCAGCAGCTTACTCTATCACACGGCATGGATAGACCCTTTGCGATTGATACGCCTCTGATGTGGCTCGACAAAGCGGAGACGTGGGCGCTGGCAGAAAGCCTCGGCGGCCAGCCGCTCACAGATATCATCATCGAAGACACACATACATGCTATTTCGGAACCAGAGATCAGCGCTTTGAGTGGGGGTATGGATGTAACCAGTGTCCGGCTTGCGACCTGCGAGCAAAAGGTTATGTGGCATGGCGAGCCAAGAAACCTGAAATAGCGACCGCCTGACGAACACCGACATGAAAACCTATGCTGTCAAAGAAGCGTACGTGACCCTGCAGGGTGAGGGCGCACAAACCGGGCGCGCAGCCGTTTTCTTGCGCTTCACCGGGTGTAATCTCTGGTCCGGACTGGAGAAAGATCGCGCCAAGGCCACGTGCAGCTTCTGCGATACCGATTTTGTTGGGATCAATGGGACAAAT
>JBCCDF010000168.1:0-6497 GCA_039030935.1 Pseudomonadota bacterium | reverse complement strand
CCAGCTTCGCTCGCGGCAAACAGTGTCGCAGCTGAAATTCCACTTGTATCGTGTGTATGCAAATGAACCGGTAACCCAGTCGCGACCTTGAGTTCTCGGACGAGTAGTCGAGCGGCGTCGGGTTTCAATAACCCGGCCATATCTTTTAAGCCCAATATGTGAATGCCCTGCGATTTAAGATCGAGCGCTAGCTCCACATAGTAATCAAGGTCATATTTCGATCGCGCCGGGTTAAGGATATCTCCAGTATAGCAAATCGTGCCCTCGCAAATACGTTCGTTTTCGAGTACGGCAGCAATCGCGATCTTCATATTCTCGGCCCAATTGAGACTGTCAAAAACACGAAACAAATCGACGCCAGTCTCTGATGCACGCGCGACGAAAGCCTGCACCACATTGTCTGGATAATTTTTATAGCCAACCGCGTTTGAGCCACGAAGTAGCATTTGCAAAAGTATATTGGGTACACTTTCGCGGATCCCAGAAAGCCGCTGCCAGGGGTCTTCCTTCAAAAAGCGGTACGCCACGTCAAATGTTGCTCCCCCCCAGCATTCGAGGGAAAATAGGTTATGCAGTCTTTCGGCATAAACAGGCGCAATCTTGAACATATCATAGCTGCGCATCCGGGTTGCCAATAGAGACTGGTGCGCATCGCGCATCGTCGTATCAGTGACTAAAAGCCGACTTTCCCCCAGAACGTAATCGGCGACGGCTTGAGGCCCGTTCGTTTCAAGCAGAGTCTTTATTCCTGAAGGAAATGGCGACTGGCGCGGTTTCGGCACGTTCGGTAAGCGACGAGCTTCCGGGCGCGGGCGACTTTTGACGTCCGGGTGACCGCGTACCGTGGTTTCTGCGATATAGGTGAGAAGCTTGGTTGCTCGATCCTTACGCTCAGAAAAATTAAGTAAATCAGGCGTCGTATCGATGAATTTTGTGGTGTACTTTTCATCCAAAAAGCTAGGATGCCTTAGTAAGTTCTCGACAAAATTGATGTTCGTACTGACCCCGCGCACGCGAAATTCGCGCAATGAACGATCGAGACGTGCCAGCGCAACTTGAGAGGTCTGTCCCCAGGCTGTGACTTTGGCGAGCAAGCTGTCGTAGAAACGCGTTATAACGGCTCCAGCGTACGCTGTGCCACCATCCAAGCGAATTCCCATACCGTTTGCGGGACGATAGGCCGTAATACGGCCATAGTCGGGAATGAAATTGTTTCGAGGGTCTTCGGTCGTCACCCGACATTGTATGGCATGTCCATTCAATGGCACGTCGGCTTGAGTGCTGATACCGGTCGCCTCAGCTAGCGGTATCCCGTCTGCGATCAGAATCTGAGCACGTACAATATCAATGCCTGTTACTTGTTCGGTCACGGTGTGCTCGACCTGCACGCGCGGATTTACTTCGATAAAAAAGAACTCACCAGAATCCATATCCATCAGGAACTCCACGGTTCCAGCGTTGCAGTACTTCACCTGGTTGCCGATTTTTTTCGCGAGAGAACATACGTATTCTCTCTGCGTTTGGCTCAAATACGGTGCCGGCGCTCGTTCCACGACTTTCTGGTTTCGGCGCTGGATGGAGCAGTCGCGCTCCCACAGATGAAAAAGGTCCGCGTTAGCGTCGCCTAAGATTTGGACCTCAACATGCCGCGCCCGCTCAATCAGCTTCTCGAGAAATCCTTCTCCGTTTCCAAACGCTGTTTCAGCTTCCCGTCTTCCTTCGAGAATTTTGTGTTCCAGCTCTTGGGGACCAGAGATAGTGCGCATGCCCCGGCCACCTCCGCCCCACGACGCTTTCAGCATGAGCGGATATCCAATCGATGCTGCTTGTTGTCTTATCTGATCAAAATCACCTCCCAGAACACCGCTGGCGGGAATGACAGGCACGCCAGCTTCAATCGCAACTCGCCGAGCCGAAGCTTTGTCCCCAAGCTGACGCATGGTCTCCGATCCTGGTCCAATAAAGACCAGACCTGCAGCGTCGCACGCATCTACAAAGTCGGGGTTTTCGGAGAGAAATCCATAACCGGGGTGGATCGCATCTGCGTTGGCGTTTTTTGCCGCGCGAATGATTTCATCAACTGCTAGATAAGCTTTTACCGGCCCCAGATGTTCACCAATCAGATAGGATTCATCAGCTTTGAATCTATGCAGTGAGAGCCGGTCCTCTTTAGAATAGACAGCGACCGTTTGCAGCCCCAACTCATTAGCTGCGCGCATGACTCGGATAGCGATTTCACTTCGATTAGCAACCAGTATTTTTTTAATGGGCATCTATCAGTTTTCAAACTTTAAGGAATGTTGGAATTTCTCAACCACGTTTGACTCTTTTGTTGACGAAGTAGACGTAGAAAGAGTGCTTACGGGAAGGTCTCGCCGCGCCAGTTTCGGGCGAAACATATCGGTTGGCCCTGTTAATCTGGCGCATTACCGGTTCTGCCTATTCTCAGTCAGGTCAACGACCACTTCCGGTTCCGCCAGCGTCGAGGTGTCGCCGAGATTGTCGAACTGGTTTTCCGCAATCTTGCGCAGGATGCGGCGCATGATCTTGCCGGACCGTGTCTTGGGCAGACCGCTTGCAAACTGGATCAGGTCAGGACTGGCGATCGGCCCGATCTCGGTACGAACGTGCTGGACGAGGGCTTTTTTCAGCTCATCATTGCCCTCGATGCCTGCCACGGGCGTGACATAGGCATAGATGCCCTGGCCCTTGATGTCGTGCGGATAGCCGACCACTGCGGCCTCTGCGACCGCGTCATGCGCGACCAGAGAGCTTTCGACTTCAGCCGTGCCCATGCGGTGACCTGAGACATTGATCACATCGTCGACGCGCCCCGTGATCCAGTAGAAGCCATCCTCATCGCGGCGGCAGCCATCACCGGTGAAATAGGTGCCGGGATAGGTCGAGAAATAGGTGTCGATAAAACGCTGATGGTCGCCATAGACGGTGCGCATCTGCCCCGGCCAGCTATTGGTGATGATCAGATTGCCCTCGGTGGCGCCGGTCAGCTCTGCGCCCTCGGCATCGACAAGCTTCGGCTCCACGCCAAAGAAAGGATGGCTGGCGGCGCCCGGCTTTTGATCGGTCGCACCTGGCAGCGGCACCATCATGCAGGCGCCAGTTTCGGTCTGCCAATAGGTGTCGACGATCGGGCAGCGGCCCTCACCGACGGTATGATAGTACCATTCCCAAGCCTCTGGATTGATCGGCTCGCCAACCGACCCCAGCAGGCGGAGGGTCGAGCGGGATGTCGATTTCACCGGGCCCTCGCCTTCGCGCATCAGCGCACGGATCGCGGTTGGCGCGGTGTAGAAGATGGTCACGCCATGCTTGTCACAGGCCTGCCAGAACCGGCTCGCATCTGGATAGGTTGGCACACCTTCAAACATCATGCTGGTCGCGCCATTCGCGAGCGGGCCATAGACGATATAGCTATGCCCGGTGACCCAGCCGACATCGGCGCTGCACCAGTACACATCGTCTTCTTTGAGATCGAAGACATATTCATGTGTCATCGAGGCCCAGACCAGATAACCGCCAGTCGTATGAAGCACGCCCTTTGGTTTGCCGGTTGAGCCGGACGTATAGAGGATGAAAAGCGGGTCTTCGGCATTCATTGGCTCGGGCGGGCACTCATGACTGAGCTGCGCGCCGGCCTCGTGCAGCCAGATGTCCCGGCCCTCTGCCATGTTTACTGGATTGCCGGTGCGGCGCACGACGAGGACTTTCTCGACCATCCCGCCGGCCAGCTCACACGCCGCATCGGCATTCTTCTTCAGCGGCACAATCCGGCCGCCGCGAATGCCTTCATCGGCGGTGATCATGAACTGGCTATCGCAATCGGTAATCCGGCCTGCCAGCGCCTCTGGGCTAAACCCGCCAAACACAATCGAGTGCACCGCGCCGATCCGGGCGCAGGCGAGCATGGCATAGGCTGCCTCGAGGATCATCGGCATATAGATGGTCACCCGGTCGCCTTTTTGGACGCCCATGTCTTTGAGGACATTAGCGAAACGACAGACCGCGCTGTGCAGCTGTTTATAGGTCACGGTCGCCGCATCAGACGGGTCATCGCCTTCCCAGATCAGCGCGACTTTATCGCCGCGGGTCGCCAAATGCCGGTCGATGCAATTGACCGAGACATTGAGCTCACCATCACTGAACCATTTTACATGCAGGTCCGACTTGTCCCAGGAGACGTCTTTCACCTTGGAATAAGGCTTCGACCAGTCGAGCCGCTTGCCCTGCTCGCCCCAGAACCCTTCAGGATCAGCGATCGAGGCGGCATACATTTCCTTGTACTGTTCAGGGCTGAGATTGGCCTTTGATGCAAAGTCTGAAGGGACGGGATAGATTTGGGTATCGGTGTCAGTCATATGAGTTCATTCAACGAGCCAAGCCTTCAGGCTATCGCCAGTTCTTTCGTTTTGAAGTCTTACCGATTCCAGGATTTAGGCTGTTGGTGGGATCGAGTTCTTTGTAGAATGCCGCGAGATCGGGTTTGGCGAGATACAGATGTCCAACATTGTGCTCGGCAGGACACTGTGCTCCTTCTTGTTCTAGACAAGCAATCAGGTCTGCTTCGAATTCGGGGCCGTCAACGCCTTCATTGACGACGAAATCAAGGTGAAACACGTTGCAGAAAAAATGACCGTAAACGAAAAGCTTCTTGACGTTTTCCATTAGGCGCGGCGGAACCAGTTCATGCCAGTTTTCGTCGTTTCGACGCAAAGCAACATCAATTGCTACTAACCTCGATTGCTCTTTGTATGTTAGCGCATCATACCTGATCGCGGCGCCAGCGGAGACAAAACGGTGCAGAAACACGTCTTCGGCTTCTTTTTCAGAACATTCCAAATACTCAAAATCTTCTGACATGGTTAGCGTTGAGAGCTCGTTTCTCACGTGATCCAGGTGGCGTCGATCAATTTTCAAAAGCAGTGTGTGAGCGTGTTTGGACCCTTGTGACTTGATGGACTTGCTCAATGAATAGGGAAAAACTGATGCAAAATATTGCAGAGTTTTGTCGCTAAAATGCGCGACAGGAAGTCTGATCCGGCGGCACCACCGATCCAACGTGCTTTTTAGATTATAGAGAAGCGGAAGACGTTTCGTTCCCATCCACTTTATGGCCAGAAATGTGTCTTTGGCATATGCCATAGCCGCGCAAAATATGGTTTGATCCATATATTCACCCGCGATCGGCACTATACCGTGATCAACGAGTAGGCTTCGCTTTATGCCGGATAACACAGACGGAGCATTGCTACTGATCACGAACACATGGCTCGATTTTGGTTTCTCAAAGCTATCCAGCCGCAATGCAAAGACGATTACCCGACCTGCGCTGCCAGAAGCCTCAAACAAACTTCGTGGATCGGCATTGAAGCGCGCGGGAGTCGCTTCATCCAGCTTGCAAACGTGAGACTGATAGTCGGTAGAAGAGCATTTACGGTCTTTCGCGCTGCTTGGATCGATCTTGAAATTTCCAGACTCGAGATTGTTGAGAATCTCTTCGGGTGTTTTCCCGAGATCGATGCCCAGGTGATTGATGAGATGCAATTCTCCATTTGCATCAACCTGCGCAAATACTGCCGCTTCAGTGTAGGCAGGACCACGTTGAACAAGCGCCCCCCCAGAATTGTTGCAGACTCCTCCAAAAACGGAGGCCCCGATACACGACGACCCGATTTCTGAGTGTGGACTTCGATTGTAAGGGCGAAGTTGGTCCTCGAGTTCATACAACGTTGCGCCCGGCATACACACGACTTGCTTGCCGTTCAAAATTGGGCGAACGCCTTTCAAACGTAGAGTGTTCACAACGACCACGTCACGATCATATTCACCGAAAGGCGTTGAGCCTCCGGTCAAACCTGTATTCGCTGCTTGCATGATTAAGATCTTATCGGCTCTCATGCACGAAAGAGCGATTTGCCAGAGTTGAAAAAGTGATCCGGGCAATACGGCTGCAACCGCGTCGCCCGAACCAGTTCTGTGGCCAACGGTAAACCGGAGGAGAGCGTCACTACCCGTCAGCACATAGCGGCGCCCAACAATGTCGCACAATTGCTCCAAAAATCTTTCGTTTCGCGCGAACTCGGTTTCACTTTCAGCAGACCGCTCAATCACGGCAGATTTTGAGCCAAACTTGCTCATCTGGTCCACGCGCTACGCGTTCGTAGAAGCTTGCTCAAGAGATGCTTCCCAAACTGCTTGAGCAGCCTGCCAAGTTACCAAGGCAAGCGTTTGACCATTTTCTCCATCGACCATGTTCAGCGGACCGAGAAACGTCATGTAAAATTCGCTGGCGACAGGGAAAAATGTTCGGCCGTGATAGGCTTGGCATGGCTCATATCCATAAGCGGGCGCTGTGACGGTCTCACCGCCATCATTTTCGCCGCCGCGGACTTCCATTCGCCCTTTTGTTAAAAAGTACTCGCCTGGTCCAATATGATGGTGACTGGCGAAACTTGATCCCGCTGGACAATCGAAAATTG
>JBCCDF010000167.1:0-6500 GCA_039030935.1 Pseudomonadota bacterium | reverse complement strand
TGACGTGGTCGAAGTCGCCGCTGAAAACGGCCATAAGGTCAAGCGCGAACAGGTTCGCCTTGGCGCACCGATCAAAACGCTTGGCATTCACGAAGTTGGCATCCAACTTCACGCCGAAGTCCGCGTTGAGATCACCATCAATGTGGCCCGCAGCGAAGATGAAGCCGAGCGCCAGGCCGCCGGTGAAAACATCATCGAAACCCTGCAAGCCGAACAGCAAGAGGCCGCTCAAGAGCAAGCCTCAGAAATGGCCGAAGCAGCCGCCGAACTCGACACCGCCCCAGAAGGCGACGACGACTAGGATCTGGTTGGATTATGGAATTAGAAGAGGCCGCTCAGAAATGGGCGGCCTTTTTTGGTGTCCGAGATATCTCACAATCGACTTTCGTGAGCTTCAATCCATCGATTATGATTGATAAGTCAGCCGTTGCCGATGTCGAAAAGTCTGTTAGCGTATAGGTCTGAAATCGCGCAAATGCGGAGCGGGGCATGGAAAAGACGTGGTGGTTTGAAGCGGACGGACAACGCAATGGACCAGTTTCTGAGAGCGAGATTTCCCGGCTTATTGAGACTGGTAAAATTGATGCGACAACTTTGGTTTGGACGACAGGCCAAACGGAATGGCAAATGCTCGAAACGACAGGGCTGTCTGATTTGTTGATTGAGCCGCCTGAATTGCCACCGTCAACCACACCACCTGCGTTACCTTCTAGTGACCCACCACCCATGAAAAAAGCAGCCAACACAAAGCGGGCTGACGTAATTGAACTCATCAAAATTAATAAAAACTCCGCCAAGATGGTGCCGGCATCAATTGCTTGTCACGTCGTCGGCGCGATTATCGGCTTTGTTGCACTCATTGTCATTACGGTCGTCATAAGGAGTTCTTCAGACATAAATCCGGGGATAGCCATTTGGACCGGGATTGGCGGTCTAATCATTACATGGGCAATAGCTGCGACTTACCTTGAGGAGATGGCCCGTGGCCGAATTTACGATGTGGAACTTATCTACGCCGATGGCCATGTCGTCCGTCAAAGTGATGGAAGTGATACGACCCGTGCACTTCCGTGGCACGAATTTTTCCGCCGCGCCATGAATCGGTACGCAGATCAACATGATCTCAGCGCAGCGGACACGCTAATCAAAGCACAGGCATTCTATGACATGTCAGGCATCAAATCGCGGAAGATCCAGCTTCGCTAGCTGGACAATCATACTAAAGCGAGATCATGATAAAACGAGACGAATTTGACCTCTGGCTCGCGGCGCAAGACGGCCCTCCAATCGAGGTCATCGATGGCTGCCATGGCGCCAAACACCTTCGCCTCGATACGGACAGCCTGAAAGCGCGCGGGTGGAGCGACCTGCCGATAGATTGGGTTCCACCGAACGGTGAGATCCATGCGGGTGGTTATCTCGAGGAGCGCGGGATTTACGACAGCCCGGTTTTCAGAACCGACAATGAAGAACCGCGCAAACTCCACCTCGGCGTCGACCTGTTCGCGCCTGCTGGCACGCCGTTTCGCACGCCGCTGGATGGCCGGGTCCACAGTTTTCATAACAATGATGGCGACCTCGATTACGGGCCGACGATCATCTTGGAGCATCAGCCAGAAGACGGCCTAACCTTTTGGACTCTCTACGGCCACCTTAGCGAGAAGTCTTTGACCGCCCTGACCGAAGGCAATCCGATTTCATGCGGCGACGTCCTCGGCGACTTGGGCGACAACACAGTCAATGGCGGTTGGGCCCCGCATCTGCACTTCCAGATCATTCTGGACCTGCAAGGCCGATCCGGTGACTTTCCCGGCGTTTGCAAAGTCTCCGAACAGGAAAGCTGGGCCGAGATTTGCCCCTCACCTTACGCGTTGCTGGGATTGAACTTAGATTAGGGTGCTACCGGGGAAACAGCTAACCACGCCCCATTGCCCCACCCTGCAACGCGGCCTATTCCAGCCTCATGGCTAAATCACATTTCGTTTGCCAGTCTTGCGGGTCTGTTCACAATAAGTGGAGCGGGCGCTGCGATGCTTGTGGGGAATGGAATGTTCTTGTTGAGGAAACCGTCAGCAGTCCACCCGGCGGCCTGAAAGAAACCAAAGGTAACACCAAACAGGGAAGCGTCGATTTCACTGCTCTAAATGGTGAGACAGAACCGCCCGCCCGCATTGTCATGGGCGTTGACGAGTTAGACCGCGTTTTCGGTGGCGGCATCGTTCCTTCGTCCGCCACCCTGATCGGCGGCGATCCTGGCATCGGTAAATCGACGCTACTCCTCCAGGTCGCCGCACGTCTCGCCCGCAATGGGCTTAAATCGGTTTACGTGTCCGGCGAGGAAGCCACCGCCCAGATCCAAGAGCGCGCGCGCCGCTTGAAAGTCGCCGATAGCCCTGTCGACCTCGCCACGGAAACCGATCTTCGCAAAGTCCTCTCAGCTTTGAAAAAGGCCAAACCTGATTTCGTGGTCATCGATTCGATCCAGACCATGTGGTCAGACAGTCTTGAAGCGGCTCCCGGCTCGGTCAGCCAAGTCCGCGCTTGCGGACAGGAACTCACCCGCTGGGCCAAGAAGTCCGGCGCGGCGCTTATCCTGGTCGGCCACGTCACTAAAGAGGGTCAGATCGCTGGCCCCCGCGTGGTCGAGCACATGGTCGACACCGTCTTTTATTTCGAAGGCGAGCGCGGCCACCAATTCCGCATCCTGCGTGCGGTCAAGAACCGTTTCGGCCCGACCGATGAAATCGGCATTTTCGAAATGCACCAATACGGCCTTGCTCCGGCCCGGGAACCTTCCGCCCTCTTCCTCTCAAGCGAAGATAGCGAAACAGGCGGCTCGGCTGTCTTCGCCGCTATGGAAGGCTCGCGCCCTGTCCTTGCTGAAGTCCAAGCCCTTGTCGCCCCCAGCGCATACGGCACACCGCGTCGCTCTATCGTCGGATGGGACAGTAATCGTCTCGCCATGCTGCTCGCTGTCCTTGAAGCACGATGCGGTGTCGGTCTCGGTGGGCGGGACGTTTATCTCTCAGTCGCTGGCGGATATCGGATAGGCGAGCCTGCAGGCGACCTAGCTGCGGCCGCAGCCCTTTTGACATCGGCCAATAATGCTCCGGGACCACGCAAATCCATCTACTTCGGGGAAGTTGCTCTCTCCGGTTCCATCCGTCCAGTCGCACGAATGGAACAGCGCTTGAAGGAAGCTGAACGCCTTGGCTTCGAGCAAGCTTTTGTCCCAGATGGCAGCCCGACAGCGGTCGAAGGCTTGACGATCACCCCCCTAAAGCGCCTATCTGACCTCGTAGAGTTACTCAGCCCGGATATCGCGCAATGATGGAAGCCCTGACACCGTTCGATGGAATTGCCATCGTCATTGTCATTGCATCTATTTTGGTTGCTGTCGCAAGAGGGTTCTTAAGAGAACTCGCCACCCTCGGTGCGTTTATCGCAGCTTTAGCCGCTGCATATTATGCGCACAGATTTTTCTACGACCCTTTGTCAAATCTCTTGGCTAACAGCGCGCCAGACTGGGCGCCAAATGCCATACTTATCGTTGGCACATTCCTAATTATTTACGTCCTCGTCGCTTGGTTCGGGGTCAGTCTTTCGAAGAACCTTCAAGGTGCGGACGGAATTGGTCTTGTTGATCGACTTGCTGGGGCCGTGTTTGGCTTTTTGCGCGGGGCGATCGTGATTGTCTTTTTTGCATTCGTTATCGATTTCGGCATGGATAAGGACCAAGTGCCCGAATTCATCAGCAAAGCGCGGCTCTACCCGCTCATGGAAGCGAGCGTTTCTGAGATCAGAAAACAGCTTCCTGAGCTGGCTGAAGATGATGGGCAATCGGTCTCTCTTGACGCTGAGAGCGAGCCAGAATAACTCGCTTACATACTGCTTGCGAGGCCAGCTTATGTTCTTCGATCATGATGACGACAAGCCCCGCGAAGAATGCGGCATTGTAGGGGTTTTCAACGCTGAAGAAGCGTCCCTCCTCGTCGCCCTCGGTCTTCATGCTCTTCAACATCGCGGTCAGGAAGCTTGCGGCATCACAACCTATGATGGTGAGCGGTTTCATACTGAGCGTCACATGGGACTCGTCGGTGAGAACTTTCAGGGCGATTTCTCTGATCGTTTGCCAGGACGAAACGGGATTGGACACAACCGCTATTCCACACAAGGCAAGCCTGCGCTGCGAAATATTCAGCCGATTTATGCTGATCTCGACAGTGGCGGCTTTTCCATCGCACACAACGGCAACCTGACCAATTCGCGCTCGCTCAGGCGAAAACTCGTTGGTAAAGGCGCGATCTTTCAATCGACGATGGATACTGAAGTTATCCTGCATCTCATTGCGCGCAGCGATCATGAGAGGGTTGGGGACCGCTTCCTTGATGCCATTCGTCAGATCGAAGGCGGGTTCTCTCTGGTTTGCATGTCGAACAAAAAGCTGATCGGCGCGCGCGATCCATCCGGACTTCGTCCACTTATCCTTGGCCGATGCGGCGAAGGATTTGTTCTCGCCTCTGAAACCTGTGCGCTTGATTTGATGGGCGCTGAGTTTGTGCGCGAGATTGATCCGGGCGAAGTTGTCATCATCACTGAAAAGGGACTGACAAGCCACAGTCCGTTTCCAACCCGGCCCGTCCGTCCCTGTTTGTTCGAATATGTCTATTTCGCTCGGCCTGACAGTATTGTGCAAGGCCGCTCCGTCTATGAGGTTCGACGGAAAATGGGTCACTATCTGGCTGAAGAACATCCCGCTGATATTGATGTTGTTGTTCCAGTTCCTGATTCGGGCGTTCCAGCCGCAATCGGATATTCTGAGGCGTCGGGCATTCCGTTTCAGCTTGGGATTATCCGGAGCCACTATGTCGGTCGCACCTTTATTCAGCCGACTCAAACGGGGCGACAGAAAGCGGTCTCTCGCAAGCATTCGCCAAACCGGGCTGTGCTTGAGGGAAAGCGTGTTCTTTTGGTTGATGACTCGATTGTTCGAGGCAATACGTCTCGCAAGATTGTTCAGATGGTTCGTGATGCGGGCGCAAAAGAGGTCCATTTCCGCTCTGCCAGCCCTCCGATTACGCATCAAGACTTTTACGGGATCGATATGGCGGAACGCGACGAACTTTTGGCTGCCAATAATTCGCTGGAACAGATGAGAGATTATCTGCAAGCCGAAAGCCTTGGTTTCCTTTCTGTCCCAGGCCTATATCGCGCCATCGGATTTGAGTATGATCCTGCCTATCCTCAATTTGCCGATCATTGCTTCACCGGTCACTACCCAACGCGCTTGATCGATCATGATCAGAATGAAAGCAGTAAAGAAGACTTGCAGCTTTCCCTTCTAGACTAGGCTAAGCCAGCGCGATAATCGGCGGATCATGAACAAAAGGATCATCCTTATTACTGGCGCGTCACGAGGAATCGGGCGGGCAGCAGCTCTGGCTTTGGCGGCACAGGAAAACCATGTGATTGCACTGGCTCGCTCCAAAGCCGCCTTGGAAAAGCTCGATGATGAGGCCAAAGCCCTTGGTGGGATGATGACTTTGATCCCGTTTGATCTGAAGGACAAAGCCGCCTTCGAACCAATGGGGCAAGCGATTGCCAGTAAGTTTGGGCGCATAGACGGGCTTATCGCAAATGCTGGCATTCTTGGGACACTCGGTCCGTTACAGGCGACAGGAGAACGCTCCTTTGATGAAACAATTGATGTTAATTTGAGCGCAAATTGGCGTTTGATCCGTGCGCTCGACCCGCTTTTGAGACGATCTGACACGCCGCGAGCCGTGTTTCTAACCTCCGGTGTCGTGCCTCGTCCGCGTGCCTTTTGGGGGCCTTATCAAGCGTCAAAAGCCGGTCTTGAAGCCCTCGTTCAGGCCTATGCAGCAGAGACTGAGAAACTCTCCTTGCGGGTCAATCTGTTCGATCCGGGAGCAACGGCGACGACGATGCGCAAAGATGCTATGCCCGGAGAGGATCAAAGCACGCTACCGACAGCTGAGGCGGTTGCGGCAGAGTTGATAAAGTTGGTTGCTGCGCATGAAACGCGGAATGGGGTCAGAATTGCTTATCGGGATATGATTTAAGTTTTAGCTCTCTCCTTTTAAACGCCTGCTGAGCTGCTTCGCAGCACAGGCGTTGAAGCGGGTTGAGTTGTTTGACGAGGCGCTAAGCGCTTCGCGCACGCCTCGTGAAGCAGGTTCCGCGCCCTTCGGGCGCATGAACCAGGCTGAGGGCTCTGGGTGCTCTTGATCTGATGTCTGCGCTGATTGTGTCTCTCCAAATCTCTGTCCTGTCTTGATTGGGGGTGAGCGCCTGCGGCTTGGTTCATGGGCTGGCGAAGCCAGACCGGAACCCGCTTCGCCCGTCTGACGCGCAGCGTCTCAGGGACGGGCAAAACAACAGACATGCGCCCGCATTCCGCGAGGCCGGTCTTAGGCGAGTTTGGCGGGTCTGATTTTGGGATTAGGCGCTGATCAGGAGCTATCCTCGATCGCGGGCGC
>JBCCDF010000166.1:0-6512 GCA_039030935.1 Pseudomonadota bacterium | reverse complement strand
TTCTTTGCCATCGGCGCGCTGCGCAACGTCTTTGTCGTCCTCGCGCTGGAAAACTATTCCTGGACCACAGCCCTGTTTCCCGCAGCGATCGGCATCGCTTGCGCGATCTTTGTCGCGCTCATTCTGATGCGACGAACAATCGTAAAAGCGTCTTAGTTCGCCAGTTGAAGCCAGGCGCGCGCCGCTTGAAGTGCCGCTTTGATGTCTTCTTTTTCCAACAGGTCTGCCATTTCTTCACGGCAAATCTTGGCATCATCATAGCCTTTCAGAACCGCCAGGTTGAACCACTTATGAGCGGCTACGAGGTCCTGTTCGCAATCAACACCTTCGGAATAGGCAAGCCCGACGCGGTAAAGCTCTTCGCCGCTTGCTGTTTCATTGGACAGGCCGGTCTCCGGCGCAATATCCATATTCATATCTGAGTAAGCCATCAGCTTGTCCTCTCCAAAATTTGAGAGGTGCCCGGCCTGCTTTTTGCTGCGGGTCCGGACACCCACCATCACTCGCCAACACCTTGGCTGACGAGAGGGAGATTGCCCCACAGGGTTTGCATTAAGGTTAACAGCTAAGCCCCTGAAAAGCCTAAGGGTTAATGGATCAAGGGTCACCTGTTTACTTTAGGGCCTATTTCAGCGGACTTTCTTCAAGACGTGCTGATTTTAAGACATTCATCCAATCAACCCCATACGCTGCGCCGCAACCGTCAGGTCATCTCGATGGTCTGGATGAGCCAGGCCAATCAGCGCTTTCGCACGCGCTTCTGCGCCCAAACCAATCAATTGCACTGCACCATACTCCGTCACCACCGTATCCACATCATTACGCGGCGTCGTCACAGCACCGGTGGGCTCTGGCACAATGCGAGACACCGTTCCGCTCTTCGCCGTAGACCGTGTCGCGATGATCGACCGTCCGCCTTTCGAGGCCCGCGCCCCGCGGACAAAATCAAGCTGTCCCCCTGATCCACTATACTGCCGCCCGGCCAGAGTTTCGGAATTGCACGCCCCGGTCAGATCGACTTCCAGTGTTGCATTGATCGACACGACACCCGGATTCTTTGCGATATGACGCGGATCATTCACGATGTTGACTGGATGAGAGTTTACCGACGGATTGTCATCGATCAGATCATACATGCGCTGATGGCCTAGCGCGAACGTAAACACTGTCCGCCCCGGAAAGGTCACCTTGCGTCGATTACTCACCGCACCTGCTTCAATCAGGTCCACCAGTCCGGGCGAGAGCAGTTCTGTATGGATGCCCAGGTCATGCCGGTCTGTCAGATGCCCGCAAACGACATTCGGCAGCGCCCCAATCCCCATTTGCAAACACGCGCCATCGGGCACCATAGCGGCAATGATCTCGCCAATGGTCTCCTCTTCAGGGCTGGCCGCACGCATCGGCATTTCGAAGAGAGGCACATCATGCTCGATCACCGCATCGATCTCGCTAATGTGGATCATAGAGTCGCCAAACACGCGTGGCAGGTTTGGGTTGACCTCTACAATCGTCTTATTGGCAATGCGGGCAGCCGTCGAAATGTAATCATTATTTGCCGCGAAAGAAAAATAGCCATGGGCATCCATCGGTGAGACCGTTGTGATTGCCACATCTAGCGGCACATGGCGTTCAAATAGGCGGGGCGCTTCTGAAAATGCGACCGGTACAAAGTCGATCACTTTACGCCCATCACCCTCGCCGCGCTCAATCAGGGCCCGCTCAATCGGTCCCATGAACAGACAATGCGGTGTGACCCGATCGAGCAGCTCATAGCGCAGAACCGTCTCGGCTGCGGCTGGCATAGAGTGAAAATACCACAGATGAAGATCTTCAAGCACCCCCGCTTCTAACCGCTCAGACACGGCCGCCAGCAGACCCGGCGGACAGCCCAGTGCCATGCCCATTGATACGCGATCGCCCGACGCGATTAATGCTGCCGCGTCGGCGGCGCTCATTTGCTTATCTTGATACATCAATGATGAGACGGACATAGAGATTTCACCTCCTGTGTCTGAACCTCATCACAGTCACCACAAGATGACCAGTGACCGTTCTATAACAAAAAGGACGAACAGCCTGCTCTAAGTCAGTGCTTCAATTCGTGCCTTCAAACGCTCTCTAAGTGGCGGCCAGTCTTCGACCAGAATGGAATAGTAGACCGTGTCACGCGGTGTCCCATCATGCAGGACCATGTGACGACGCAGCGTGCCTTCATAGAGGGCGCCCAATTTCTCAATCGCCGCGCGGGAGCGCTTATTCTCGCTGTCTGTCTTCAGCTCAACGCGTTGCATCCCACACTCAAAGGCGCGCTCAATCATAAGCAGCTTGCAAACCGGATTGACCACACCGCCGCGCTGATCGCCGCGATACCATGTCCCTCCAATTTCCAAACGCTTGTGTTGTTCACTCACCGCGAGGAGGCATGTCGCCCCAACAATCTCACCCTCAAAATGCACAACAAAGTGACACTCCTCTGGTGGCTTGTGATGCGCCACGAAGTTTGGCCAGAATAGCGTATCAAAGTACGCGTCATCTGCGCGATAGGTGAACCACCGCCACGTCTCTGCATCATTGGCAGCGGCTTTGAGTCCGTCCTTATCGCGTTCATTGAATGGCGTCAGACTGATTTCCCCGAATTGCATCGGGGCACACAGATCATCCGCCTTCAGCATGTGCTGTTAAAAGACCGCGAGCCAGACCGCAGCACCGCCCGTCACAAGCATGACCAGCAACGTTCCAATCGTTCCGATCATGCGGCCCAAGCCTGAGCCAGTCCCGCTGCCAAGCGTTACGGCATGTGCAATCCGGCAGACGAGGAACCCTGCGCCCAGAATATGGATCAGCATCACAGGCGCTGACAAAGCCGCAAGCCCGTACAGCCCCAACAGCGTGATCGGCACATCCTCGACAGCGTTGCCCTGAACCCGCATCGCTTGCGTCATAGGATCATTCCCGCCCTCGCCAAAATTCACCTTGGTCGCGACGCGCACCCGCCCCGCATTCAGCTTCAAGGCTAAAAACAAGAATACAAACAGACCGCTATAAAGAACAACCGCTTCGATAGATGACATGGCTAAACCTCCCTTTTGGCAAAGATAGATCGTTATTTCGAAGGAGGGTCAACGCAACTCTTCACCCTCTGGGGGGATATCACCGAAATCAATTATGACTATGATCAAGTGATGAAGATATACATCATACGCTTAGTGCTTATCGCGTTGACCTTGCTGTCAACACAACCCTTGGTTCGGGCACAGAGCGAACCTGTCTGCCCCGCTGATATCGAGCAGCAGCTCTTCACCATGGCTCAAACCATTGAAGCTGGACAGCAAAGCGAAATTACCCCCGTCCTAGATCTCGCCAGATTAGCCATCGACACTTGCCAAAACCGCGCCCACGCGCAGGCACTTGCGGCGCTCCTGATGTCATCTGTTCTAAACGCCACCCAAGACGTTGAGAGCTTTAGTCAATACTTGACGCTAACGCATCGTGCGGTCGCTCAAAATGATATCGCTTGGAAAGACAGTCCGCCGAGCGTCACCGTGACAGCACTCGACGGCTCAAGCCAGGACTTCTACGGCTACAATTATGCCAGCCGGATTTACAAAGACGCCGTTCTTCCTGGGTTTGTCCGACTTTGGCAAAATGAAACCACCCACCCTCTCGTCCTTGGTATTGAGGACGTGGATTGCCCGTTTGCGCTGGCGACATCCACAAAGCGACTGGATGATGAACTCCTTTTCTGGGGAAAGGTTGCTGGCGCGCAGGACATCAGAGATCGCCACACCCTGATCAGGACCCGTCTGAACGCGCTACACAAAGCCTGTCCGGCAGGCAAATTAGAGATCAGCTGGGCGCTCGCAAATAGCTATGGCGGTGACCTTATCCGCCTCACCGACTGGAAGAGAGAGACCGTCGGGATGAGCATGTTCGGCACCGATATCGTGGGATACACTGTGCCCGCAGCACCCGGCGAAATATTCGATACGCTCGAAATGCAGGCCAAGAAGCTCGAACTAGACGCGCAAGCCCGCATCATCGTCCCGCTTCTTTCCCGATATCTGAGCGATTACAAGGCCGCTTACAGAGCCGTCGACACATCGAAAATGTCCAATCGCGACCGACGAGCTCATTCAGACAGCGGGTTCAGCCGCAACATCAGTGTTAAGCGTTGGGAGGCCGCAATAACAGAACTCGACGCGACACAATAAAACCCCAAGACCTTTGAGCACGGTCCGCCGTCACCACAGTCACCTGTTCTGTTGCGGCATGGCTGAGCCGCTCCCCAAGGCCATTTGAAGTCTCGCAGGCATAGGCCGCGATGGCAGACCCCTTCCATAGACGCGAAGACCTCCAAAAGGTACAAGTCAGAAGAGTGGAGGAGCAACAATTTGTATGGTCCATACTAAACAACCACCCGCCGAGGTTATGCATGTCGTTGATGCCTATCCCCCGAAAGCGCGGCAGACGTGGCAGTCCCTTCGCGAACTCATTCTCGAAACGGCCAACAGCCTGCCTGAGATCAAACCGCTGATCGAAGACTGGCGCACCCGGTATGAAGACACATTGACATTTATCGGCAATCGCGAGGTTCGCCTGCCTCTCGATGCGCCACTTCCGACAGAACCGCTTCGTCATTGTATCGCGATGGCGTTCACCTATCATGCCCGCAAAAAGGCGCTCTCATGAAACTTGGCTTCATCCTCTTTCCAAACGTCACACAGCTCGACTTTACCGGCCCGCTGCAACTCCTACAGCGTATGCCGGACACCGAAACGCTGGTCCTCGCCAAAGATAAAGGCCCGCTGACAACCGATGGTGCGCTGACCGTCCTGCCGACCCACAGCTTTGATGGGGCGCCGCAGCTTGATCTGATCTGTGTCCCCGGCGGCTTCGGCACGGCAGACGCCATCTCCGACAGCGAGACGCTCGGCTTTGTGCGCGACCAAGGCGCTAAGGCGGAGTATGTGACCTCGGTCTGCACAGGCGCGCTGATCCTCGGCGCCGCGGGTCTTTTAAAAGGCAAGAACGCCACCACCCATTGGGCCTATACAGATCTGCTCGCGCTCTGCGGCGCGAGCTACACGCAAGGCCGCGTCGTCCGCGATGGCAATACGTTCACAGGCGGCGGCGTCACCGCAGGCATCGATTTCGCGCTCACCCTGATCGCCGCCCTGCACGGCGAAGATGCCGCGCAAGCCTTCCAGCTTGGATTCGAATACAACCCCCAGCCCCCCTTCAATAGCGGCCATCCCAGCACTGCTCCGGCAGACATCCTCACCGCCACCCGCCCCCGCTACAACGCGCAGCAAGAGGTCACAGCGCGGGCGATAAAGGCAGCTCTAAATCAATAGAACGATCCGTCCCATGCCCCTCCTCCGCTTCATCGCCATAGCTCTCGGCCTCTCCCTCATCATCGGCGAGGCGTACCGCTCGTGGGGTGTAGGGCGTCCGGTCATGTTCTGGATGGATGACATGATCATGGGCACAATGCTGATCGTTGCCGCCATCTTGATCTCAAAAGACACCTTCCATCGCCGTGCTTTCTTCACCGCCGCATGGGGCACGAATGCAGGTATGCTCTATGGCAGCTTTTTCGGCAAAGTCTTTACCCCCGCCGACGCCAATTCCGGCAATTTCGACCTCGGATTTCTGACGATCCTGATCGGCATCGCCTTTGCCACGGCTGTGGCTGGCATGATCGCTTCGATTGTACTACAAAGGGGAAGCACAACCGATTAAAGCGCAACTCAAAGGACCCTGCTCATGCCCCGCCTGCCTCACATCACCGCCGCCCTAACCGCTACTGCCCTCCTCACTCCCTTAGCGAGCGCGGGCGGCGACATCACCTACACCGTCGATGGCGCGGAGTATGAAGGCTACCTCGCTGAAGCCACGCGCGACTCCAAAGGCCTCGTCATCATCATCCACGATTGGGACGGCCTTGATGATTATGAGCGTACCCGCGCAGAGATGTTGGCCGATCAAGGTTATGACGCCTTCGCCATCGACATTTACGGCAAAGGCAACCGTCCCCAAGAGCGCGAGAAGAAAATGACCGAGGTCCGCAAGCTCTACACCGACCGCGAGACCATGCGCGCGCGCATTCTCGGCAGTCTCGACGTCGGGCGTGAGCAGTCAGGGGAAACCGACGCGGTTATTATGGGGTACTGCTTTGGCGGCGGCGCAACGCTGGACCTCGCCCGCTCCGGTGAAGGCGAAGACATTGCCGGCTTCGCCACCTTCCACGGTGGCCTCACTTCGCCCGAGGGTGCAAATTATGACGCCACTAAAGCGCCGATCCTGATCCTGCATGGTGGCGCAGATGCGGGCATTCCGAACAGCGATGCCGCCGCGCTCGCTGATCAGCTCGAAGCTGCAAACGTCCCCTATCAGCTCGAAATCTATTCCGGCGCACCGCACGCTTGGACTGTCTTTGGATCAGACCGTTACCGCGAACTCGCCGACACTCAAAGCTGGAGCGCGTTCAGCGACTTTATCGAGCTTAATCT
>JBCCDF010000165.1:0-6524 GCA_039030935.1 Pseudomonadota bacterium | reverse complement strand
TTGTCCCTAAGCCTTCTGGCTAGCAACCAAAAGTGAGCCGTGGCAATGCTTGTACTTCTTGCCTGAGCCGCATGGGCATGGCGCATTGCGGGGCGTTTTGCTTGCTACGTTTGTCGCTGGCGGCGCGCTTGCTTTCGGTCTCGGATCAACAACGCCTTGCGGCGCACTCAAGGCCTGAGCGCGACCCAGATCGACAGGCCGGGCCGCAGGATCAGGCGTCGGCCGTTGCGCAGGCGCTTGCGGGGCATCTTGCGGTTGAGGCGGCTGGATTTCCGCCTTCATCAGGAAGCGTGTCACATCAGTACGCAGGTCAGCCAGCAAGTCATAGAACAGCTTGAAGGCCTCTTCCTTGAACTCGTTCAGCGGATTGCGCTGCCCATATGAGCGCAGGTGGATCACAGAGCGAAGCTGGTCAATCTGCTGCAAATGCTGCTGCCAGCGACGGTCCATAACCTGAAGCAGGATTTGCTTCTCAACTGAGCGGAAGGCTTCCGCGCCACTGCGCTCCACCTTCTCTTCATAGGCTGTGGTGGCGGCTGTGCTGACGCGTTCAGCGATCTCAGCATTGGCAACACCCTCTTCTGCGGCCCAGTCCGCAAGCGGCAGGTCGAGGCCCATCAGTTCGCGCATTTTTTCGCTCATGCCCGCAACATCCCACTGCTCGGCATAGGCTTTTTCAGGCATGTGCAGGTCAACCAGATCATCGATCAGTTGATCGCGCATATCCGCGACTTCATCGGCAACGCTTTCAGCGTGCATGAAGTCAATGCGCTGTTCGAAGATCACTTTGCGCTGGTCATTGATGACGTCGTCATACTGAAGAACGTTTTTGCGGATTTCAAAATTGCGCTGCTCGATCTTTTTTTGAGACGTCTCAATCGCCTTATTCATCCACGGGTGGGTAATCCCCTCATCATCCTTGATGCCGAGGCCTTTCATGATCGAGTTCAGACGCTCAGCCGCAAAGACGCGCATCAAATCATCTTCGACTGAGATGTAGAATTTCGACTTGCCCGGATCCCCCTGACGACCCGTCCGGCCGCGCAGCTGATTGTCGATCCGGCGGCTCTCATGACGCTCAGTGCCGAGGACGTAAAGCCCGCCCGCGGCCAGCGCCTTCTGTTTCGCAACTTCAATTTCAGCCTTCAGCTGATCGCGCATCATCGCAATCTGGCCTTCACTCGGCTCACTGCCCTTCTTGGCAGTGTGTTCCTCAATCGCGGTGGCGAGGCGCATGTCGAGGTTACCGCCCAGCTGAATATCGGTTCCACGACCCGCCATATTGGTGGCAACTGTGATCGCGCCCGGGACACCCGCATCAGCAACAATCTGGGCCTCTTGCTCGTGATGGCGCGCATTCAGGACTTTATGCGGAATTTTCGCCGCTGTCAGATAGGTCGAAACGATCTCAGATTTCTCAATTGAGGCTGTGCCGAGCAGGACAGGCTGCCCCTTCGCGCGCGCCTCACGCACTTCTTCGACAATGTCTTTGTATTTGGCCGACGCAAAGCGGTAGACGACATCATCTTCATCGATGCGCTGGATCGGCTTATTTGTTGGCAGCTCAAAACAGGCAAGACTGTAAATATCGGCAAACTCGCCCGCCTCTGTCATCGCGGTTCCGGTCATCCCGGCAAGCTTCTCATACAAGCGGAAATAATTCTGGAAGGTGATCGACGCCAGCGTTTGGTTCTCAGGCTTAATGTCGACGTTCTCTTTCGCCTCAATCGCCTGATGCAGGCCTTCAGAGAGGCGGCGGCCTTCCATCATCCGGCCTGTAAATTCGTCGATCAGCATCACTTGGCTGTCTTTGACGATGTAATCTTTGTCGCGCTGGAACAGCTTATGCGCTTTCAGGGCCTGATTAGAGTGGTGAACGATGGTGACATTGGCTGGATCCCAGAGTGAGCCTTCCATCAGGCCCTCTTTCTCCAGCAGCTCCTCCATGTATTCGAGGCCCTCTTCAGTGAAGACCACAGATTTCATCTTTTCATCGAGATCGACATGCTCGTCGGCCAGGGTTGGGATCAGACGATCAATCGTGCGGTAAAGCTCGGAGCGATCATCGGTTGGACCGGAGATAATTAGGGGTGTACGCGCTTCATCGATCAGGATTGAGTCAACCTCATCGACAATCGCATAGGCATGGCGACGCTGCACCATCTGGCCCAGTGAGTACTTCATATTATCGCGCAGATAATCAAAGCCGTACTCATTATTGGTGCCGTAAGTAATGTCACAGACATAGGCAGCACGGCGCTCATCATCTTTGAGGCCTTGGACGATGACGCCCGTTGTCATGCCGAGGAAGCCATAAAGCTCGCCCATCCACTCCGCATCACGCTTTGCGAGATAGTCGTTCACTGTGACGACGTGGACGCCCTCACCGCTCAAAGCGTTCAAATAAACCGGCAGCGTTGCAACAAGGGTTTTACCCTCACCGGTGCGCATCTCAGCGATAGACCCCTGATGCAGGATCATCCCGCCAATCAGCTGGACATCAAAGTGGCGCATGCCGAGCGCACGCTTGCCGCCTTCGCGAACGACGGCAAAAGCTTCTTCCAGAATCTCGTCTAGCGTCTCGCCATCTTTCAAGCGACGACGGAACTCTTCCGTCTTGCCGCGAAGGGCTTCATCTGACAGCTTTTCGATTTCAGGCTCAAGCGCATTAATCTTCGTCACACGGCGCTGCATTGGCTTGAGCAAGCGATCATTAGCCGAGCCAAACATCTTCTGGGCAAACTTTAACATGGAAACAGGTCAACCACTTATTTTGTCGTTATCATGTCGCCCTTAACCAAAAAGCATGAACAGGGCGTGTGCAAAGCCGCAGAGACGCAAGAGACCTCTCGACCCGGTATAAGCTTGGACTTAAGAACGCCATTCTAACGTGTCAATTAACACTGTGCCACTGAGGACATCGTTGCATGAACACATTCGCAAGAAACACGATCATTGTCGCTCTATTTTCGAGCCTGATGCTCACAATCACCGCCTGCGAGCGTGAGCGGTCCACATTGAACAGCATTCGCACAGTGGACGCGGCAACAGCCGCGCTTGTGAATGGAGAGCCGATTTATATCAGCGATGTCGAACTTGAAGCCATCGCTCAAGGACGGATTGAGGCGGGAACGCAGTTTGACCCGAACAATCCTGATTTTAAACAGGTGTTGGACGAGCTCATCGACCAGCGTTTGCTGGCTCAGGAAGCCCTGCGCCGCGGCCTCGACCAATCCCCTGACGCTCGCCGCAGACTGGAGGCCGCACAAGAACGCATTCTGGGCAACATTCTGGTCGAAAATCTCGTCGCGAGCGAAGTGACGGATACAGCAATCGATGCGATGTATGCTGAGCAGGTCCGCCTTCAGCAGCTCGATGATGAGGTTCGCCTTCGCCACATCTTGTCAGAGACAGAAGGGGCTGCAGACGAAATCTATGCCGAACTCGAAAGAGGCGCAGACTTCACAGAGCTTGCCTTTGAGCGTTCAGACGATGTTCGAACACGTTTAGACGGTGGCTCCTTCGGCTGGGTCGCCCCGAATGAAATGATCCCGCCCTTCCCGGAACAAATCGGTGATACCGAAACCGGTAATATCGGAGGACCTTTCGAATCCGAGCAGGGCTGGCACGTAATCAAAGTTGAAGAGCGCCGCACCCGTCCCCCCAAAACCAAAGAGGAAATGCGCCCAGAGATCATAACTTTCCTGACGTTTACAGAGATCAGCGAAATCCTGCGCGAATTGCGCGCCGAAGCTGAGATCCAACAGCGGGGTCAAACCCCCGAACGGCCACAGGATTCCTCTTCGGATGATGCCTCTGAGGGCACGCAATGAAGCTTAAACCCTCCCCCTTTGCGCCAGACACTTTCCCGGAACTACCGGTCGTTGACGGGATAGAAGCTATCACCGCATCACGTGGCTTTTACGCTGCCAGTGGTTTGGACCGCGACGATGTCTTCCTGTTCAGTTTTCCACCCAACACGGTCTGCGCTGGTGTGTTTACTCAGTCCTCGACGGCGTCAGCAGATGTCCAATGGTGCCGCGAAGCTTTAGCGTCCGGCCTAGGTCAAGCGCGGGCGCTGGTGGTCAACTCCGGGAACTCCAACGCCTTCACCGGCCCGAAAGGCAAAGAGAAAAACGACCACACGCTGCGAGCCATGGTAGACGCCCTTAACGTCCCAATCGACCAATGTTTCCTCGCCGCAACCGGGGTCATTGGCGAACCGCTACCCGATCCAAACTATGTCGGATCAGTCGTTCCTGATATGGCGGCACGCCTTGGCCCACCCGATTGGGAGGCCTGCGCCCGGGCCTTCATGACAACGGACACGTACCCCAAAGGCGCTTTTGCAACCTGCGAAATTGACGGCCAAACCGTTAGCTTGTCAGGGATCGCGAAAGGCTCGGGCATGATCGCGCCAAACATGGCCACAATGCTGGCCTACGTCTTCACCGACGCTGCGATCTCACAGCCTGTCCTCGATGCGCTCCTCAAGGCAGCTGTGAAGACAAGCTTCAACGCCATCACCGTTGATAGCGATACCTCCACTTCGGACACGCTTATGGTCTTCGCCACCGGTCAATCCGATGCGCCTATCATCTCGACAATGGACGACCCTCGAGCGTCGGCCTTCGCTAAGGCCCTCAATCAGGTCTGCCGCGACCTCGCCATCCAGATCGTGAAAGACGGTGAGGGAGCCAGTAAGTTCATTACGATCACAGTGGAGGGCGCTCCTGATGACGACATAGCCCACCACCTCTGCGCCGACATTGCCAACTCACCCCTTATGAAAACAGCACTCGCAGCCGGTGACGCAAATTGGGGAAGGGTGATCATGGCACTTGGGAAATCTGGCCTGCCCATCGACCAGACCGCCCTGAAAATCTGGTTTGGCGACACACTCGTCGCTGAGCAAGGCGCGCGCGCTGAGAGTTATGATGAAGCCACCGCAAGCGCTGAATGCGCCAAGTCAGAGATCACCATCCGCGTTCAAGTCGGCGAAGGCGCGGGGCAAGCAACGGTCTACACATGCGATCTGACCCATGCCTATATCGACATCAACGGAGCTTACAGGACATGACGAAGGTCGTCCTCGTGGTCGCCGCAGCCCTCTTCAACAAACAGGGACAAGTCCTTCTGGCAAAGCGCCCCGAAGGTAAGAAAATGGCTGGCTTGTGGGAGTTTCCCGGCGGCAAAATCGATCCCGGCGAAAGTCCGGAAGCCGCCCTTGTTCGCGAATTGTATGAGGAACTTCAGATCGAATGCAAGGCGAGTGACTTGAAACCAATAACATTTGCAAGTCATTCTTACGAAGATTTTCACCTTTTGATGCCACTCTACGAACTACACACTTGGCAGGGTTCGCTTACGCCGGTGGAGGGGCAGACGTTGGAGTGGGCTGATATTGCCAGACTTCACGATTATCCCGCACCTGCGGCAGACGTTCCTCTGTTCGACGAACTAATAGGGCGAAGCACCAATGCCAGAGCAGACGAAGCGCACGTCAAAGAGCCTCAAGACGAATGAGGATGGGGCAACGGCTGTTGAATATGGCTTGCTGCTCGCGCTGATGGTTCTCGCCCTCGTCGGGGCCCTTGCTGCAACGGGTGGCTCGACTCAAGCCCAGTGGGAAAATGTCTCGAACAAAGTTGGCGGTGCAATGGATAACGCTGGCAGCTAGAACCGCAGCGATCACCCCAAAACCTCCAAAAGATGACGCATCGCGTCTTCAGCGAACAAAATCATATTCTCTCGCCGATCGCTTAAACCCGTCTCAAGCGTGCGACTGGACCTGACATCCGCACCGACGACGGCCGTACACGTATGCCCCGCCGCGTCACCATAAGGGTTTCCAGACGGCCCGGCGGCTCCGGTTTCGCTCAGGCCCCAATCCGTGCGAAGTTTCTGTCGAATACGACCTGCCATGAACGCAGCGTACGGTTCGGTCGAAGAGCGCATGCCTTTTATGTCGTCGCGCTCAAGTCCCATAAGACCGTAGAACCCATTCGGCGTGTAAATCACACCTGCCCCACGATACCATTGGGACGCCCCTGCCACGGACAGCAACGCGGCTGAAATCAGCCCACCAGAGGAGCTTTCCGAGATGCCAAGCGTTTCGCCGCGTTCAAGAAGCCGTTCGCCAACGCGTTCGGCCAGAGGATAAAGAGAGTCCATCCAAGTCTTTTGGGGGCGCTGAGGCAATCGCGTCAAGTCAGCGCTTGGACGCCGTAAGGGAAAGCGCTTTAGCTGGACGCGACACAAAACATCGGAGGCAGAACATGGAGTATTCAGAGGTCGTCAAAACACGGCGCAGCATTCGGGGCTATCTGGATAAGCCAGTGCCGAAAACGCTCATCCGCGAGATTCTAGAGACTGCCATGCGCGCGCCAACCTCGCTGAACTCACAGCCGTGGAACTTTTATGTCTGCACGGGTGATGTCCTCGACGCGATCCGAAAAGGCAATGTCGAACGCAATCTGGCGGGCGTGCCAGACAGTCGCGAATTCCGCATGGGTCCAGCCTAT
>JBCCDF010000164.1:0-6638 GCA_039030935.1 Pseudomonadota bacterium | reverse complement strand
GAGCTTGCCAAGACCGCACTCAAGTCGGTTCCACAATCAGAGTGGACAGCAGCGCTTTCAGATTTGGCTGACTTCTGTGTAAACCGTGCTCACTGAGAGCAACAAATGACCCATCAATCGGGCGCACTCTAGACATAATTCTGCGGTACCCTACACATTACAGTGATGATCGTAGGATAAAAAACTATGCGCCACCTCAACATTATGATGTCCAGCTTCGCGGCTCTATCTCTCGCAGCGAATGCAGCAGCAGATACCACGCCCAACCTTCCCGAGGCGAAAGCCGATACTAGTCAGCTTATTCCAGTGCGCGGCGAAGTCATTGAAAGGATTAGCACCAAAAATTACGATAGCCCGCAAGAAGCCCTGCGTGATGGCGATATTGGTGCGTTCATCACATCCATTAAAGAAAGTACGTCCAGTGAGGGGCCACCTAATAGACTGGCCCCCCTCGTTGTCTCGATAGATGCTGCCTCACAACAAGATTACGAAGCAGCGCTTGCTGCACTGGAGCCGGGCGGAGACGGTCAAGAGGTCGATGCGGTTTTTGGGTTCTTGAAGGCGTGGACACTCGCACTGCAAGGCGATGCAGACGCCGCGATTACAGCTCACAGGCGTGTAACATCACGACTTCCAGGCATGACAGGCGACTTGTCACTCGCAGCGCTATTGGATTCACTCGGGCGTCAAGACCAAGCCCTTGCCGTATATGAAGCGTTGACGCCTAACACGATCACAGCCCCTGAGCATGAGTTTGACCCGCAGGGCCTCATCTACATGCACGTTCAGACCGTTATCGCCCGCCAAGCTCTTCTTTTGAGAGACATGGACCGATTGGAAGACGCGGTTACCCTTTATGAGCGCCTAGCGGCCGCGGAACCTGAGGAAACGGTGCGCTACCAGGCAAGCATCGAGTCTCTTAGAACAGGTCGCGGACTTGATGATGACCCCCTAACAGTTGAGCGGGCATACGCGCAGGCTCTTTCTGATTATTCGCTCGCCATCTATTTCCAAAAGATATTGAATAATTCTTTCGCAGGGACGCTAGAGAGGGGATATGATTCCGACAAGGGCATGTTCGATCAGCTTGGCCTTGTCATCGACCCCACTCATGAAGATCTGCGCCTCACCGTCTTCAACGATCTTTATGACGAAAATCTATTTGAGGGCGCGCTGCATGTCTTGAATTCTGCGCCGGAGCCGACCGCTTCACTAAAGCTTGCTGAAGCGTCGACATATCTGCGCCTAGATGACTTTCCAAAAGCCGACGCCGCTTTAACCGAAGCGATTGAACTCGCTGATGCGGACGAAGAATTTGGCACATCTGTCTCAGTGATGCGTATTTACGCATTAAAGAAAAACGAAGCTCGCGCGTTGCCACTCGCAGATCGTCTTCCCACACTCGCGCGTTCGGATGCAGAAAAAGCCAGCGCACATGCCATGGCCGGCGGTGTCTATTCTCAATTTGGTGATCATGAGAGAGCTTTGGTTGAGGCGCGAGCCGCTCATGCCATTGAAGACACGCATGACCGCCGGATGACGTTAGCCAGCGCGCTGGCAGATGCAGGACAAATTGATGAAGGTCTCTTGATCCTAAGGACAGAAGCCCTTGGGCGTCCGAATGACCCCTACATGCTGAATTCGCTCGGCTACTATTTAGTTCTCCATACTGACCGCTTGGAAGAAGCCTATAAGGTGCTTGCCAGAGCCTCCGCTCTTGCTCCCAGGGATAGCTACATCGCCGACAGTTTCGGTTGGGTCCGCTATAAGCTCGGCGATTTGGAAGGCGCTTTGCGCTATCTTGAGATAAGCCGACGAGAACTTCTGCCACAGCGCCATTGGGAAGTCGAAGATCATCTCGGCGACGTATATTGGCATCTTGGTCGAAAAGACGAGGCAAAATCGGCTTGGAGCAATGCCCTAAATGAATTTCCGCCATCGGATGAGCGCAAGATTATCGAAGAGAAGCTCGCAAATGGTATTTCAGGTCCACCTCCTGAGCGACAGCCCCTTCCCGATCTTTCAATCAGCGATGAAGCAGAAGTCGATCGCGAAGATATATAATCGATAATCGGCACTGAGGGGCGGGCTTGCTCAGACCCACGGATACTGAAAAGAAGAATGAATGCGTCGCGCTCTTTTCTTTCTGACCAGTTTCGGTCTTATCACAGCCTGTGCGAACAGCCCGACGGCAATTGGACCACTGGAAGCGATTGCACGGGCACAACATCAAACGCGCGTAGAGTTGGAATCGAACGACTATTCACGCTTCACGATTGCCCGATATGCTGAGCTTACGGGTGACCCAATTACGGCGTCACAGAGTTATGCTGACCTCATTCGAAGATCAGCGACGGACGCAGCACTCGCTGAAAGAGCTGTATTTGCGTCGCTCTTAATTGATGACTTTGACACAGCCGCAGCGAAAGCTTCGAGAATAGAACCAGCTGTGCTGGCAGATGCTGACCTCACAAGACTGACATTAGCTGTCGACCGTCTGGCATCACGGAGGTCAGCCGAGGCAGAGACCTATCTTCAAGGCCCATGGCGAAGTCCATTTCATCACGTTCTCGCGCAAAGCCTCCTTGCATGGTCAGCGTCTGAAGCAGACCCCGAAGGTGCAACCAAACTTCAAACTATGGCCGGACAGGATGATCCGGTTCTGTCATCTGTTGCGGCCGCAATGTCTGGCGTGTTGCTCATGAACGCTGGAAAGACAGACGAAGCGCTGGCTTTATTTGAGGCGCTTTGGAACAAAGACACACGAATTGCGCTTGCGGTCGAAGCAGAGGCGCGTGGGCTGGCTCGTACGGGTGATCCAGATAAAGCCCTCCTCCGCCTCACCAAGTTTCGTGATGAAGTTGGCCGTCATCCTGCCTTGACGCAGTTAGAGCTTGAACTCAAAGCAGGACAATCCGTGGAGGCCACTGATCTGACGATAAGACAGGGGGCAGCACTTGCGATCTATGCTGCTACAGCTGCGCTCGCGGATCAGTCGACTTCAGACCTTCCAGCGGTCTATTTTGCGCTGGCTTTGGAACTGGACCCCAAACTTGATGCTGCGCGGACGCTGTCAGCAAAAGCGCTTGATCGCGCAAATCGCTTCGACGATGCCGAACAGCTCCTGCGTTCTATCCGGGAAAGCTCAATTTATCATACCAGCGCGCAAGGACAGTTGGCTTGGGTCTTGCGCCGTAAAGGGCAAGACGCAGAAGCGCTTTCACTTGCACAATCGACCTTAGAACGCACAAATGATCGAAATATTCGTATTCAACTCGCGGACCTGTATCAATCCCTCGGACGGGATGGCGAAGCTGAGCAAGTCCTAACAGATATCATAGCAGCCGATGAAGAGAGTGGCGTTTATGATTGGCGACTTTTCTTCGCCCGCGGGGCGGTGCGCGAACGACAAGGCAAGTGGCCACCCGCGGAAAATGACCTTGAAACAGCCCTTGGTCTTAATCCGGAAGACTCAAATCTTTTAAACTATCTTGGTTACAGCTGGATTGATCGCGGAGAGAATCTCGAAGAAGGCCTTCAGTTAATACAAACCGCTCTGCGATTGGAGCCATCGAGTGGTGCAATTCTGGATAGTCTCGGTTGGGCAAATTATAAGCTTGGAAAGTATGACCGCGCCGTATTTTATCTCGAACGCGCGATTGAAAAAAGACCACAAGATCCGGTCATTCTGGATCATCTTGGCGACGTCTACTGGCAAGTTGGACGATACACCGAGGCTGGATATCAATGGACGCGAGCGCTTCAATATCTTGATCAAGAGGCGCCTGAATACGCAGCCATCGAAAGCAAATTGCGCGGTGAACAGACCACTAAAACACCGCAAAACACCAACACCAGTCTATAATGTCTCTACTCAGCGAAACGGCTCCTGCTAAGGTCAATCTCTCACTGCATGTTGGTCCCCCAAAAGACAATGGCCGCCATGACCTAGTGTCGCTCGTAACATTCGCTGATGATGCGGCCGCAGACAAACTCACCGCACGCGCCTCAACGCACTTTAGCCTTGCGGTTGACGGTCCTTACGCTGACCAATCGGGGCCGGCGCGAGATAATCTCATTTTACAAGCCGCTAGGGCGATGGACACAGCGCTAAGCGGAGATGCGCCGAAACTCGCCTTCCGGCTTGAGAAGCATCTGCCATGCGCAGCGGGAATTGGAGGCGGCTCGGCGGATGCCGGGGCAGCACTAAGACTAATCGCCCGCGCTCATGGCGGCGAAACTGCTCTGATCGCTGCAAAAGAAGTTTCACCGAGGCTCGGCGGTGATGTTCTCGCATGCCTGATTGGATCACCAGGCTTGATGGCGGGAGAGGGTGAGATTTTCACCCCTCTTCCAAACCTCCCGCATATACCCGCTATTCTGGTAAACTCACGCCACATTTGCCCAACACCAGCGGTCTTCAAAGCGTACGATAATAACCCACCGACCGATATTCCCGATCATCCCACTGGAACGCCTCAGCGAACCCCACTTGAAGACTTGATTGACTGGATCGCGAGAGAAACAACAAACAGCCTTCAAGAAGCAGCGCAGCGCGTAACCCCATGGGTTGAGCGCGTCTTGCGGACCTTGGAGAGCGTCCCAGACACGCGCTTGATCCGTATGAGCGGTTCGGGCGAGACGTGCTATGCACTCTTCTCGTCAATGGAACAGGCCGAGCGCGGGGCTAAAATCGTTCGAGCCGCCGAACCGGACTGGTGGGTCCGCGCGACTCTTTTGGGAGCTGGGTGATGAAGCTAGACCCGGCCTTTGTTTGGCAAAACTACGCTATTGTAACTTTGGCGCTGTTTTGCTTGGTCGCTTTATCAACGGCATTCAGTCTCGTATTCGGCCACCTTGTCAGAAGACTCGATGTGAACGATGTTCCTGACGGCAATCGTAAACGCCAAGCTGAACCTGTTTCGAGACTTGGCGGCGTGGCAATGCTAGGCAGCCTGACAGCAATGGCGCCGCTAGCAATTTTTTTCGTCGATGGGCCTGTCATAACCTTTCACTTCCCGTTGATCGTCCTGACGGGAACGATGTTTTTGGTGGGTTTAGGCGACGATTTTCTAACGCTTCCTTCTCTTCCCAAGCTTGTACTAATGCTAGCAGGATGCGTAGCCGCCGCATATTTTGGGTTATATCCTGAGACGTTACAAAGCCCGTTTGGCAGTGTCACAATGGACGCAATTCTGATTATCGGCAGCATCGCTTGGTTACTTGTGTTCACAAATTCCGCGAATTTCATGGATGGCGCGAATGGGCTAGCGATCGGTTCCTTAGCCGTGATGCTTACAGGCCTCGCCTACATTGGAACGATTGAAGGGAGTTTTCCATTACTAGCGGTTTGGCTGACCCTTCTAGGCGCCATTATTGGCTTCCTAATCCATAATCTGCGCGGCAAGCTTTACGCAGGCGACGCTGGCTCGCTCGGTCTAGGCGCATTATTTGCCAGCCTAGGGCTTGTCTCTGGCCTTCAGGTCTGGACGGTCGCAACGCTTGCCTTGCCGTTTCTCATAGATGTTCTGATGACTTTGATCTGGCGCGCTAAGCACGGTCGGCCTTGGCTGAAACCGCATCTTGATCACGCCTATCAAAAGCTGCGCCTATCTGGTTGGAGCCATATCGAAACGAGCTTTCTTTACTGGGGACTAAGCACCGTCTGCGCCGTCGCCGCTGTCATCGCTGCTAAATCTGGAGGCGACGCGCCCTTCTTCGTCTTCTGGGGCCTCTGTCTCTCAGGGATCGCGCTCTGGTCGATCCATCGGCGTGGTCAGAGCGTCGAAATATAGCGCCATCTCGCTTGGAGATAGCGATTTTACCGGCTGCCAAGGCGCGAAAACCCATGCGACATAACCGAAAGCAATCATCATAAATGCGCCAAGTAGGATCACTGTCACTTCGGCCTGACGAACATTCCCGCTAACCCCTGCCCAAAAGAAAAAAATGCCAACGAGCGCGGCCAGAATACCAATCAGGAACATTGACCACCGCAGAGCGTGTCCTCCGCCTTGGCGAATAGGTAAATCAGGACATCGCTCAGATAGGACCTCACAAACCCTGTGGCAAAGCTCTAAAAATACATGGCGGTCAGGCCCGACACCGGCATCGTTGCATTCGATCTTTATAACGCCATCAGGCCCGGTCAGGTGAAGCCATGCATTACGTGTGCCGCGATAAGTCATGTCACCCCACGCGGCGCTCGTAACCTCCGATAGGTTAAGAGCTTGGTCTGCACCTCGCTTTAGCAAATGTCCGTCGCGGATCATCCACGACGTCTCGCGGCGCATCAAAGCTGGTTTGAAAATGTATTCACGCAATTAAAGATCCCCGCAAATTCCGACGATCCAATTTAACCCACATGTTGAGAGATAGACCAGCCTTTAGGTATTTGGATAGGCTGGGCCACCGCCTCCTTCAGGCGTAACCCAATTGATATTTTGGTTAGGGTCTTTGATATCGCATGTCTTACAGTGAATGCAGTTCTGCGAGTTGATTTGGAATTTTGGCTCTTCGCCTTCCTCTTCAACCCACTCATAAACACCGGCAGGACAGTAGCGCGCTGACGGGCCGCAGAAGGTCTCGAATTCAGACTTCAGCTGCACACTCGCGTCTTTGACCTTGAGATGCTTAGG